>NZ_JBIBAF010000004.1:0-494106 GCF_042899705.1 Streptomyces sp. NPDC013187 | reverse complement strand
CGGTGGTGAGCCTGCGAAGAGCCAGCCGGGCGGTGAACCGGCGAAGAGCCAGCGCGGTGGTGAGCCTGCGAAGAGCCAGCCGGGCGGTGAACCGGCGAAGAGCCAGCGCGGTGGTGAGCCTGCGAAGAGCCAGCCGGGCGGTGAACCGGCCAGGAACCAGCCCGGTGGTGAGCCTGCGAAGAGCCAGCCGGGCGGTGAACCAGCGAAGAGCCAGCGCGGCGGTGGGCCTGCGAAGAGCCAGCCGGGCGGTGAACCGGCCAGGAACCAGCCCGGCGGTGGGCCTGCGAAGAGCCAGCCCGGCGGTGAGCCCGACAGGAACCGGCCCGGTCCCACGCCCCCGCCCGACCTCGGTCGACCGCCCCCGGCCCCCCATCCCGCCCCCGGCCCCGTCAAGCGAACCGACGTCCCGGACGACCCGGACGACTCCACGAAAGGAGACTCATGAACACCGGTGAACTCACCGACCTCGGACAGCAGCTGCGGGTGGACAGCGTCCGCGCCGCCGCCGCGGCGGGCTCCGGGCACCCGACGTCCTCGATGTCCGCGGCCGACCTGATGGCCGTCCTGCTCGCGCACCACCTCCGCTACGACTTCGACCGCCCCGCCCACCCCGGCAACGACCGCTTCGTCCTCTCCAAGGGCCACGCCTCCCCGCTGCTGTACTCCGCGTACAAGGCGGCCGGCGCCATCGACGACGAAGAGCTGCTCACCTTCCGCAAGCTCGGCAGCCGCCTCGAGGGTCACCCCACCCCGCAGCGCCTGCCATGGGTCGAGACGGCCACCGGCTCGCTCGGGCAGGGACTGCCCGTCGGGGTCGGCATCGCGCTGGCCGGCAAGCGGCTCGACCGCACCGGCTACCGCACCTGGGTGCTGTGCGGCGACAGCGAACTGGCCGAGGGATCCGTGTGGGAGGCCGCCGAGCACGCCGGGTACGAGCACCTGGACAACCTCACCGTGATCGTCGACGTCAACCGGCTCGGCCAGCGCGGCCCCACCCGGCACGGCCACGACCTGGACGCCTACGCCCGCCGCTTCCAGGCCTTCGACTGGCACACCATCGAGGTCGACGGGCACGACGTGGACGCGATCGACCGCGCCTACGGGGAGGCCCTGTCCACCAGGGGCCAGCCCACCGCGATCCTCGCCCGCACTCTCAAGGGCAAGGGCGTCGAAGGCGTCCAGGACCGCGAGGGTCTGCACGGCAAGCCGCTGCCGGAGGCCGAGGAGGCCATCGCCGCACTCGGCGGCCCCCGCGACATCCGCGTCCGGGTGCAGGAGCCGCCCGCCGCCCGGATGCTGCACTCCGTCCACACCGGGGACTTCGACCTCCCGAGGTGGGACAAGGGCGAGGAGGTGGCCACCCGCAACGCCTTCGGTGAGGCGCTCACCGCCCTCGGCACCGGCCGCGGCGACATCGTCGCCCTGGACGGCGAGGTCGGCGACTCCACCCGCGCCGAGTTCTTCGCCAAGGAGCACCCCGACCGCTACTTCGAGTGCTACATCGCCGAGCAGCAGCTCGTCGCCTCGGCGGTCGGGCTCGCGTCCCGCGGCTGGGTGCCGTACGCCGCCACCTTCGCGGCCTTCCTGACCCGCGCGTACGACTTCATCAGGATGGCGTCGGTCAGCGGCTCCGGCATCAACCTCGTCGGCTCGCACGCGGGCGTCGCCATCGGCCAGGACGGGCCCAGCCAGATGGGCCTGGAGGATCTCGCGATGATGCGGGCGGTGCACGGCTCGACCGTGCTGTACCCGTGCGACGCCAACCAGACCGCGCGGCTCGTCGGCGCGATGGCCGGCCTGGAGGGCGTGCGCTACCTGCGCACCTCGCGCGGTGAGAGCCCGGTGATCTACGCCCCTGACGAGGAGTTCCCGGTCGGCGGCAGCAAGGTGCTGCGCTCCTCCGGCCAGGACCGGCTGACCCTCGTCGCGGCGGGCGTCACCGTGCACGAGGCGCTGGCCGCCGCCGAGGCCCTGGAGCAGGAGGGCATCGCGGTGCGGGTGATCGACCTGTACTCCGTGAAGCCCGTCGACCGGGCCACCCTGCGCCGGGCCGCCGAGGAGACCGGCTGCCTGGTGACCGTGGAGGACCACCACCCCGAGGGCGGCATCGGCGACGCGGTCCTCGACGCCTTCACCGACGGGCGCCCCGTACCGCGTCTGGTGCGGCTCGGCGTACGGAGCATGCCGGGCTCGGCCTCCCCGGAGGAGCAGCTGCGCGCCTCGGGCATCGACGCGGAGTCCATCGCGGCGGCCGGACGGCTGCTGGTCGAGGAGGCGGTCGTGCGGTGAGCGGCGGCGACGGCACGCGCAAGGTGCGGGCGGGCCGCCGCACGGTGGAGGTGCACCGGCCGGACAAGGTGCTCTTCCCCGGCGGCGGCGACGCCAAGGAGTACACCAAGGGCGACCTGGTGGACTACCACCGGGCCGTCGCGCCCTTCATGCTGCCGCACCTGCGCGGCCGGCCGCTGATGCTGGAGCGGCACCCGGACGGCATCGACGGCCCGACGTTCATGCAGAAGAACACTCCGGAGCACTACCCGGAGTGGATCCCCCGGGTCGAGGTGGCCAAGGAGGGCGGCACCGTCCGCCACACCGTCTGCGACGACACCGCGACCCTCGTCTACCTGGCCGACCAGGCGAGCATCACCCTGCACCGCTGGCTGTCCCGCGCCGACAGCGTCGACCACCCCGACCGGCTGGTGTTCGACCTCGACCCCTCGGGGGACGACTTCGAGACGGTGCGGGAGGCCGCCCGGCTGCTCGGGGAGCTGCTGGACGAGCTGGACCTGCCCTCGGCGCTGATGACCACCGGTTCACGCGGGCTGCACGTCATCGTGCCGCTGAACGGCCGGCACGACTTCGACGAGGTGCGCGCCTTCGCCCGGGACGTCGCCGACACCCTCGCCGACGCGCACCCCGACCGGCTCACCACCGCCGCCCGCAAGAAGGAGCGCGGTGAGCGGCTCTACCTCGACATCCAGCGCAACGCCTACGCCCAGACCGCCGTCGCGCCCTACACGGTCCGGCCCCGCCCGGGCGCGCCGGTGGCCACCCCCATCACCTGGGATCAGCTGGACGACCCCGAGCTGCACGCCCGCCGCTGGACCGTCGCCGACGCCGTCGAGCAGGCCCGCACGAATCCCTGGTCAGGCCTGCTGAGCCGCGGCCGGGCGCTGGGGCCGGCCCGGCGGCGGCTGAACGCCCTGCGCGGCTGAGACCTCGCGGCGATCTCCCGGTGGGTGTCAGATGCATGCGCCTGTAGAGGTTTGGCGAACACTCTTGCGGCCACACGGAGGGGGAGGTGGCCATGTCGAACACAAACAACACGCAAGAGTCACAGAGTTCACAGAAGTCTCAGGACTCACAGAAATCGGGCAAGACGAACGACAACCAGAAGGCCGACAGCCGGCCGAAGCCCATGGAGGTGCTGCGTCAGGCGCGCGGCCAGCTCGCGGAGCTCACCGGCATGGAAGCCGAGTCGGTGTCGTCCTTCGAGCAGACGGAGGAGGGCTGGGCGCTGGAGGTCGAGGTCCTCGAACTCGAGCGTGTACCCGACACGATGAGCCTGATGGCGAGCTACCAGGTGGAGCTCGACGCAGAGGGGCAGCTGACGGGTTACCGGCGCGTCCGCCGCTACGAACGCGGTCGGTCCGACGCGCGCAGGCCCGGCGGCCGCTAGGCCGCCCGACCGAACCGCACCCACACACGAGGAGGAACATCCGGCATGACTGTCGTACCGGCACAGCAGTCCGGCGGCGGAGGCGGCAGCAGCGGTCTCTACGACGTGCTCGAACTGGTTTTGGACAGGGGGCTCGTGATCGACGCGTTCGTGCGAGTGTCCCTGGTCGGCATCGAGATCCTCAAGATCGACGTTCGCGTCGTCGTCGCCAGCGTCGACACCTATCTGCGCTTCGCCGAGGCGTGCAACCGGCTCGACCTGGAGGCCGGTCCGCGCAAGGACCCGGGCCTGCCCGACCTGGTCGGGGAGATGACCGAGTCCGGCGCCCGCGGCAAGTCCAAGGGGGCGCTGTCCGGCGCCGCCGAGACCATTTCCGACGCCTTCAAGCAGGCGCGTGACGATGGCTCCGAGCGTCAGGGCGAGTCCCGTCCGCGCGCCCGTAAGAGC
This sequence comes from Streptomyces sp. NPDC013187, assembly GCF_042899705.1. NCBI lineage: Bacteria > Bacillati > Actinomycetota > Actinomycetes > Kitasatosporales > Streptomycetaceae > Streptomyces > Streptomyces sp. NPDC013187. The sequence goes on along the minus strand of NZ_JBIBAF010000004.1, from coordinate 489,980 downwards.
ACGTCGTCCCGCCGGAAGGAGGAGCAGGAGTGAGCACCTACGTCTACGGAATCGCGGCGAGCTCGCACCCCTCCCTGCCCGAGGGCATGGGCGGCGTCGGCGATCCGCCCCGCGAGGTGCGCATCCTGCGGGAGGGCGACCTGGCGGCCGTCGTCAGTGAGGCGCCCGAGGGGCTGCGGCCCAAGCGCAAGGACCTGCTCGCCCACCAGAACGTGCTCAGTGAGGCCGGCGCGGCCGGCTGCGTGCTGCCCATGCGGTTCGGCAGCGTCGCCCCGGACGACAACTCCATCACGGCGGTGCTCGCCGAGCGTGCCGAGCACTACAAGGAGCGTCTGCAGGCCCTGGACAACCGGGTCGAGTACAACGTCAAGGCCAATCACGTCGAAGAGGCCGTCCTGCACCAGGTGATGGCCGAGAGCCCCGACATCCGCGGGCTCGCGGAGGCCAACCGGCAGGCGGGCGGCGGCAGTTACGACGACAAGATCCGGCTCGGCGAGCTGGTCGCGGCCGCGGTCAAGGCCAAGGAGGCCGACGACGGCGCCGCGGTGCAGCGGGCCCTGGAGCCGGCCGCCGACGACGTGAGCGTGGGCCCCGAGTCGACGGGCTGGCTGGCGAACGTGTCCTTCCTGGTGGACCGGGAGTCGGCCGATTCCTTCCTGGCCGCGGTCGAGCAGCTCCGCAAGGACATGCCGCACCTCGAGGTGCGGGTCAACGGACCGCTGCCGCCGTACAGCTTCGTCGAGCCCGGCCCGGCCGAGCCAGCGGGCACCGCGGTGAGTGGCACGGACACCGGAGCGGGGTGACGACGTGGGCCTGATCTCTGAGGTGCTGCTGCTGCCGTTCGCACCGGTACGCGGCAGCGCCTGGGCCATCAAGCAGGTCGTCCAGGAGGCCGAGCGGATCTACTACGACCCCGCCACGGTACGGGCCGAACTGGGCCGACTGGAGGAGCAGCTGGAGGCCGGAGAGATCACGGAAGAGGAGTTCGACCGCCTCGAGGACGAACTCCTCGACCGGCTGGAGACCGCTTCGCGCAGAAGCGCGGGAACAGGCAACGGGACGACACAATGAACCGAATGGGACTGGGCCTCGCGGTGGGGGCCGGATATCTCCTGGGACGCACCAAAAAGCTGAAGATGGCGGTTGCCGTCGGCGGCCTGGTCGCCGGGAAGAAGCTGAACCTGAGTCCGCGCATGGTGGCGGAGCTTCTCCAGCAGCAGCTGCGGAACAACCCGCAGTTCAAGGAGATCGGGGACCAGTTGCGCGAGGACCTGCGCGGTGTCGGCAAGGCGGCCTCCGGCGCGATGGTCGAGCGTCAGCTCGACGCCCTGTCCGACCGGCTGCACGGCCGGACCGCCCAGATGCGCGACCAGCTGACGGGTGCGGTGCCCGGCGGCCGCGAGGACGACGAGGCGGACGACGAGTACGAGGACGAGGAACCCGAGGACGACGGGTCCGACGAGTCCGAGGAGCCGCGGGACGAGGAGTCGGAGGACTCCGAGCCGCAGGAGGACGAGGAGCCGGAGCCGGCGGCGAAGAAGGCCCCGGCCAAGAGGCCGTCCGCGAACAAGACGGCCAAGAAGACGGCGAAGAAGGCACCCGCCAAGAAGGCCGCCGCGAAGAAGGCGCCCGCGAAGAAGACGGCGGCCAAGAAGACCACGGCCGCCAAGAAGGCGACCTCCGGGGGCAGGGGCGGCAGCGCCCGGTCCCGTCTGCCGAAGGGAGGCGGTGAAGGATGAGTGACACACTCGGCTCTGCGAAGTCCGCCGCCGACGGAGCGGCGAAGAACCCGCTCACCGACCTGGCCCACAGCGAGGCCGCAGACCGGCTCAAGGCCGAGTTGCAGGAGTACCTCGCCGCGCAGGCCACCCGCATGCTGACCGGTGTGGGCCGCAAGCTCGGCGAGACCACCGGCAAGCTGAACGACATAGCCGAGGGCAACAGCCCCGGCTTCGCCAAGCTCGCCCTCGACGGCGGTCGCAAGATAGCCGAGGGCAAGGGCCCGCTGCGCTCCGCGGTCGAGCTGGGCGGCTCGCGCCTCAAGGACAAGGTCACCGGCGCCTTCAAGAGCCTGGGCGGCGGTGGCAAGGGCAAGAAGGGCAAGGGGCGTTCGGGCAACAAGCCCACGGTCATCATCGAACACATCGACGTCGGTGTGCCGCTGCGCACCGCGTACGACCAGTGGACGAAGTACCAGGACTTCAGCACCTTCGCCAAGGGCGTCAAGAGCGCGAGCCGCGACGACGACACCCACTCCGACTGGCAGGCGAAGATCTGGTGGTCCAACCGCAGCTGGAAGGCGAAGACGACCGAGCAGATCCCCGACGACCGCATCGCCTGGACCTCCGAAGGGGCCAAGGGCACCACGAAGGGTGTCGTCTCCTTCCACCGCCTCACCGACAACCTGACCCGCGTCCTGCTGGTCATCGAGTACTACCCCTCCGGCTTCTTCGAGAAGACCGGCAACATCTGGCGCGCCCAGGGCCGCCGGGCCCGGCTCGACCTCAAGAACTTCGTCCGCTTCATCACGATCAAGGGCGAGGCGGAGGACGGCTGGCGCGGCGAGATCCGCGACGGCGAGGTCGTCCGCAGCCACGACGACGCGGTCGCCGAGGAGGAGTCCGAGCAGGAGTCCGAGGAGGAGTCCGAGGAGGAGCGGCCCGAGGGCGAGGAACCCGAGGACGAGTACGACGAGGACGAGTCGGAAGAGGAGGGCGAGGAAGAGCCCGAAGGCGAGTACGAGGACGACTCCGAGGCCGAGTACGACGAGGAGGACGAGGAAGAGCCCGAGGAGGAAGAGCCCGAGGGCGAGTACGACGAGGAGGACGAGGACGAGGATGAGGAAGTCGAGGCAGGGAGCCGGCGATGACGACGCCCAGCAGGATGCCCGAGCCCTACGGTCAGGGAAGCGGTGCCAATCTCGCCGACATCCTTGAACGGGTCCTGGACAAAGGCATCGTCATCGCGGGCGACATCCGGATCAACCTGCTCGACATCGAACTCCTCACGATCAAACTGCGTTTGATCGTCGCCTCGGTCGACAAGGCGAAGGAGATGGGCATCGACTGGTGGGAGACCGACCCGGCCCTGAGCTCACGGGCCCGCCGTGACGAACTGACCCGTGAGAACGCCGAGTTGCGCGAGAGGCTGGCCCGGCTGGAGGAACTGGAGCCCGGCCGCGCGGAGAAGAAGGAGGCACCGTGACCGGACTGCGGTACGTCTACGCCGTCTGCCGCCCCTTCGGCACACCCCTCCAGGCCCAGCTGACCGGGGTCGCGGGTGATCCACCCAGAGCGCTGACTCACCACGGCCTGGTGGCCGTGGTGAGCCACGTGCCGGAGCGGGACTTCGCCGAGGAGCCGCTCCGGCGCCATCTGGAGGACCTGGACTGGCTCACCGAGACCGCCCGGGCCCACCAGGGCGTGATCGACGCGCTCACGACCGTCACCACCCCGCTGCCGCTGCGGCTCGGCACCGTCTTCCACGACGACAGCGGCGTACGGATGATGATCGAGGCCCGCGAGGAGGATTTCCTGCGCACCCTCGACCGGCTGGAGGGTCGCGTCGAGTGGGGCGTCAAGGTGTACGCCGAGTCCGAACCGCAGGAGAGCGCCGGGCCCGCGCAGAAGCCCGCGTCGGGCCGGGACTACCTGCGCCGGCGGCGTATGCAGACCAGGTCCCACGAAGAAATGTGGCAGAAGGCCGAGGCATTCTCGACCCGGCTGCACGAGGAACTTTCCGCATTCGCGGAGGATTCCCGGATGCATCCCCCGCAGAATCCCGCGCTTTCCAAGGCGACCGGGCGGAACGTACTGAACGCCGCCTATCTCGTCCCGCGTGCGCATTCCGAGGAATTCGTGGAACTGGTGGACCGCACGAAGGGCGAGGTGCCGGGCATGCGCATTGAACTCACCGGCCCCTGGGCGGCCTATTCGTTCGCGGGGGAGACCACATGACCGACCGGGAGAATCCGTGACCGTAGTGGAACGCCGTGAGGTCGCCCTCGTGGACCTGCTCGACCGGCTGCTCGCCGGCGGCGTCGTGATCACGGGGGACATCACGCTGCGCATCGCCGACGTCGATCTCGTCCGCATCGACCTCAACGCGCTCATCAGCTCGGTGAACGCCCAGGTTCCCTCACCGTTCGAGGAGCTGCTGTGACCGCCCCGGAGAACCCCCGGCCGCGCTCCAAGCACATGGATCTGGAGCCCGACACCGTCGAGCGCGACCTGGTCAAACTCGTGCTGACGGTGGTGGAGCTGCTGCGTCAGCTCATGGAGCGCCAGGCGCTGCGCCGGTTCGACGTGGGGGACCTGAGCGAGGAGCAGGAGGAGCGGATCGGGCTCACGCTCATGCTGCTCGACGAGCGCATGACGGAACTGCGCGAGCGCTACGGACTGCGGCCCGAGGACCTCAATCTGGACCTCGGGCCGCTCGGACCGCTGCTTCCGCGGGACTGAACCACCACTACCACTCACCCCTCTCCCCGGGCCCTGATCCAGGTCCGGGGAGAGGGGTGCTCATTCACCACCTGTACCAACGGCCCCTGCCGCCGGCTGCCGACGTGCCGCGGACGAAGAATCCCAGCAGCCACAGGACGAGAACCGCGAGTGCGATCCACCAGAGAATCTTTACTGCGAATCCGGCACCGAACAGAACCAAAGCCAGAAGCAGTACCAGCAGGATGGGAACCATAATTCGAACCTCCTGCTTTCAGGGTGTCCCCGAAACGGTGATTCAGGCTTCCTTGCGACAGAGAATTTCTCCGTGCAGCACGCTGAACCATCCGTCCTCGCGCGTGCCCCACTCCCGCCAGGCCTCGGCCGCCGCCCGCAGCTCCCCGTCATCGGCGTGCCCGCCCAGCCGGGCCAGGTCCGCGTACGCCGACGCCAGTGTGCGGTCCGCCCACAGCCCGCTCCACCAGGCCCGCTCCTCGGGCGTGGTGAACGTCCAGGTGCCGGAGGTCGCCGTGATGTCCGTGAGGCCGGCCTGCTGCGCCCAGGCCTTCAGGCGGCGTCCGGCGTCCGGCTCGCCGCCGTTGGCCCGGGCGACCCGGCGGTAGAGGTCCAGCCAGGCGTCGAGTCCCTCGGACTCCGGGTACCAGGTCATGGCCGCGTAGTCCGCGTCCCGCACGGCGACGATCCCGCCGGGCCTGACGACCCGCTTCATCTCGCGCAGCGCCCGCACCGGGTCGCCCACGTGCTGGAGCACCTGATGGGCGTGGACCACGCAGAACGTGTTGTCCGGGTAGTCCAGCGCCTGTACGTCGGCGACCGCGAAGTCGACGTTGGCCAGTCCTCGCCCGGCCGCCGTGGCGCGTGCCCGGTCCAGGACCTCCGGGGCCCGGTCGACGCCGGTGACCCGCCCGTCGGGCACGAGCTCCGCCAGGTCGGCGGTGATCGTGCCCGGCCCGCAGCCGATGTCCAGGATCTCCATGTGGGGCCTGAGCGAGGGCATCAGGTACGCGGCCGAGTTGGCGGCGGTCCGCCAGGTGTGCGAGCGCAGTACGGATTCGTGGTGCCCGTGGGTGTAGACGGCGGTGTCCCGGGGTTCCGGCATGGCGGATCCCACCCCTTCCGGTCGGGTCGGCAGGAGATCACCGTACGCGGGAGCGCCGCATGTTGAGACACGCATCCTGCTATATGGACTGACTGTTCGTCAGTTCAAAGCGGGGATCATGAGCGTGGCGCGGGAAGAGGGCGTGGTGCGCCCCGGCGATCCGATCGAGGTGGAGCTTCCGAGCGAGCCGCACCGGCCGCTGGAACGGGTCTGACCGGCACCCCCGGCGCCGAAACCCGTTTGCCCCGGAGGCCCGGGCCCGCACAGAATCGCGCCCATGGGACACCTCGAAGCCGCGCACCTGGAGTACTACCTGCCCGACGGAAGGGCGCTGCTGGGTGATGTCTCGTTCCGGGTGGGGGAGGGGGCCGTCGTGGCCCTCGTCGGGCCCAACGGCGCCGGGAAGACCACCCTGCTCCGGATGCTCGCCGGTGAGCTCAAGCCGCACGGCGGCTCCGTGGTCGTCGGCGGCGGGCTCGGCGTCATGCGGCAGTTCGTGGGATCCGTACGCGACGAGACGACCGTGCGGGACCTGCTCGTGTCCGTCGCGACGCCCCGCATCCGCGAGGCGGCCCGGGCCGTGGACACCGCCGAGCACGCCATCATGACCGTCGACGACGAGGCCGCCCAGCTGGCGTACGCGCAGGCCCTCGCCGACTGGGCCGAGGCACGCGGCTACGAGGCCGAGACGCTGTGGGACATGTGCACGATGGCCGCGCTCGGGGTGCCGTACGACAAGGCGCAGTTCCGGGAGGTACGCACCCTCTCCGGCGGCGAGCAGAAGCGGCTCGTCCTGGAGGCGCTGCTGCGCGGCACCGACGAGGTGCTGCTCCTCGACGAGCCCGACAACTACCTCGACGTCCCGGGCAAGCGGTGGCTGGAGGAGCGGCTGAAGGAGACCCGCAAGACGGTTCTGTTCGTCTCCCACGACCGTGAACTCCTCGCCCGGGCGGCCGAGAAGATCATCTCCCTGGAGCCCGGCCCCGCGGGCGCCGACGCCTGGGTGCACGGCGGCGGTTTCGCCACCTTCCACGACGCCCGGCGCGAGCGCTTCGCCCGCTTCGAGGAATTGCGCAGGCGCTGGGACGAGAAGCACGCGCAACTGAAGAAGCTCGTACTGACGCTACGCCAGGCCGCGGCCGTCAGCCATGAGATGGCCTCCCGCTACGCGGCCGCACAGACCCGGCTGCGCAAGTTCGAGGAGGCCGGCCCGCCCCCGGAGCCGCCGCGCGAGCAGGACATCAGGATGCGCATCAAGGGCGGCCGTACCGGCGTCCGGGCGGTCACCTGCGCGAACCTGGAACTCACCGGCCTGATGAAGCCCTTCGACCTGGAGGTCTTCTACGGCGAACGCGTCGCCGTCCTCGGCTCCAACGGCTCGGGCAAGTCACACTTCCTGCGCCTGCTCGCCGGCGACGACGTGGCGCACACGGGCGACTGGAAGCTTGGCGCCCGTGTCGTGCCCGGCCACTTCGCGCAGACCCACGCACACCCGGAGCTGGAGGGGCGCACGCTCCTCGACATCCTGTGGAAGGAGCACGCACAGGACCGCGGCGCCGCGTCCTCGCGGCTGCGCCGCTACGAGCTCACCCAGCAGGCGGAGCAGACGTTCGAGCGTCTCTCCGGCGGCCAGCAGGCCCGCTTCCAGATCCTGCTGCTGGAGCTCCAGGGCGTGACGGCGCTGCTGCTGGACGAGCCGACCGACAACCTGGACCTGGAGTCCGCCGATGCGCTCCAGGAGGGCCTGGAGGCCTTCGACGGCACCGTCCTCGCGGTCACCCACGACCGCTGGTTCGCCCGCTCCTTCGACCGCTTTCTGGTCTTCGGCAGCGACGGCCGGGTCCGGGAGACCCCGGACCCGGTCTGGGACGAACGCCGGGTGGAACGGGCCCGCTGAAACGGGCCCGCCAGGGGCCGCGCCCCTCAGGGGCGCGGGTAACTGCGCGACCAGCCACCGCGTGCCCGCACGCGCGATGCGTGAGGCGCTCCCGCAGCGGCTGGGCGCTGTACCCCGGTCACTTCCAGCGCAGCAGCGCGCCGAGGCCTCCCACGGGTACCTCCCGCTCGGACACCGACAGCGCGGGCGCGTCCGTGGCCACCGCGGAACGGATCAGCGCGTCGTCGGCCCGGGCCGGCCACGAGTGCTGCTCGCCGAGGACCTTCAGGTCCGTGCGGCGCACCGCGAGCTGGTCGGGATCCTCCCCGATCCACACCTCGCGGTGCGCGTCGGGCCCGTCCACCCTGACCAGCAGCTCCTCGATGCGGTGCTCCCGAGCCGCCTCGACCAGCGCCGGCACGCCTTCGACGGCTCCGGCCCGGCCCTCGTCGTCCGGGGTGCGGGCGGCGCGGAAGCGCTCCAGTTCCGCCTCGGCCTGCCGCCCCACATGCTCGGCCCGGGCACGCTCCACGTCCTCGTCGAGCAGTCGGCTGCCCGTGCCGTGCGGCGCCTCCACCACCAGCTCGTGCAGCCGCTTGGGCAGCCGCTCGTGCACGGACCGCCGCTCCCGGTCGTCGCCGACGAGAATCAGCAGATCGGCCTTGGTCTCCTCCTGGCACACCGCGAGCGCGTCGGCGATCTCCGCGGCGTTGTGCTCCCAGGTGTTCTCCACCCGCAGCTGGAAATGCCGCTCGGACCAGTCCGCGGAGCTCGTCCGGTGCACCGGCCACTGCCGCCCGCTGACGCTCCCGGCGTCCTCCCGGCCCAGCGCGTTGCGCAACTCGAAGTCCGCGCCCTTGCGGTCGACGTACGCCACCACGCACACCGGGTCCTCCCCGGCCAGCTCCAGCAGCGGCGCGACCCGCGGCAGCGGCGCCCACGCGGCCCAGTCACCGCCCTGCGGGGGACGGACCAGCGGCGGGTCGAGGACGACCTCGCCGTCGCGGGCGAAAAGAGCCCGGCCGTGCGGCTCCGAGGAGTGCTTCAGATCCTCGATCGCGCTGCGCACGGCCTGGCACGTCGCCTCGTCCGCTCCCTGTTCGGCCAGCTGCCCGGCCATCGCCTGGGCGGTCAGCTCCCGCTCGTGGGGAGTGCCCTCCGTGTGCCGTGAGGTGTCGACGTACACGGAGGCCCAAGGCCCGGGGTGTTCGTACAGTGGGTGCAGAAAGGCGAGATCCATGGTTCCTCCCGGATGCCGCTCGGGGGTAGTGCTCAGTTGCTCCGGGGGCGGGTACCCGGACCGCATGAACGAACACGACGAGCGGGGCGACACGATGACCGGAGTGGACCCTGACCGGCTGGACGACCAGCAGCTCATGAAAGAGCTGGAGACCATCCACCGCACGCGTCACGACACACTGCTCTACGGCTCGAACGACGCGCTGCGCGCCCACAACGAGCGCATGGCGCAGCTCGAGGGCGAGTACCTGCGCCGCAACCCGCGCCGCCCGGTGGCCGCCGGCCGCACACGCGAAGGGGCCCGGGAGCGGGGGAGCGGGGAGTCGACGACTCCCACGACCCCCGGCACCTGAGCCCCGCCCTCTGGTCGCGGTCGGCAGGGGGCGCCGTCAGGCGGCCTCCTGTGCGAAGACGTCGAGGAAGGTCTCGCAGAACGCCTTCAGATCGTCCGGCTTGCGGCTGGTGACCAGCTTGTTCGCCCCGTGGTCACAGACCTGCACCTGCTGGTCGACCCAGGTGCCGCCCGCGTTGCGGATGTCCGTCTGCAGGCTCGGCCAGGAGGTCAGCTCCCGGCCGCGTACGACGTCCGCCTCGACCAGCGTCCACGGCGCGTGGCAGATCGCCGCCACGGGGCGGCCGTGCTCGAAGAAGTCCCTGACGAACGCGACGGCCTTGTCGTCCATGCGCAGGAAGTCCGGGTTGGCCACACCGCCCGGCAGCACGAGGGCACCGAACGAGTCCGGTGCGGTATCGCCCACGACCTCGTCCACGGGGAACGTGTCCGCCTTGTCGAGGTGGTTGAACGCCTGGATCTCGCCCTGCTGCGTCGACACCAGCACGGGCTCGTGACCGGCGTCCTTCGCGGCCTGCCACGGATCGGTCAGCTCGACCTGCTCGACGCCCTCGGGCGCGACCAGAAACGCGATACGCATGATGTCAACGTCCTCTCCGGGAGCGGACGGGCGCCGGCGCTCCAGCGCGCCGCGCCGCTCCCCGCGTGGTTCTCGTGGTTTTCGTGGTTCTCGTTCTTCGTGTCGCGGGCGGCGCTGGTCCGCCCGGCCCGATCCGGGCTCAGGCATCGCCCCGGGCGTCCGGGGCGGCCCGGCTGATGTCGGCGAGTGCCGACGCGGGGTCCTCGACCTCGGCCACGTCGCCGAGGCTCACGATGCCGACCGGCAGCCCGTTCTCCACCACCGGCAGCCGGCGTACCGCGTGCTCGCGCATCAGCTGCACGGCGGTCGCCACCCGGTCGTCCGGCGCCACCGTCACCGGATTCCCGGTGCAGACGGTCCGCGCGCTGACCGTCATCGGGTCGGCGCCGTCCGCGACGGCCCGTACGGTGATGTCACGGTCGGTGAGCACGCCGATCACGTCCTGCCCCTCGGCCACCACCACGTCGCCGATGTTCTGCGTGCGCATCAGCTGCGCCGCCTCGACGAGCGAGGCGTCCGGGCGCACGGCGACCACACCCGCCGTCATCACGTCCTTCACGTACTCGGCCATCACTCGGGCCTCCCCTCCGTTTCCTTCCAAGCCGGTGGGGGCACCGCGGCCTGCCGCGGTGCCCCCTGCTCGCTCCCTACGCGTACTCCTCCGGACCGGTCTCACGGGCCCGGACGAGAGCCTCGGCCAGCTCCTGGACATTGCCGTAGCGCTCCTGGCGCGGCAGCCCCTCCAGGGCCTCGACGAGGACGTCGGGTGCCTGATGGCCGCGCAGTTCGCGGGCCAGCTCCCGCGGACTCGCGGGGAACGCCTTGCGGCCCAGGATCCGGGCCAGTTCCAGCCGCACCGACTCCAGTGACGTCGGCGCACGGCTCGGCGTCACCGGCCCGTGGGCGACCTCGGGGTCGTCCTCGGCGGCCGGCTCCGGGTCGTGCCACTCCTCACTGCGCGTGGGGTGCCCGGACCTGAGCAGACCCTGCAGTTCGTGTTTCATCTCGTCGTCCCGGTGGACGCTCAGCCGGTCGCTGCCTCGCTGCATGTCTCCCTCCAGACGTTCGGGGGCCCGCACCGCGTACCCGTACACCGGAGGGCAACACAGGTTCCGTCAGTCCGATCGCCGCTGTCCGCACCGGTTTGCGCCGTGCCCTGCGGGAGACCCGGACCACCCCCCCCCACACATCCCTGGGGAAGGACACGTCATGGCGTTGCTCGCTGTGCTCATCCCGCTGCTCATGCTCGGAGTGGTGCTGGTGCTGGGCCGTTACGAGGAGCTGCTGCTGCCGAAGGAGAACGCCGACCGGCGTGAACCGGCCGCCGATTCGCCCACCGCCGCAGTGGTCACGTCTTCTGCCGCACCGGCCGGAACCCCTGCCCCTGCGCCCTGAGGCCCTGCTCGACCATCGGTCCCCGGTCCTCGCCCCCAAGAGCGCGGCGGTACGAGTCACCCTGCGCGACGGCGGAGAACCTCTCCGGGTTTGCGGGTGGGGGCCGGGGGCAGGCGCCCTTGAGTGCTTCGGACAGGAGGCACGCCCGTGGGAGCGGCGTCGCGCGCCGCCATCGAGGCCCTGTCCCACAGCGGATGCGCTTCCACGGTGACCGTCCGGCCCATTGCACCTTCAAGGGAAGTGCGACGCATCATGCCGACCCGAACCCGCGCGCAGAAGCACCCCCACGACGACGCCCCCGACACCGCAGAGGCCTTCCGCAGGCTCACCTCGATGCCCGCAGGCCCGCAGCGCGACGCCCTCCGCGACGAGATAGTCGAGGCCTGGCTGCCCATGGCCGACCGCCTCGCCGGACGCTTCCGCAGCCGCGGCGAGAACTTCGAGGACCTGCGCCAGGTCGCGGCCCTCGGCCTGGTCAAGGCCGTCGACCGGTACGACCCCGAGCGCGGAAACGCCTTCGAGAGCTACGCCGTGCCGACCATCACCGGAGAGATCAAGCGGCACTTCCGGGACCACATGTGGACGCTGCACGTACCCCGCCGCGTCCAGGATCTGCGCAACCGGGTGCGGGTCGCCGGCCAGGACCTGTCCCAGAGCATCTCCGGCCGGCAGCCCACCGTGGCCGAGCTCGCCGCACACGCGAACATGAGCGAGGAGGACGTCCGGGCGGGCCTGGAGGCGCTGGAGAGTTTCACGGCGCTGTCCCTGGACGCGGAACTGCCCGGCAGCGAGGACGGGTACTCGCTGAGCGACGCCCTGGGCTCCACCGACCCCGCCCTGGACACGGTCGTCGACCGCGAGTCCGTGAAGGCGCGGCTGGCCGCCCTGCCCGAGAGGGAGCGGGCGATTCTCTACATGCGGTTCTTCGGCGACATGACGCAGAGCCGGATCGCCGAGGAGCTGGGGATCTCGCAGATGCACGTGTCCCGGCTGATCAGCCGGTGCTGCGGGCGGGTGCGGGAGCAGGTCATGCGGGATGTCGCCTAGCGGCGCGGGGGTTGACGCGGTCGTGCGGGTGCGGCCGGTGGTGGCCTGACGAGCCCACGCGGCGGAGCCGCGCATCGGTGCGGTCCCGCGCCCCCGGGGCTCCCCGATTCACTCGGTTGAGTGGCACTGTCCCGCCAATGGGGCCGCGCCGCGCGCGACGCCACAGAGGCCTGGCTGTCATGGCAGAGGGGTATCACCACCGAAGGAGTCCCCTCGATGCGCCGCAGCCTGTACGCCCTGTCCGTTTCCGTTCTGGCGGGCTCAGCCCTGGTTGGCTTCGCGCCGGCCGAATTCTCCGAACCGGCCGCCGAGGTCAGTCCCGCCACCGTCCAGCCCGGAGGCACGCTCACCGTCTCGGTCAGCTGCGACCCGACCGAGGGGCCGCCGCCCGACGGCATCGACGCCACCTCGCAGGCCTTCGACGAGGGCACGGTGCCGCTCCGGCTCGTCACCGGCAACGACGACGAGGTGACCGGCCCGGCCTACCGCGGCACGGCCCTGATCTCCTCGGCGGAGAGCTTCGAGGGCGACCCGGACGCCCAGGGGGAGGACTCGGAGTGGACCGTCGACGGCACCTGCCCGGCCGCTCCCGGCGGCGAAGGCACACCGTGGAGCGCGACGTTCACCGTGACTCACGGCTCCGCGCCCCACAAGCCGTCGCACCGGCCCACGCACCCACCCACCCACAAGCCCTGCCCCGAGCCCCCGCACCACCGCGAACCGCAGCCCAGCGAGTGCGCGCCGGCGGCCGTCCAGCGTGGCGTACGGGCCGGTGACGGCGGCGCCTTCACCGACTCCGTGCCGGCCCTGGTGGCCGGCGGAGCCCTGATCGCCGGTGCGTTCGGTGCCGCCGCGCACCGGCTGCGCAACCGGGAGAGCGACCCCTGCCGCTGACCTAACGGGCGCGGTCCACCGCCCCGGACGGCAGCGGCTTCCCCGGCCGGGGCCCGCTCATGCTGTGACCATCACGACCCGGCCCGCGCCCATGGCGCGGTGGCACCCGGGGTACTCGGTGGCCGAGGGCACGAGCCGCGCCGTACGGATCACCGGGCAGCGCACGGCGCACGCGCCGAGGGCGGCACGACACGGCGGCACCAGGCACTGGCACTGCGGAGGTACGGATGCGGCGGACGGCCCCCGAAGGTCACGGCCCCGTCCGGTTCGGGCCGCCGCTCCCCGAGGACGGGCTGCCGGTCCTGCCGGAGCTGTCCGCCGTGCTCGCCGCCGCGGCGTCCCGGGGCGGCCACGAGCCGGTCGGTGGCGGCCGGGCCATGCGGGAGGCCGCCTGCGGCTACTGGGACCGGCGCGGACTGCGCTGCGACCCCGACCGGGTGGCGTCCGCCCCCGGAGCGCCCGCCCTGCTGCTCGCGCTGACCGCCGCCCTCGGCGGCGACGTCCTCGTGCCGAGACCCTGCGCCGCCTGGTGGGCGCCGTACGCACGTCTGCTGGGGCGCCCCGCCTTCCATGTGCAGACCCCACCGGAGAGCGGCGGCGTGCCCGACCCGTACGCCCTGCTGGAGACCGTGCGCAGGGTCCGCGCCGAGGGCGGTGACCCGCGGCTGCTCGTGCTGTCCGTGGCCGACGACCCCACCGCGACCGTCGCCCCTCCAGAACTGCTCCACGAGACCGTCGAGGCCGCCCAGGGCGAGGGATTGCACCTCGTCAGCGACGAGACCTGGCGCGACACCCTGCACGACCCGCACGACACGGTGCTGCTCAGCCCCGCCGAGATGGTGCCCGACCGGGTCACCGTCGTCACCGACCTGGCCGGGGCCCTGCTCCCGGCCGGCTGGCCCGCCGCCGTGGCCCGTTTCCCGGCCGGGCAGGAGGGGGCCGGCCTCCACGCCCGCGTCCTCGACGTCCTCACCGCCCTCGACGCCCGCGTGGCCGCGCCCGTCGCCGCGGCGGCCGGGTACGCCCTCGGGGAGCCGGACGCGGTCATCGCGCGCGTGGCGGCCGCCGTGCGCCTGCACGCGCTGCTGGCCGCCGCGACGCACACCGCCGTCGTCGCCGCGGGCGCCCTCGCCCGGCCCCCGCGGTCGGGCCGCCACCTGTACGTGGACCTGGCCCCGCTGAGCCCCGCGCTGACCGCGCACGGCATCGGCGACGCACAGGAACTGGAGGACTTCCTCACCGGACGCCTCGGCATGCCGGCCCCGGGCGGGCACCGCTTCGGCGACGACCTCGAAGCCCCGCGCGTGCGGCTCTCCACCGGCGCACTGCTGGCCGGCTCCGACGCGGAACGCGCGGAATTCCTCACCTCACCCACACCGTTGGAACTGCCGCACGTGCACCACGCGTTGATCCAACTGAAGTCGGTCTTCGACGATCTCCGCGGCGACGCTGAGCGATGGGAGCCTCCTCGATGACGCAGCAGTCCGAGTCGACCACCAGCGCGGCCCCCCGGGCAGCCGACGAGCCCGTGCTCCCGTCGCCCCTGGCACCCCCGCACCCGCCCCTGGCCGAACCCCGGCCCCTGGCCGAGCGGCGAGTGTGGCCGCGTACCTTCCACGACCGACTGACCGCGCCGCTCCCGGGGTTGAAGGCCATGGCCCGCTTCGCACGCGAGGGCGCGGTGAGACCCGGCCCACAGGGCCTGGCCGACATTCCCCGGCTGCCCTACGCCCCGGCTCCGCTGCCCCGCGTCGACGCCCGCACCGTCGCCGTCACCTGGGCGGGCCACGCCAGTTGGGTGCTGCGCATCGGCGGACTGACGGTCCTCACCGACCCGGTGTGGTCCCGCCGCATCCTCGGCACCCCCGCCCGCATCACCCCCGTCGGCGTCCCCTGGGAAGACCTGCCGCGCGTCGACGCCGTCGTCATCAGCCACAACCACTACGACCACCTCGACGCTCCCACCCTGCGCCGTCTCCCGCGCGACACCCCGGTGTTCGTCCCGGCCGGTCTCGCCCGCTGGTTCCACCGCCGCCGCTTCACGCGCGTGACGGAACTCGACTGGTGGGAGGCGGCCGAACTGGACGGCGTCCGCTTCGACTTCGTCCCGTCCCACCACTGGTCCAAGCGCAGCCTCACCGACACCTGCCACAGCCTGTGGGGCGGTTGGGTCCTGACCGACCGAGGCGGCCAACGCGTCTACTTCGCGGGCGACACGGGCTACGGCCACTGGTTCTCCCGGATCGGCCGCCGCTACCCCGGGATCGACCTGGCCCTCCTGCCCATCGGCGCCTACGACCCCCGCTGGTGGCTGCGCGACGTGCACTGCGACCCGGAGGAGGCGGTCCGCGCCGCCCAGGACCTGGGCGCGCGCAGGATGGCCCCCATGCACTGGGCGACGTTCGTCCTGTCGGCGGAGCCGGTCATGGAGCCCCTGACGCGGGTGCGGACCGCATGGGAGAAGGCGGGCCTGCCCCGGGAAAACCTCTGGGACATGCCGGTCGGCGCGTCAAAGGTGCTGTGAGGGGGCCGCCCAGGGGCGCGGGGAACTGAGCGACCAGCAGCCCACAGCCCGCACCCCGAGCGGCCGGGTCCAGAACGGCGCTACCGAACCCGCCGTACCACCGCCGGCACCGCGCTGATCAGCACGGTCAGCACGATCGCCGCCAGGACGCCTTGCCACGGCTCGTCGAACAACGCCCCTCCGAGAATCCCGATCAACTGATACGTCACGGCCCACGCCAGACACGCCGGAAAGTTCCCGCGGGAGAACCTCCGCATCGGCCACTCCGCCAGCAGACACGCCAGCATCACGGGAATCCGCCCGGCCGGCACCAGCCGGGACAACACCAGCACGGCGACCCCATGGGCGGCGAGCTTCTCCTGTGCCTGCTCCAGCCGGTCCTCCGGTGCCCGCGACCGGATCGCCTTCAGCCACCGCGACCCGTTCTTCGACTTCAGCCCGCGCCGCCCCAGCCAGTACAGCGCCGCATCGCCCAGGAACGCCGCCAGCGACGCCGTCACGAACACCATCGCCAGCGAGAACGGCGCCGTCCGGTGCACGGCGACCACCGCCGCCGAACTCACCAGCGCACCCGTCGGAATCACCGGCACCAGCGCCCCGGCCAGCACCAGCAGGAAGAGCGTCGGATAGCCGATCGCCTGCTGCGTGGACGCCGGCACCACGGACGCCGGTGTGACGGCCGATGCCGCGAGCAGCGGCGCGAGCGCCAAGGGCGCGGAATGACTCACCGCGCGGCCTCCAGGCGCACGCTCTCCCCGTGCCCGAGCCGGTGCACCGAAACAGAAGGGGCGTGCCGGTTCGCCAGCCGGACGAACTCGTCGCCCGGCGCGTGGAACTCGTGGGGGCGCACGGCGTCCATGCCGATCGGCCAGTACGTGCCGTAGTGCACCGGCACCGCACTGCGCGGCGCCAGCCGTGCCAGCGCCTGCGCCGCCCGGCCCGCGTCCAGGTGCCCCTCGCCCAGGTACGGCCCCCAGCCGCCCACCGGCAGCAGCGCCACCTCGACCGGCCCGACCTCGTCGGCCATGTCGTCGAACAGCCCGGTGTCCCCGGCGAAATACGTGCGGGCCTCGCCGGCTATGACGTAGCCGAGCGCGGGGGAGCGGTGCGGCCCGAACGGCAGCCGCCGCCCGTCGTGCCGCGCGGGCACGGCCCGTACGACGATGTCGCCGACCGGCGTCTCGTCGCCGGGCGCCACTTCGCTCACCCGCAGGTGCGTGAGCCGGCGCAGACCCGGCACCGCCCGGCGCGCGCCCCGGGGCACGAGCAGGCGCGTGCCCTCGGCGAGCCGCATCAGCGACGGCACGTGCAGGTGGTCGGCGTGCAGATGCGACACCAGCGCCACGTCCGCGCGCGGGGCGCCCGGGGGCGGCAGGGCTCCGCGCCGGCGGCGCAGGTGTGCGAGCCGGCGTGCGAACAGGGGATCCGTGAGCACGCGCACGTTCGAATCCTCGACGGTGCAAGTGGCGTGACCCCACCAGGTGATCTCCACCGGCACTTCTTTGCCTCCTTCGCGCGACTCCCCGAAGCCTACGTGCAGGAGTAGGGTCGGCGGCGAAACCGGAGGTGAGGGGGGACGCCATGGTGCCGGTGCGGGTCACGGCGATCGCGAGTCTGACGCCGCTGGAGGAGCTGGACGACGATCCGTTCCTCGTCGACTCCCGCAGTCAGCACGCGATGTGCGCCCGCTGGGCCGCCGAGCGGGGCTACGTGGTCAGCCGGGAGTTACTGGTCCGGGGGCTGCGGCCCGACCACGGCGCCCTGTGGGACGGGGTCCGGCCCGGCCTCGACCTGTTCGTCGCGCCCAGCCGGCGGGTCCTGGAGAGCGCGCTCGCCTCCGTCGAGGAGTTCACCGCCGAGTGCGCGCGGCGTGGTGTACGCGTCGAGACGGTGGGGCATGCGGAACCTGCGTACGACGCGGCGATGAAGGCCTGTGTGCACCGCCGGCTGTCGATGCCGACCGCCGGCTACGACGGCCGCTGACGCCGTCCCCTCACCGGTGTGTCACCGGGGGACGAAACCGCCCGGCCGGGCGTTGAGACACTGTGGGGGAGGGCTCGCCGCGGCTGCGGGCCAGGGACGAGGTGGCGGGGCGTGCGGGGCGTGCGGTGGCGGCGGGTCGCCAG
This sequence comes from Streptomyces sp. NPDC013187, assembly GCF_042899705.1. NCBI lineage: Bacteria > Bacillati > Actinomycetota > Actinomycetes > Kitasatosporales > Streptomycetaceae > Streptomyces > Streptomyces sp. NPDC013187. The sequence goes on along the minus strand of NZ_JBIBAF010000004.1, from coordinate 472,388 downwards.
TCAGGTGGGGCGGAGCGTCGCCGTGTGGGCGGTCTCCACCGTCACCATGCTCGTACTCGCCGGGATCCTCCCGGAGTTCCGGCTCCGCTCGGAGAACGGCGACAGCGCGACGGACATAGCCGTCACGGCGGCCTTCGGGGCCGGCGCCTTCGGTCTGCTGTCGGCCCTGGTGTGGCCACTGCTCGTGCGGCTGCTGCTGCTCGTACCGGCACTGGTGCTGGGACTGCTGGTGTTCTTCCTCAACGGCGCCCTGCTGCTGCTCGCCCTGTACCTGAACCCCGCGGAGCGCGGCGCCGCCGCGCCGGAGACCGCCGTCGTCGTCGCCGCCGTGATGTCCGCGGTGGCGTCCGCGACCGGCGCCGCCCTGGCCGTGCGGGACGACGACGCCTACCGCCGCAGGCTCTACCGCCTCTCCGACCGCCGCCGCCGGTCGGGACCGCCCTCCCCCGCCGCCCCCGGCACGGTCTTCGTGCAGCTCGACGGCGTCGGCCACGACACCCTGCTCGACGCGGTCGGCAACGGCCTGATGCCCACCGTCGCCCGCTGGCTCGACATCGGCGACGGCGGCCGCCCCACCCACCGGCTCACCCCCTGGCGCACCGACTGGTCCAGCCAGACCGGCGCCAGCCAGCTCGGCATCCTGCACGGCAGCAACCACGACGTCCCGGCCTTCCGCTGGTACGAGAAGGACACCCGCGAGGTGGTCGTCTGCAACCGCCCGACCAGCGCCGCCGAACTGCAGCGCCGTGCCGTCGAGCACGCGGGGCACGGCGGGCTGCTCACCGTCGACGGCGCCAGCCGCGGCAACCTGTTCAGCGGCGGCGCCGAACAGCAGGCCCTGGTGCTGTCCATCGCGGCCCGCAGACGCAGCCGCGAGAACCGTTCCCGTGCGGGCTACTTCGCCTATTTCTCCGACCCGGCCAACGCGGTGCGCACGGCGCTCTCCTTCATCGCCGAGGTCGGCCGCGAGATCGGCCAGTCCACCCGGGCGCGCCTGCGCAAGCAGCGCCCGTGCGTCTCCCGCGGCGGCCTCTACCCCCTCGTCCGGGCCTTCGCGACGGTCGTCGAGCGGGACGTCGTGGTCGCCGCCGTGACGGGCGACATGCTCGTCGGCCGCACGGCCGTCTTCGCCGACCTGGTGGCCTACGACGAGGTCGCCCACCACTCCGGCCCGGCGAGCCGGGACGCGCAGAAGGTGCTGGAACGCCTCGACCGCTCGCTCGCCCTGATCGAGAACGTCGCCGAGCACGCCCCGCGTCCGTACCGGATCGTCGTGCTGTCCGACCACGGCCAGAGCCCCGGCGAGACCTTCCGCTCCCGCTACGGCCTCACGCTCGGCGACCTGGTGCGGGCCGGTTGCGGCATGCCCGTGCCGCGCAAGGCCGAGCGCACCCGCAGCGGCGCGGAGGCCCGCGCCGCCGTGCGCGCCGCGCTGCGCTTCCCCGTCGCGGAGACCGGCGAAGAGCACCGCCCCGCGCGCGACTCCGAGCCGATCGTGCTGGCCTCCGGCAACCTCGGCCTGGTCTCCTTTCCGGACGTCACCCACCGGATGAGCAAGGAGGAGATCGACGCCCGCCACCCCGCGCTGCTGCCGACCCTCGCCAACCACCCCGGCATCGGCTTCCTGCTGGTCCGCAGCGAGGAGCACGGCGGTGTCGTCCTCGGCGCGTACGGCGCCGAGATCCCGCTGGCCGACCTCGACGACAACCCGGGCCCGCTCGCCCCGTTCGGCCCGGGCGCGGCCGACGCGATACGCCGTACGCACTCCTTCCCGCACACCGCCGACATCATGGTCAACTCCTTCCACGACCCGGCCGACGGCGAAGTCCTCGCCTTCGAGGAGCAGATCGGCTCCCACGGCGGCCTGGGCGGCGCCCAGGGCAGACCCTTCCTGCTGTCCCCGCTCGGCGTCTCCGCACCGGTCGGCGAGGGCGAGGAACTCGTCGGCGCCGAGCACGTGCACCGGATACTGCGGCGCTGGCTGCGCGAGTCGAACGGACCGCAGGTGCCGCTGGAGGCCACCGAGGAGGAGCACGCCGCCTGACCTCCGGCGGCGCACCCCGGGCCGCACGCACACCGCCAGAGGGCAGGTCTTTGCCGTGACTTGAGCCGGAGTGTGATCGGATGGGGGACACGGGGCCCGGAGACGGGCCCGCACGCGAGTCCGTACGCGAAAGGAAGAACTCGTGGCTACCACGCGCTCCGCACACACGGTCTGGGAAGGCAACCTGCTCGAGGGCAACGGTGTCGTCACCTTCGACTCCTCCGGTGCCATCGGCGAGCAGCCGGTCACGTGGGCCTCGCGCGCCCAGGAGGCGAACGGCAAGACCAGCCCCGAGGAGCTGATCGCGGCCGCCCACTCCAGCTGCTTCTCCATGGCCTTCTCCAACATCCTCAACAAGGCCGGGACGCCGCCCACCAAGCTCATCACCTCGGCCGACGTCTCCTTCCAGCCGGGTGAGGGCATCACCGGCATCCACCTCACCGTCGAGGGCACCGTCCCCGGCATCGACGAGGCGGCCTTCCAGGCCGCCGCCGACGAGGCCAAGACCGGCTGCCCGGTCAGCCAGGCCCTCAAGGCGACGCCCATCACACTGACCGCCAAGCTCGCCTGACCTGCTGTATCCCCGACGCGCGGGCCCGCCCACCGGGGCGGCCCGCGCGTCGTCGGTTGGACGACCCTCCTCCGGGAACAGACGACCATGACGCCACACCCCGCCGTCTCCGCCCACCGGGGCGGCTCCGAGCGAGCCGGCCCCGCCACCTGGGAGGCGTACGAGGACGCGATCGCGTCCGGTGCGGAGTACGTCGAGTTCGACGTCCGCCGCACCGGGGACGGGGTCCTCGTCGTCCACCACGACCCCCGGGTCGGACCCGCCGGGCCGCCGCTGTCCGCGCTGACCTATGCCGGACTGTGCGAGCGGGCCGGATACGCCGTGCCCGTGGTGGACGAGGTCATGGCGCTGATCGCCGGAAAACTCGTGGCCCACCTCGACCTCAAGGAGGTCGGCTACGAGCAGGAGGTGGTCGACCGGGCGGTCGCCCTGCTCGGCGCGGACGGGCTGGTCGTGACCACGCTGGAGGACCGTTCCGTCGCCGCCGTCACCCGGAGCCACCCCGGTGTGCGCACCGCCCTGTCCCTCGGGCGGGACCGCCGGGAACTCGCCCTGTCCCGGCTGCCCGGAATCCGGCTGAGCGAGTTGTTCCCGGCCCGCCGGATCCGAGCCTGCGGGGCACACGGCGTCGCCGTGCACCAGCGGCTGGCCAGGACCAACGTGCTGCGCGAGGCGACCCGGCACGGTCTGTTCACCATGGTCTGGACCGTCAACGACGACACGCTCATGCGGGCCTTCCTCGCTCACCCGCGCGTCGACGTGCTCGTCACCGACCGGCCCCGGCGGGCCGTGGCGCTGCGCGGCCCGATCACCCCCTCGCGGCATTGACAACGGCGCACTCAAGTTTTGTGCTGGATTGTGTGGAGAGTCGTCGCCCTGGCGGAAGGGGACAGCGATGGGACGAGCGGTCGGAGTCGACCTCGGAACCACGAACTCGGTGGTCGCCGTGCTGGAAGGCGGCGAGTCCACCGTCATCGCCAACGCGGAGGGGGCCCGGACCACTCCCTCGGTCGTGGCGTTCGCCAAGAACGGCGAGGTGCTGGTCGGAGAGGTGGCCAAACGGCAGGCCGTGACGAACGTGGAGCGCACCGCCCGCTCGGTGAAGCGGTACATGGGCGACGCGCACTGGCGCTTCCCGGGAGAGGGCGACGTGGACGGCACCCGCTACCGGGCCCAGGAGCTGTCCGCGCGGGTGCTGCAGAAGCTCAAGCGGGACGCGGAGTCCTACCTCGGCGAGGACGTCACCGACGCCGTGATCACCGTCCCCGCCTACTTCGACGACACCCAGCGGCAGGCCACCAAGGAGGCCGGTGAGATCGCGGGCCTGAAGGTGCTGCGCATCATCAACGAGCCGACGGCCGCGGCCCTCGCCTACGGCCTGGACAAGGAGAACGACCAGACGGTCCTCGTCTTCGACCTCGGCGGCGGCACCTTCGACGTGTCGCTGCTGGAGATGGGCGAGGGCGTCATCGAGGTGAAGGCCACCAACGGCGACACGCACCTCGGCGGCGACGACTGGGACCAGCGGATCGTCGAGTACCTGATCAAGCGTTTCAAGGGCCAGACCGGCGTCGACCTCGCGGGCGACAAGATGGCGGTGCAGAGGCTGCGCGAGGGCGCCGAGCGCGCCAAGATCGAGCTCTCCAGCTCGACCGAGACGACGATCAACCTGCCCTACATCACGGCCTCCGCCGAGGGGCCCCTGCATCTCGACGAGAAGCTGACCCGCGCCCAGTTCCAGGAGCTCACCGCCGATCTGCTCGACCGCTGCAAGGCCCCGTTCCACCAGGCGGTCAAGGACGCCGGTGTGAAGCTCTCGGCGATCGACCACGTGATCCTCGTGGGCGGCTCGACCCGGATGCCCGCGGTGACCGACCTGGTCAAGGAACTGACCGGGAAGGACCCGCACAAGGGCGTCAACCCCGACGAGGTCGTGGCCGTGGGGGCGGCGCTCCAGGCGGGCGTCATCCGCGGCGACGTCAAGGACGTGCTGCTGCTCGACGTCACCCCGCTGTCCCTGGGCATCGAGACCAAGGGCGGCATCATGACGAAGCTCATCGAGCGCAACACGACCATTCCGACCCGGCGTTCGGAGATCTTCACGACTGCGGCCGACAACCAGCCCTCGGTCGGCATCCAGGTCTACCAGGGCGAACGGGAGATCGCGGCGTACAACAAGAAGCTCGGCGTCTTCGACCTGACGGGCCTGCCACCGGCACCGCGTGGCGTACCGCAGATCGAGGTGGCGTTCGACATCGACGCCAACGGCATCATGCACGTCTCCGCCAAGGACATGGCCACCGGCCGCGAACAGAAGATGACCGTCACCGGCGGCTCGGCCCTGCCCAAGGACGACATCGACCGCATGATGCGCGAGGCAGAGCAGTACGCCGAGGAGGACCGGGAGCGCCGGGAGGCCGCCGAGACCCGCAACCAGGCCGAGCAACTCGTCTATCAGACAGAGAACTTCCTCCGCGAGAACGGCGACCGCGTCCCGGCCGACACGAAGTCCGAGGTCGAGTCGGCCGTCGCCGAGGTGAAGGAGCGCCTGGAACAGCAGGCGGACACCGCCGCCCTGCGCGCCGGCGTCGAGAAACTCGCTTTGGTCAGCCAGAAGATGGGTCAGGCGATGTACGCCCAGGCCCAGCAGGCCCCCACCGAGGAACCTCCCGGCACCTCGCACGACGAGGAGGGCGTGGTCGACGCGGAGATCGTGGACGAGGAGAAGAACGGCCGGGACGCGAAGGGAGGCGCCGCCTAGCCCGACTCCCTTCGGGAAAGCCATTCCGCGATGTCAGTGCGGGCGGCCCCGGCGGGACCGCAGATGCGGGACGGACGCGCACGCCGGATCCGGCGTCACCTTCGGCGGCCCGGCCCGGCCCGGCCCGGCCCGGCCCTGCCCCGGCCCCCGGCCGCACGGCTCTCACCGCGACGGCGGCCCTGGACGACAGCGGCCGCTGGGGGCCGGTGCGTCGGTCCACCGCGTCCCGGACCGCTCGTGCGACCCGTGGCTGGACCCGTCGGCGGGCTTCTAGAGCGCGGTGTGCGCGGGCGGCAGTGTCGCGCACACCGCGTCCAGGACCGACGCGTACGGCGTACCGAAGTCGGTGAGTTTGCAGCGGAGCTGGTCCAGGCCGTCCCGGTGGTCCGCCAACAGCCCGGTGTTACCGGTGCGGGCCGCGAACTCCAGGACCGCCGGCAGGAAGTCCGGCGGCTCCTCGCCGGTGGTCTCCAGGCCGTGCGCGCGGTACAGCTCCTCCGACGGTGCCGGTGTGGCCTCGCGCCAGACGCTCAGATACAGGCTGTGGTCCTGCCCGGCCTCGAAGACCTCGACGTAGTGGGCGGCCAGTTCCCTCGGCGGGGTGACGGCCGCGTGATCGGCGAACTCCCGTAGCTGCGGGGCGGCTTCGCGCAGCAGCGGCAGCCGGGCGCGGAAGTCGTCGTCGGGGTACATCAGGCACAGCGCCGCCGCCTGGTACAGCACCTCGAATCCGGGCATCGGACCTCCTCCAGCGAGCGCTTGCCTGCCCGCCCGTCATCCCGACGCTAGGGGCGCGCCGGGAAGCACACCTGCCGACGGCGCCCGTACGGGTCAGAACCCGTCCCATGACGTCGGGCGGGAGGCGAGCCGCTCAGTAGCGCTCGCGGTACTCCCGCAGCAGTTCCTCCGTGCGCTGCGCGGAGCCCGCCCGGGCCGTCATGTGGTCCAGCACCTCCAGATGCGCGGAGACCTCCTTGCGGGAGTCCAGGTACAGCGCGCCGGTCAGGTACTCGGTGAAGACCATGTCGGGCAGCTCGGGCTCGGCGAAGCGGAACAGCGAGAACGGCGCGTACGTGCCCGGGTGGGGGCCGTCCGCGAACTCGGCGATCTGGAGGGTGACCCGGTCGCGCCCGGCGTACTCCAGCAGCTTGTCCAGCTGCTCGCGCATTACCCGGCCGTCCGCGCTCACCGGGCGGCGCAGCACCGTCTCGTCCATGATGACCCATAGGTGCGGCGGATTCGGGCGGTCCAGGAGCCGCTGCCGCTCCATGCGCAGCGACACATGCCGGTCCACGGCGTCCGGCCCGGCGTTCGCGACGGTGCCGGTCTGCAGCACGGCCCGCGCGTACCCCTCGGTCTGCAGCAGCCCCGGCACGAAGTGCGGCTCGTACGACCGGATGATCCGGGCCGCGCCCTCCAGGCTCACGTACAGGCTGAACCACTCCGGCAGCACGTCGTGGAACCGCTGCCACCAGCCCGGCCGGTTCGCCTCCTCCGCGAGGTCGACGAAGGCGGCGATCTCGTCCCCGGCCACCCCGTACGCCGTCAGCAGGATCTGCACGTACGGGATCTTCAGCGCGACGTCGGCGGCCTCCATCCGCCGGACCGTCGCCGGGGCGACCCGCAGCACCTTCGCGGCCTCGTCACGACTGAGGCCCGCGGCCTCACGCAGCTCCTGCAACCGCTTGCCCAGGACCACCTGGCCCACGGTGGGTGCGGCCCGCCGTTCACTCACGCCACGCCTCCCCAACGTGCCCAAGCCTGCGATCAGTCTGTCACGGTCGGTCGTCGGCACGACAGGGCCGGGAGCGAGAAGATCGCCGGAAGCGGAGGAGCGGCGCGGGCATTACCCCGCGGGTAATCGACCGTAGGCCACCCGAAAGGGATCGTGAACGTACCGGTTCCCGGGCCGGCGCACTCCGCCCCGGGAACCGGCCCCAGCCGCCGCACCACGACCCGACGGAGGGTGATCACCCATGTCCGCGATCCAGCTCGCCGCACTCGCCCGGACCTCCGAGCCGCAGTCGATGCTGCGCCGCTTCCTCGCCCTGGACGCCGCCGTGACCGGCGCCAACGCGCTCGCCTACCTCACCTTGTCCGGCCCGCTCGGACGGTTCCTCGGGGCCGACGCCGCGCTGCTCCTCACCGTGGGTGCGTTTCTCGCCGGCTATGCGGCCGCCGTGGGCCTGCTGGCCGCCCGCAGGCAGCCGCCGACGCTCGGCGTACGGGCCGTCGTCGAGGCCAACCTCGCCTGGGCGGCGGTGAGCCTCGCCGCCCTGGCGTTGTGGCTCGCACCGAGCACGGCGGGCGCTGTGTGGACGGTGCTCCAGGCCCTGGTGGTGGCCGCGTTCGCCGTCCTCCAGCACAGGGCGCTGAGGGCCCGTCAGGACGCTCGAAACTGAAGGTACTTGACCGTCGCCGGGTCGGCCGGGAGCAGCGTCTCGATGGCCAACTCGGCGACCGTCACGTCCATCGGCGTGTTGAACGTGGAGATCGAGGAGATGAACGACAGCGTCCGTCCCTCGTGCTCGATCCGCAGCGGCAGCGCGAAGTACGGAACCGGCTCCGACGGCTCGTCCACCGGATCCGCCTCGGGCGCCGGGTACGCCGCCACCTCCTCGTACAGCGCCCGCAGCGGCTCCGAGCGGTGCAGCGCGATCTGCCGCTCCATCTGCTCCAGCAGATGCCCCCGCCAGGCGCGCAGATTGCGGATGCGGGGCGCGAGGCCCCGCGGGTGCAGGGCCAGCCGCATCGCGTTCAGCGGTGGCTCCAGCAGCGACTCGCAGACACCGTCGACCAGCGTCATGACCCCCCGGTTGGCGGCCACCACGTTGTACAGCGCGTCCACCACCAGCGCCGGGTACGGCTCGTAGCCGCTGATCAGCCGCTCGATGCCCGCCCGTAGCGCGCCCAGCGCCGGGTCGTCCAGCGGGGTCTCCGGGTAGCGGGGGGCGTAACCGGCCGCCAGCAGCAGCGCGTTGCGCTCCCGCACGGGCACGTCCAGATGCTCGGCCAGCCGCAGCACCATCTCCTCGCTGGGCCGGGAGCGGCCGGTTTCGACGAAGCTGATGTGCCGGGCCGAGGAGTCCGCGCGCAGGGCCAGCTCCAGCTGGCTGACCCGCCGCTGCTCCCGCCAGGCCCGCAGCAGCGGGCCCACACCCTGGTCGGCGGTGGACGGGTGAGTGGTCATGCCGGGACCGTAGTCGAGAACCGGCCGCACCGGACAGACGCACCCTGGTGACCAGGGCCCCGGCCGCCCCGCTGTGGCAGGCTGAGAGGACACCGAGCAGAACACCGCAGTCCGGGAAGGAGCGCAGCCCATGCCCGTCGAACCGCTGTCGCAGAAAGAGGTCGAGGACCGGCTGGCCGAGCTGCCGGGCTGGTCGCTCGACAGGGGCCGCCTCTTCCGCTCCTACCGGCTCGGCTCGCACTTCGCGGCGACGGCGATGGTCGTGCACATCGCCCAGGTCCAGGAGGAACTGAACCACCACTCCGACCTCACACTCGGCTACAACACCGTCTCCCTGGCCGTCCACACGCACAGCGCGGGCGGCGCCGTCACCGAGAAGGACTTCGAGCTCGCCCGCAGGGTGGAGGACCTCGCCCCCGGGCACGGGGCACACTGACCGGGTGCTCGACTACGACAAGGAAGCGGAGCGCTACGACGCCTCGCGCGGCGGCGAGCCCCGGGCGGCCGCCGCCGCGCAGGCCGTGCTGAGCCTCCTACCGCCGGACTCGCGCAGTCTGCTCGACGTCGCCTGCGGCACCGGCATCGTGACCCGCCGGCTCGCGGCCGCCCGCGAGAACCTGCGGGTGACCGGCGTCGACCTCGCCCCCGCGATGGCCCGGCAGGCCTCCACCCGGCTCCCCGGAGCCGTCGTGCGCGCCGACAGCCGCCGGCTGCCCTTCCGGGACGGGCAGTTCGACGCCGTGTGCAGCGTGTGGCTGCTGCACCTGGCCGCCGGGCCCGCCGAGGTGCGGACCATCGTCGGCGAGTGCGCCCGGGTGCTGCGCCCCGGCGGGATCTATGTCACCACGGTCGACAAGGCCGCCTCCCACAACGTGGGCAGTGACATCGATGTCGTCCTGTCCTCCCGGCCGCCCAGCCCGGTCCGGGACGCGGCGGCGGACGTCGAGTCCGCCGCCGCCGCCCACGGCCTGCTGCCGGCCGGACAGGCCCGCTTCACCGGTCACGGTCAGGGCCGCAGCCCCCGCCGCACGATCGCCGACCTGCGCCGGGGCTGGTTCGTCACCCTGCCACCGGGCGACCCGCTCGCCGACGGATTCGCCACCCGGCTGGCGCAGCTGCCCGACCAGGACCGGCCGCGCCCCGACCCGGTGTTCAGCCTGCGGTCGTTCCGGAAGGCCGGGTGAACTCCATGATCCAGTTGGTCACCCAGCCGTCCCCGCCGTCGACGGAGAACGCCTGCTCCCAGCAGGCCGACGCGGCGGAGATGCCCGACCAGACGAACCGGACCCGCACCTCCTTGCCGTCATGGATGTCGTCGCCGTAGAACTCGCCGCGTCCGTTCTCGAACCTGCCGAAGACCGGCGGGAACAGCGTTCCGCTGATGCTGGAGGCCCAGTTCAGGGACCACTGCCCGGTCTTCGGGTCGAAGAGCCGCAGGGTCGCGCCCTGGGCCGACAGCCGGGGCATGTCGACCTCGTCGAGGTTCGCGGCGCCGCCGAACAGCGGCCGGCAGCGACTCGCCCCCGGGAACTCCTCCCAGTCGCTGTCCGGGTCGAGGAAGCCGGTGCGGCGCCGGTGCAGGACGTCCCAGTCACCGTGGAAGAAGTCGAAGTCGTGCGGGCTGCTCATGTGCGGTCTCCTGTGGTTCCGTCGGGCAGGGAGTCGGTCAGGTAGGCGTGGAGGTCCGGGGCTTCGGGGGCGAGCAGGTGCCGTACCCAGGCGTCCCGCTCGTGCAGGATCGGCGGCAGCTCCCAGACGCAGCCGATCCACGGAAGCTCGGGGGTGATGAAGTGGGCCGGGTCGCGGTCCGGGCAGCCCAGCACCGGCTGGCCCGCCGCCGCGCCCTTGAAGTGCAGGACGTTGTCCCACACCCAGCTGTAGGCGTTGAGGTAGGCACCGTCGTCACCGCCCCGGTGCAGGACGACGAAGGTCGCCGGGGGAGTGCCGTCCGGCTCCGGCAGCAGCTCCGGCAGGATCGCGTACGCCGCCTTCTCGACGTCGGGCTCGATACCGGCCGGGTCGGCGGTGACGTGGTAGCGCTTGACGTGCCGGCCGGCCACCTCGATCGGCGGAAGTACGGTCAGCAGCTTCTCGGTGAAACCCATGCCGGGACGTTAGAGCCGCTTCACTGACATCCTGTGTCAGTGAAGTCCAGCCGGCTCGTCTCCATCCTCCTGCTGCTCCAGACCCGCGGCCGGATGACCGCCGCCCGGCTCGCCGAGGAGCTGGAGGTCTCGGTGCGCACGGTCTACCGGGACATCGAGGCGCTGAGCGCGGCCGGCGTGCCGCTGTACGGCGACGCGGGCCACGCCGGCGGCTACCGCCTCCTCGACGGTTACCGCACCCGCCTCACCGGCCTCACCGCCGACGAGGCCGAGGCCCTCTTCCTCGCCGGAGCCCCCGGCCCCGCCGCCCAGCTCGGCCTCGGCAGCGTCCTGGCCGCCGCCCAGCTCAAGGTCCGGGCCGCCCTGCCGGCCGAACTGCGTCCGCACGCCGACCGGATCAGCGGGCGCTTCCACCTCGACGCGCCCGGCTGGTACGCCGACGCCGACGAGACGCCGTACCTCCCGGCCGTGGCCGACGCCGTGTGGAACTGCCGCGCCCTGCGCGTCCGCTACCGCCGCTGGCGTGAGCCGACCGACGTGGAGCGCCGGCTGGAGCCGTACGGGCTCGTCCTCAAGGCGGGCCGCTGGTACGTCGTCGCGGGCCCGGGCCCCCGCACCTACCGGGTCGACCAGATCCTTCGACTCACCTCCCTCGACCAGCGGTTCACCCGCCCGGACGACTTCGACCTGGCCGGGTACTGGGCGGCGTACCAGCGCGACTTCCACCACCGGCTCCGGCCCGCCCGGGCGGTGGTCCGGCTGGCGCCGGGCGTCTCCCTCCCCGGACCGGGGCAGAGCGACGCCCGCCTGGAAGAGGACGGCTGGACCCGGACCACCGTCCCCATCGAGTCCCTCGACCACGCCCACGCCGAGTTCCTGCGCCTCGGCACGGGCATCGAGGTCCTCGAACCCCAGGAACTGCGCGACCGCCTCGCCCGGACGGCGGCGGAACTGGTGGAGAGGTACGGCAGTCCGGGCACTCCCCGCCGGTGACCGCCCGCTCAGGCGACAGCGCAGGTCTGCTCACCCAGCTTGAACGCGGCCGGTTTCGAGTTCGTGTCCGAGCGGCTCGCGGTGAAGCCGAAGCTCACCGACGACCCGGCCGCCACGCTCGCGTTCCAGCCGACGTTCTTCGCCGTCACCGCCGAACCCGACTGTGCCGTGTCGGCGTTCCACGCCTGCGTCAGCTTCTGGCCGTCGGCGAAGGTCCAGCCGAGCGACCAGCCGTTCCAGGCGCTCGTACCGGTGTTGGTGAGCTGGACGTCCGCCTGGAAACCGCCCGACCACTGACTGGTGACCTTGTACGTCACCTTGCAGGCACCGGTCGGCGTCGGGTCGGGACCGGGCCCCGGATCCGTGGTGCCGCCGCCGGAGCTGTCGCCGTAGAGCACGCCCCGGCCGTTCGTGGAGACGTAGACACGGCCGTACACCCGCGGGTCGCCGGTGATCGCCGCGCCGGTCCAGCCCCACTGGTGGGCGTCGTCGTTGATGCGGGTCCAGCTCGCGCCCTTGTCGGTGGACCGGAAGACGCCGCGCACGCCGCCGATCTTCGCGCTGGTGTAGAGGGTCTGGTAGGAGGCACCGGGTGCCGCCTTGCCGAAGCCGACGGTGTCGGCCTGCTCGACGTTCGGCAGCTTGGTGAAGCTCGCCCCGCCGTCCGTGGAGTGCCACAGGCCGTAGGCGCCGTCCGTCGCGCCACCGGCCAGCCAGACGTCCCCCTTCCCGCCCGGCAGCGCCTTGAAGCGGACGCTGTCACCGCTCGGAAGCCCCGTGGCAGGAGATGCCTTGAAGGTCGCTCCGCCGTCCGTACTGACGTAGAACTTCCCGGACTTGAAGCCGTAGAAGGTCTTCGCGTCGACCCGGTCCGACTCGACGATCGCCCCGGCGGGGATCCCTCCGGAGGCCTGCCACGACGTGCCGAAGCCGGTCGAGTGGTGCACGCCGGCGCCCTCGGGGCTCCACACGAACCGGCTGCCGTCGGCCGCCGACGCCACCGTGCCGCCGCCGCTCACGCCCGAAGGGTCGGTCCCGGCGAACCAGTTGGCGCCGTTGTCGGTCGAGAACGCGATGTGCGGTCCCGAGTCCAGGTTGCCCGTCCGCACCACCGTGTTCGGGTTCGACTCGGCGAAGTCCAGGCTCGTGGTCGTCGTGAAGTTCGGCTGGGTGAACATCATCGACGGCACCTTCGTCAGGTCCGTGTGCCGGAAGCCGCCGATGTCACCGAGCGCGCTCAGCAGCGGGGCGCCGGACGGGGGAGAGGCGAGGTCGTTGACCGCCGTCTCCTCCAGCCCCTGCACCATCGGTCGGATGGCGAACTTGCTTCCGCTGTCCCACTTCGTGAGGTTCTCGGTGCCGTAGACCGTCGCACCCGTCCCGTACATCATGCGGTCGGAGTTGAACGGGTCGATCTCCAGCGCCTCCGTCATCCAGCCCAGCTTCGGCGTCTGCTCGGGCGGTTGGGGGTTCGCGCCCCAGGTCAGCCACGGCGAGGACGAGACGTCCATCGTGTAGCGGTTCTCGCGGTTCGGATACGACGTGTAGTCCCACGCCTTGGTCCACGTCGCGCCGCTGTCCGTGGAGCGGAAGATCTGCGTGTCGGGCCACCAGGCGCTGTACGCGGTCGCCATGACCGTGCCCGGCTTCAGCCGGTCCACCGTCAGCCCGCTGAAGCCGTAGGAGGTGTCGGCCTCCGCCACCGGGCTGATGTTCGTCCAGTTCCCCGTGCCCGTCGCGTAACGCCACAGCCGGCCCTTGCCGCCGTCGTACGGGCCGCCCTTGTCGCTGTAGGCGAGGTAGAGGTAGCCGTTCTTCGCGTCCAGGACGCCCTTGTGGGCGAGGTGGCCGGTGGGCTGCCCGGCCAGCCGCTGCCAGGTGGCGCCCGCGTCCGTCGACCGGTACACCGCGTTGTCCTTGTCGGCGACCCCGACGTAGATCGTCTTCGTGGCGCTCCCGGCCGTGCCCGTGGACTCGTCGAAGGTGACCCACACGATGCCCTGGTTGTCGGACGCGTAGCCGCTCGTGTCGCTCGGGTCCTGGGCGTAGTTGCCGACGTTGGGGAAGTTCGCCACCTGCGACCAGCTGACCCCCGAGTCCGTCGACCGCCACAGCCCCTTGCCGCTGGGCGCGCCCAGGTAGAGCACGCTGTTGCGGTTCGGGTCGATCGCCAGCCGCTCGCCCATGCCCCGCCCAGGCATGTTGCCGCCCAGTTTGAACGGCAGGTCGGCCTTCCGCCAGCTCGCGCCCCGGTCAAAGGAGCGCATCACCGCACCGTTCTTCGGGTCCCAGCTGTTCGTGTACGTCCCGACCGCCGCGTACACCCGGTTCGGGTCGACGGAGTCGGACGCGATGCTGACGACGCCCGTGTGCCCCCAGTCGTCCCACCCGACCGAGTCCAGCAGCGGCGTCCAGGTCTTGGAGGACTCCTGCCAGCGGTACGCCCCGCCGATGTCCGTGCGGGCGTAGGCCAGGTTCTTCTCCGAGCGGTTGAAGACGATGCCGGGGACGAACCCGCCCCCGTCGATCCGGGCGTTCTTCCAGGTGTACGTGTCCGCGGCGAGCTTCGTCGCCGGGGGATCGGCCGCCAGGGCGGTGGGGGCGCCCGACAGCAGCCCGGCCGCCAGCGCCAGCACGGCCGTGAGGATACGGGTTCTTCGCACGGTGGGGGTCCTTCCGAGAGGGGAGACGTGCGAGGGCCGGGCGGCCCCTGTGCAAGTGGAGCCGCCCGGCCGTGGTGGCCCCGCGTCAGGTGCAGGGCCGTGTACGCAGAGCTTCGGACGCTGTCTTGGGGGGCGCGGGGAACTGCGCGACCAGCCACTCACGGCCCGCAGACGAAAACCGCACTACCCGCGGAGCGCCCGGCGGGGGCTATTCGAGGAGTTCCGCGTACGAGCCCATGGCCAGGGCGATGTCCGCCTGGGCCCAGAACCGGTGGTAGGTGAATGACGGCACCGCGCCGCCCGAGAGATAGCTCTCGATCTTCGACCAGGCGGGGTCGTCTTCGTAGAAGGAGCGGATCGAGTCGAAGGTGGATGACGAGTTGATCGCGTCGCCGTTCGGCATCGTGCCTGTCCAGCCGCTCGGGATGTGCACCGGGTCGTCGAAGCGGTTGTAGTCGGCCCGGTTCTCGGGAACGGCGATGCCGAGCGCGTCCTGGTGGTTGGCCCACATGCCGTCCAGCAGTTTCTTCGCCGCCGTGGCGGCCTCGGTGTCACCGGAGCGGTCCGCGTAGTACGTCAGGGTCTTGGCGTAGGCGGCCGCCACACCGACGTCGTTGGTGTAGTCGGCGACGGTGACGCGCAGCCCGCTGTTGGAGCCGGGGCTGGAGGCGTTCCAGGTGTCGGGCTGGCCCGACCACTGCAGCGTCGACGGGATGCGGAAGGTGCCGTCGGGGTTGAAGGTGGTCTTGGACAGCGCCCAGTCGACCCACTTGTCCAGGACTGTCTTGGCCTTGGCGTTGCCCGTCTGCTGGTACAGCTCGGCGACCCGCTCCATGGACCATGCCTGGAAGCCGAACCACTGGTTGGACGGCGGGTCGTGGTACACGGGCTTCTCGTCGTAGTACATGCCGTAGAACGTGGACTTGCCCGAGGGCGGGGTCGCGTACCGGCCCGCCCAGCTGTTGGTCGCACCGCCCGCGATGGCGCCCTCGTTCGACTGCAGCCAGCGGTAGAACTCCAGCTGCCGGTCCATGGACTTGGCCCAGTCCGCCGCGCCCGTCGCCGACTTCGGCTTCAGCGGCGCGTAGTTGGCGAGCGCGTAGGCCGCCAGGGGGTTCTGGTAGCCGCCGTGGGCGTGGCTGGAGCCGATGCGCCAGGCCCAGCCGGCACTGGTGTCGGTGGCGCCGCCCCAGGCGTAGTACCAGGACATCAGGTACATCGAGGCGTCCTTGCCGGTGCCCGCCGGGCAGGTGGAGGGCCCGACGCAGTTGCCGACCTTCTTGAAGTACTTGTCGAACATCGAGTAGCGCAGGTAGTCGCCCATCTTGGCGGCCTTGCCCACCGTCGCGGAGACGGCGGAGCCCTTGCCCTGCTCCTTGGCCCACAGGTCCGCCCAGTAGGCGGCCTGCACGGCCCGGGCGTCGGCGTCCGGCGCGTTGGTGAACTTCCACTGCTTGGCGTAGGAGGCGTCACCGGTGAACAGGTCCAGGTAGCCGTTCTTGCCGCCGTACTTGAAGGCGTCGCAGGTCGGCTGCGGGACGGTCTCCCACACCGACTCCTGCGGCCCGCGCTGGAAGGTGTTGATGTACGACGGGCCGGTGTCCGACGGGCCGGCCTCGCACTTGCCGGGCGAGTTGCCGAAGCCGTAGACGTTGTCCACGTCCTGCAGCCAGTGCATGCCGTAGACGTCGTCCGTGCCGTAGGCGCTCTTCAGCTCGCCCGCGATCGGGTCGGAACCGGCCGCGACGGACGGGTCGAGCTTGGCCGGGTACTCGTTCGGCGTGTCCAGCTCGGGGGCGTAGGTGGCGGGCTTGGAGGGGTTGTAGAAGGAGTTGGTCGGCTGGTCGGCCTTGGTGGGGATCATGTACTTCTCCATGAGCTCCCACGCGCCGTTGAACTTCGACCAGTCACCCGTCACCTTGCCGTACATGGCCTGCAGCCACAGCAGGTAGCTGTACGCCTCCGACGTGGTCTCGTGGCCGTGGTCAGGCGCCTCGACGATCAGCGTCTCCACCGAGTGGTACGGGATGCCCTCGGGGGAGAAGTAGCCGTTCGCCGGGTTGGTGATCTTCCCGTACAGCTCCAGGAAGCGGGCGTCGTACACCTTCGACGCCGCCAGCTGCGTGACGGTGACCGAGGCCTTGGCGTGGCCCGCGGCCGTCGACTCGAAGACGGCCGATCCGGTGCCGGAGCCCGCCGCCGACACGGTCACCTTCTGCGCGGTGTTCCAGTTCTGCGGCGTGAAGGTGAGCGAGGCACCGGCCGAGACCGACAGCCCCGAGTTGCCGCTCGCCCGGGCCGAGGTCACCGTCACGTTGGACGACGGCTGCTTGGACAACTTCACCTCGTAGGTGCCCGACTTGCCGGACTGGACGCCCAGTTGGAGCGGCGAGGCGACGACGGTCGGGCCCGAGGAGACGGTGATGCCGACCGGGGTGGAGTCCGCGGAGGCGCCCATGCTGTCGTACGCCTTCGCCACCAGGGAGTGACCGCCCACGGCCAGGTCGGAGACGGACAGCGCGTAGGGCGCAGTCGTGTCCGTGCCCAGCAGCTTGGTGTCGTCGTAGAACTCCACCTTGCTGATCGTGGCGTTGTCCGCGGCGGCCGCGGTGGCCGCCATTGGCACCGCCTGGCCCTGGGTGTAGACGGCGCCCGCGCTCGGGCTGGTCAGCACGGCGATCGGCGGCTGGTGCGCGCCGGTGCAGGGCGTGCCGTTGACGGAGAAGGACGTCGGCGCGGTGTTGCCGCCGCTGTAGGAGAACTGGGCACCGGTGGAGACGGCGGCGCCCGCTGCGACCCGCGCGTTGTGGGAGGCGTTCTTCACGGTGATGTTCTGGCCGGACTGCGACCAGGTGCCGTTCCAGCCGTTGCCCAGCTTCTGGTTGCCGGAGTAGGCGTAGGTCAGCGTCCAGCCGTCGATGACGTCCGTGCCGCGGTTGGTGAGGGTGAGGTCCACCGTGAAACCGGAGCCCCAGTCGTTCGTCTTGTAGTCGACACTGCACTGAAGTGCCGCCGCCTGCGCGGGAGTCGACCCTGAGGAGAGCATCGTCAACGGAAGGGTGAGAGCTGCGAGCGCCGCGGTCCACAGACGCCGCACGGCTCTCCGCCTCCGGGGTGGGGGATGCATGGTGCTGGTTCCTCCTTGCGGCTCGGAGAAGTCAAGGCTTGAACCAGTGGGAGCGCTCCCATAGTGCGGATGCGTCAGGTACCGGTCAAGGTTCTAGAAGAGTCGAAAAGATTCGACGCCTCGCGTTGAGCAAAAGTCAGCAACTCCCCTGTTCTTTACTGTCACTTGGCGCTACCTTCCTTGACACCAGTGGGAGCGGTTCCATCAGTCGACGCGTCCGTCACGGCACGCCCGACCTGCAAGGAGTCGCTCATGCGACACCCCCCGCGTTCAGTACTTTGAGCCGCCGCCGGCGCGAGAGCGCCGCGTGCGGCGGACAGGTGACGCCCTCCGCCGGCTGCGTACGGCGCACCAGGCCCCGGCATGCCCGCAAAGGCGCACACCGCACTCACCGCACCTCTGAACCCCCCACGGAACCGCGGACATCGCAAGGAACCCAACGGAAGAGGGACCCCCACTCATGAGCCGTACGAGAACCGCGTTACTGGCCGCCATGGCTCTGGTCGCCGGCGCGACCGGCACCGCCTTCGCCGTCGACCCGGGCGGCACCGGCGTCGCAGCCGTCCCCTGCACCGTCGACTACAAGATCCAGAACCAGTGGAGCACCGGCTTCACCGCCGCCGTGACCATCACCAACAACAGTGCCGCCAAATCGTCCTGGTCGCTGAAGTGGTCGTACGCCGGGAACCAGAAGGTCACCAGCGGCTGGAACGCCAAGCTCAGCCAGAGCGGCGCGGCCGTCACCGCCGCCAACGAGAGCTACAACGGGCAGCTGGCGACGGGCGGCTCGGTCAGCTTCGGCTTCCAGGGCAGCTACAGCGGCAGCAACGCGATCCCGGCGACCTTCACCCTCGACGGCGTGACCTGCAACGTCGACGGCGGCCCCGGCGGCCCCACGGACCCGCCGGACCCGGGCGGACCGTCCAACCGGGTGAACAACCCCTACGAGGGCGCGAAGGTGTACGTGAACCCGGAGTGGTCCGCGAACGCCGCCGCCGAGCCGGGCGGCAGCCGGGTCGCCAACCAGCCGACCGGTGTCTGGCTGGACCGCATCGCGGCCATCAACGGTGCGAACGGCAAGATGGGCCTGCGCGCCCACCTCGACGAGGCGCTGCGCCAGAAGGGCTCCGGCGAGCTCGTCGTCCAGTTCGTCATCTACAACCTGCCCGGCCGGGACTGCTCCGCCCTCGCCTCCAACGGCGAGCTGAAGGCTGACGAGATCGGCCGCTACAAGACTGAGTACATCGATCCCATCAAGGCCATCCTCGCCGACCCGAAGTACGCCTCGCTGCGGATCGTCACCACGGTCGAGATCGACTCGCTGCCCAACCTCGTCACCAACACCGGCAGCCGCCCGACGGCCGTCCCGCAGTGCGACGTGATGAAGGCCAACGGCAACTACGTCAAGGGCGTCGGCTACGCGCTGAACAAGCTCGGCGACGTGCCGAACGTCTACAACTACGTCGACGCCGGGCACCACGGCTGGATCGGCTGGGACGACAACTTCGGCCCCACCGCCACCATCATGAAGGAGGCGGCGACCGCCGAGGGCGCCACGGTGAACGACGTCCACGGCTTCATCACCAACACGGCGAACTACAGCGCCCTGAAAGAGAACAACTTCACCATCAACGACACCGTGGCCGGCAAGTCCGTCCGCGAGTCGAAGTGGGTCGACTGGAACCGCTACACCGACGAGCTGTCCTACGCCCAGGCCTTCCGCAACCAGCTGGTCTCGACGGGCTTCAACTCGAACATCGGCATGCTGATCGACACCTCCCGCAACGGTTGGGGCGGCACCGCACGGCCCACCGGACCGGGCGCGACGACCAGCGTCGACACCTACGTCGACGGCGGGCGGTACGACCGTCGCTTCAACGCCGGCAACTGGTGCAACCAGTCCGGAGCCGGCCTGGGCGAGCGCCCGAAGGCCGCCCCGGCCGCGGGGATCGACGCGTACGTGTGGATGAAGCCGCCGGGCGAGTCCGACGGGGCGAGCAAGCAGATCCCGAACGACGAGGGCAAGGGCTTCGACCGCATGTGCGACCCGACCTACACGGGCAACCCGCGCAACAACAACAACATGTCCGGTGCCCTGCCGGACGCGCCGCTGTCCGGGCACTGGTTCTCCGCACAGTTCCGGCAGCTGATGCAGAACGCGTACCCGCCGCTGTCCTGACCGGTTCGCGGTGAACCGCTGATCCGCCGGGGCCCCGGCCCCGGCGGATTTTGCCGCACCGGCAACAGCAGTGGCCTCCGCGCGGTGCGTCGGCGCACGCTGACCGCATCCGAGCGAGAGGCTGACCACCATGGCGCACGACCACCACGACCACCACGACGACCACGAGCGCGGCCACGCCCCTCACCACGGCCACACGGACCTCGACTGGGCCGAGATGGGCCCGATGCTGGAGTCCTCGGCGGAGCTGTTCGCGCCTCTGTACGAACGGGCGCTGGGCTGGCTGGCGCAGGAGGTGACCGAGCCGGGTCTGATCGTCGACGCCGGCAGCGGGCCGGGTGTGGTGTCGTGCCTGTTCGCGGAGACGTTCCCGGGCGCCCGGATCGTGGCGGTGGACGGCTCCGAAGCCCTGCTGGAGCGAGCCCGGGCGCGGGCCGGGCGGCAGGGCGTCGCCGACCGTTTCGGCACGCTCGCCGGTGATCTGCCCGAGGTGCTCGGCGAGCTGGACTACCCCGCCGACCTCCTCTGGGCGAGCCGAAGCCTGCACCACCTGGGCGATCAGCGGGCCGCGCTGGCCGCTTTCGCGCGGCGGCTCGCACCGGGCGGCACGCTGGCCCTCATGGAGGGCGGCCTGCCCCTGCGGTTCCTGCCGCGCGACATCGGCATCGGCCGCCCCGGTCTCCAGGCGCGGATCGACGCGGTGGAGTCGGAGTGGTTCAGCCGGATGCGCACCGATCTGGCCGGGCATGTGGCCGAGACGGAGCACTGGCCGGCCCTGCTGGCCGCCGCGGGGCTCAAGCACACGAGGACGCACAGCTTCCTGCTCGACCTGCCGGCCCCCGCCTCGGACCGGGCGCGCGCGTATGTCGTGGCCTCCCTGTCGCACATGCGCGACAAGCTCGCCGAGGGGCTCGACGCCGAGGATCTCGCGACCGTCGACCGCCTGCTCGACCCCGACGACGAGGCGAGCCTGCACCGCCGCCCGGACGTGTTCGTCCTGGAGGCCCACACCGTGCACACGGCGGTCCGGCCCGCGTAGCGGCCGCCGGCCCGGCACCCTCGAGGCAGCCGGTCCGAGGGGGATCCGCCCCGGAACGACAACGCCCCGGCCCGGGCTCCACGAGGGGGCTCCGGACGGGGGCGCTGCCAGGGGTCGGGCCCGCGAGGGGCCTCCGGACCGGTGGCCCTGCCGGGAGGGTGCTCCGGCCCCGCGAGGGGCCTGCAGCCCCTGGGTCCTGCGGCCCCGGGTGCTGACGGTGCGGCTCAGGCGCCGTTGAACTCCGCCGGGTCCGGGCCGATGCGCCGGTCCTCGTTCAGGGCGCTGATCGCCGCCAGGTCCTCGTCGTCGAGGCTGAAGTCGAACACCTCGATGTTCTCCTTGATCCGCGACGGCGTCACGGACTTCGGGATCACCACGTTGCCCAGCTGGATGTGCCAGCGCAGCACCACCTGGGCCGGGGTGCGGTCGTGCTTGCGGGCGATGGCCACGATCGCCGGGACCTCCAGCAGGCCCTTGCCCTGGCCGAGCGGGGACCAGGCCTCCGTGGCGATGCCCTGCTGCGCGTGGTACTCACGGGAGGCACCCTGCTGCAGGTGCGGGTGCAGCTCGATCTGGTTCACCGCCGGGACGACCGACGTCTCACCGATCAGCTTCTGAAGGTGCTCGGGAAGGAAGTTGGAGACACCGATGGCTCGGATCCGGCCGTCGGCGTGCAGCTTCTCGAACGCCTTGTAGGTGTCGACGTACAGACCCCGCTCCGGCGTCGGCCAGTGGATCAGGTACAGGTCGACGAAGTCCAGGCCGAGCTTCTCCAGCGACGTGTCGAAGGCGCGCAGCGTGGAGTCGTACCCCTGGTCGGCGTTCCAGAGCTTCGTGGTGACGAAGAGCTCCTCGCGGGGCAGACCGGAGGCGGCGATGGCCTTGCCGGTGCCCTCCTCGTTGCCGTAGATCGCCGCGGTGTCGATGCTGCGGTACCCGGCCTCCAGTGCCGTCCCGACGGCCTTCTCGGCCTCGTCGTCCGGCACCTGCCAGACGCCGAAGCCCAGCTGGGGCATCTCGACGCCGTTGTTCAGGATGATCGGGGGGACCTTGCTCACGAGCTCTCGATCCTTCGGTAAGTGGTCAGTGTGCTCCCATCGTCAACGATCACGGGCGGTGATGCATTCCTGACGGGAGAATTCCCAAGCCACACCTGCCCCGCGGGGCGGAGGTCACGCCCGGTAGAGCGCCTCGACCTCGTTCTCGTACGCGTTCTCGATGGCCTTCCGCTTCAGCTTGAGGGACGGGGTCAGCAGCCCGTGCTCCTCCGTGAACGGCTGGGCCAGTATGCGGAAGGTGCGGATCGACTCGGCCTGCGAGACGAGGGTGTTGGCGGCGACCACCGCGCGGCGCACCTCCGTCTCCAGATCCGCGTCGCGCACCAGCTCCGCCGCGGACATCTGCGGCTTGGACCGCATGGCCAGCCAGTGCTCCACGGCCTCCTGATCGAGGGTGATCAGGGCGGCGATGTAGGGGCGGTCGTTGCCCACGACGATGCACTGGTTGACCAGCGGATGGTCCCGGACGCGTTCCTCCAGCACGCCGGGGGAAACGCTCTTTCCGCCGGACGTGACCAGGATCTCCTTCTTGCGGCCGGTGATGGTGAGGAAGCCGTCCTCGTCCAGCGCGCCCAGGTCGCCGGTGGCGAGCCAGCCGTCGTGCAGGGTCGCGTCGGTGGCCTTCTGGTTGTTGAGATACCCCTGGAAGACGTTCTCGCCGTGCAGCCAGATCTCGCCGTCGTCCGCGATGTGCACGGTCATGCCCGGGATGGGCTGCCCGACCGTGCCGAACCGGGTGCGCCCGGGCGGGTTGGCGGTCGCGGCCGCCGTGGACTCGGTCAGGCCGTAACCCTCGTAGATGTGCACGCCCGCCCCGGCGAAGAACAGCCCGAGGCGGCGGTCCATCGCCGAGCCGCCGGACATGGCGTGCTTGATGCGGCCGCCCATCGCGGCGCGGATCTTGGTGTAGACGAGTTTGTCGAACAGCTGGTGCTGCATGCGCAGGCCCGCCGACGGGCCGGGGCCGGTGCCCCAGGCCTTCGCCTCCATCGCGTCCGCGTACCGGATCGCGATGTCGACGGCCTTCTCGAAGGGGCCGGAGCGGCCCTCCTTCTCGGCCTTGCGGCGGGCCGCGTTGAACACCTTCTCGAAGATGTACGGCACGGCCAGGAAGAACGTCGGCTTGAACGCGGCCAGATCCGGCAGCAGGGCCGCCGCGTTCAGCTGCGGCTGGTGGCCGAACTTCACCTTGCCGCGGATCCCGGCGACCTGGACCATCCGCCCGAAGACGTGCGCGAGCGGCAGGAACAGCAGGGTCGCCGCCTCGTCGCCGCGCCGGGAGTGGAACACCGGCTCCCAGCGCTCGATGACGGTGTCCGCCTCGTACATGAAGTTGCCGTGGGTGATGACACAGCCCTTGGGGCGGCCGGTGGTGCCCGAGGTGTAGATGATCGTGGCGACCGAGTCGGGTGTGACGGCCTGCCGGTGGCGGTGCACCACCTCGTCGTCGAGGTGTGCGCCCGCGTCGTACAGCTCGTGCACGGCACCGGAGTCCAGCTGCCACAGCCGGCGCAACCGGGGGAGCCGGTCGATGACGGTGGCGATCGTCATCGCGTGGTCCTCGTGCTCCACGACCGCGGCCGTGACCTCGGCGTCGTAGAGCATCCAGAAGCACTGCTCGGCCGACGACGTCGGATACACCGGCACGACCTGGGCGCCGATCGTCCACAGCGCGTAGTCGAAGAGGGTCCACTCGTAGCGCGTGCGGGACATGATCGCGACCCGGTCGCCGAACCGGATGCCGCTCGCCAGCAGGCCCTTGGCCAGGGCGAGCACCTCGTCGCGGAACTCGGCGCTGGTGACGTCCTGCCATTGACCGGAGTCGTCCTTGCGGCCCAGCGCGATGTGCTGCGGATCCTCCTGGGCATGCTCGAAGACCACGTCGGCCAGACCGCCCACCGGAGGTGCCAACGCCAACGGAGGGTTGGTGAACTCGCGCAAACCCCGCTCCCCGTTCCTCAGCGCTCTTGTCGAGTGACGCCCCGCACAGCGCCGTGAAAGCTACCCCACCGGGGCAGAGGGCGGGAGGGGGTACGGAAGCGCGCACCGCTTCGGTCCGCGCTGGACAGCGAGGGAAAAAGCGCTCACATGGGGAAGGGTCGGACACAAACCTGACGGTTGAGTAAGTTTCGGTGCCGTAATCTCCACCGAATCTGTACGAGTCCGGCCGTGGCGCGACGCGCCCCCGAACGGGGTCCCTTCTGTCAGCGGCAGGGCGCCGGATTTCGTCACTCCGCTTCCGTCGGAGGTGTCTGATCGGCCGGCTCAGAGGCCCTTGCGCTCGCTGCGCTGGAGCCGGTCGCCGCCTGCCAGGATCGCCGCTGCCAGGGCGTCGGCCGCGCCCTGGGCGGAGGGCCGGCGCCGGCCGTGGACCAGGACGAAGTCGACCTGCCCCAGTTCCGGCAGCCCCGCCCGGTCGGGGACCCGGACCAGACCCGGCGGGATCAGGCCGCGGGAGTGGGCCATCACACCGAGACCGGCCCGGGCCGCCGCGACGAGACCGTTGAGGCTGCCGCTGGTGCACACCACGCGCCAGTCGCGGCCCTCCCGTTCCAGGGCCTCCAGGGCGAGTGCGCGGGTGATGCCGGGCGGCGGGTAGACGATGAGCGGCACCGGGCGGTCCGGGTCGAGCCGGAGGCGTTCCGCGCCGATCCACACCAGCCGGTCGTGCCGGACCAGCTCGCCCCGCGGGTCCTCGGGCCGCCGCTTGGCCAGGACCAGATCCAGTTTCCCGGCGGCCAGCTGCTCGTGCAGCGTGCCCGACAGCTCGACCGTCAGCTCCAGGTCGACCTCCGGGTGCTCGTGCCGGAAGCCCTCCAGGATTTCCGGCAGCCGGGTCAGCACGAAGTCCTCCGAGGCGCCGAAGCGCAGCCGGCCGCGCAGCCGGGTGCCCGTGAAGAACGCCGCCGCCTGCTCGTGTACCTCCAGGATCCGGCGCGCGAAGCCGAGCATGGCCTCGCCGTCCTCGGTCAGCTCCACGGAGTGCGTGTCCCGGGTGAACAACGTCCGCCCCGTGGCGTCCTCCAGGCGCCGCACGTGCTGGCTGACCGTCGACTGCCGCACCCCGAGCCGCCGCGCGGCCTGCGTGAAACTCAGCGTCTGCGCCACCGACAGGAACGTGCGCAGATGGGACGGGTCGTACATGGGTCCATGTTATCGCGGAACGCAATGACAGTGAGAACGGTATACGGGATTCCCGATCGCCCGTCGGGGAAGCAGGATGGAAGGGGGCCGCTACGGCCCTGGACCGACCGAAGTACCAAAGCAAGTGGAGCACCGTGAAACGCCTGCGCCGGCCGCATTGGATGCCGATAGACCCCTACATCCTGCTCCTCCTCGGGACGGTGGGCCTCGCCGCGCTGTTCCCGGCGCGCGGACCGGCCGCCGATGTCGCCTCGGGTGCCTCCACGGCGGCGGTCGCCCTGCTGTTCTTCCTGTACGGCGCCCGGCTGTCCACGCGTGAGGCGCTGGACGGACTGCGGCACTGGCGACTGCACGTGACGGTTCTGGCCTGCACCTTCCTGGTCTTCCCACTGCTCGGACTCGCGGCCCACGGGCTGGTGCCGGTGATCCTGACGCACCCGCTCTACCAGGGCCTGCTCTTCCTCACCCTGGTCCCGTCGACCGTCCAGTCGTCGATCGCCTTCACCTCGATGGCCCGCGGCAACGTGCCCGCCGCGATCTGCGCGGGCTCCTTCTCCTCCCTCGTCGGCATCGTCGCCACCCCGCTGCTCGCGGCTTCGCTGCTCGGCGGCAGCGGCGGCGGCTTCTCCGCCGACTCGCTGCTGAAGATCGTGCTGCAACTGCTGGTGCCGTTCCTCGCCGGGCAGTTGCTGCGCCGCTGGATCGGCGGCTTCGTCACGCGCCACAAGCAGGTCCTCGGGCTGGTGGACCGCGGCTCGATCCTGCTGGTCGTCTACACCGCGTTCAGCGCGGGCATGGTCCAGGGCATCTGGCACCAGGTCAGCCCGGTGCGGCTGGGCGCTCTGGCCGTCGTGGAGGCCGTGATCCTCGCCGTGATGCTGCTGCTCACCTGGTACGGCGGCAAGGCGCTGGGCTTCGGCCGGGCGGACCGGATCGCGATCCAGTTCGCCGGCTCCAAGAAGTCCCTGGCGGCCGGACTGCCCATGGCGAGCGTCCTGTTCGGCGCGCAGGCGGCGCTCGCCGTACTGCCGCTGATGCTCTTCCACCAGATGCAGCTCATCGTGTGCGCGGTGATCGCCAAGCGGCGCGCGCGGGAGGCGGCGGCGGAGGTCACCGCACCGCAGCCAGCCGCAACGACACGAACCGCGGTCGGTACAGGGACACGTTCCGGCTGAGCCGGTCGGCGGCGCCCGTCATGTCCAGCCAGTTGACGTCGTAGCTCAGGACGAGCCGTCCCCCGCCGCTCAGCACCGGATGCGCCTGCGGATTGTAGGCGGCCACCTCCCCCTGCGGCAGCGGCGGGCCGAACTCCTTCGCCGGACCGTGCCACGGCCCGGCCGGGGAACAGGCCCAGTAGGACGCCACGGTGGTCAGTCCCTTCGGGCCGGCGGCCATCGTGAACAGCACGTACGTACCGCCCTCCCGGACGACCGAGAACGCGCTGCCCACGCCTTTGCGCCGCCCGTCCCCGAGCACCGGCCGGGGGCGGGCGCGGGGCACCCACGCCGAGCCGCTCCAGTACTGCCAGGCCGCCGGATCAGCGAGCGCGCCCTCGGGCACCCGGGCCGCGTACGCGTGCGAGGCGGGCCGGGAAGCGGCCCGGCCGTCGTCGCCGCCGAACACATAGGTCCAGCCGTCCTCCTCGACCAGCGTCGTGCCGAACAGCACCCGCCGGGACGGGTCGGGGACCGACTGCTGGCCGAGCACCTCGACGATCGACTCCAGGCGCAGCTCGGGCAGTGACAGCGTGGCGACCTCGGTCGCGGTGGGCACCCCGTAGATCCAGGGGGGCTGGCCTGCCGTGCGTACCCACAGCAGCACCCGGACGACCCGCTCCGGGGAGCCGGGGGAGCGGGGTTCGACGCGGGCGGCGACCGGCCAGCGCCACTGGTTCGGTGCCGGGTCGGCGAACAGCGGGGCGGGCAGGGTGGTCTCGAGGCGGCCGTCGCGCATCAGCACGGCCGAGTTGCGCACCAGCGGCGTGCCGGCGTCCCGCCAGGCGTAGGACTCGCCGTGCGGGTTGGGCGGGCCGTACACCCGGCCCAGGTAGGTGTCCGAGAACAGCCACAGCACCCGGCCGTCCGGCAACCGCACCGAGTGGGTGCCGTCGCCGCCGGTCCAGTCGTCCGTACGGCTCGCGTCGTCGCCGTAGCGGGCGAACTCGGCGGTGAGGCCGTCGTCCGGCTTCCAGGAGCCGACCGTCAGCGCCCGGCAGGCGTCGTCGTCCGAACCGTCGTCGCCGGGCAGGGCGATGAGCAGCGCCGCGCCGAGAACCAGGACCAGCAGCAGGCCGATCCCGGTTCCCGTGCGCTGTCGTGCTCGTAATGCTCCTGAGTCGTCGGGCACGCCCCGTGACGTTAGTTGCTGCCGCTCACCCGGTCCATGGGCAGCCACAGCACCGTGCCCCGGGAAGCCGCGCCCGAGGCGCCGGAGGCCAGCTCCTCGTCGCTCAGGGCCCGGTTCCACACCCGGACGTCGTCGATCGCCCCGGTGAGGAACGCCCGGCTGTCCATGCGCTGGCCGATGTGCACGCCGAACGGCGAGTTGCGGCTGACCGAGCCGGCCACGTCAGCGGTGCCGAGCGGCGTGCCGTCGAGGAACAGCGTCAGCTGCCCGCCGCCACGGCGCAGCGCCAGATGGTGCCAGCGGCCGTCGTTGTGGGCACCGTCGGTCGACACCGAGGCGGACCTGACGGTCGTGGCGCCCGATCGCGTGGTGATCAGCCCTCGGACCCGGTTGCTCGCCGGTTCGCCCCGCAGCCAGATCTGCGGCTGGGTGCTGCCGATGCCACCCATCCACAGGAAGGGCTGCTCGCCGGCCGTGGCCGTGTAGCGGAAGTGCAGCGAGGCCGTGAAGTCCCCTTCCCCGAGCGGGAGCCGGGACCGGTAGGGCAGCCGTACGGCGTCGTCGGTGCCGTCGAACGACAGCGCACCGCCGCGGACACCGGCCGTCCGTGCGGCACCGCCGAGCACCGCCGCGGGCTTGGCGCCCGCCGCCGCGTCACGCGTGGTCGGGTCGGCGCCCCGGCGTGGCTTCAGCCAGTCCTCGCTGAAGCGGGCGAAGCGGATCTCGTCGCGCGCGTCGACCGCGCCGCCCTCGTACAGCAGGCCCACCGCCCCGCCGCCCAGGGCCGCCATGTCGGAGTAGCCGGACCAGTCGGTGGTGACGACCGTGCCCCGGTCCACGCTCTCCCAGGTGCGCCCGCCGTCGTAGGAGGAGCGGACCATCATGGTGCGGCGGCGGTCGGGGTCGGCCGGAGCGGACAGCAGCATCCGGCCGCCGAGGCGCAGGGTCGCGCCCTGGACCTGCGGGGTGTACAGGTCAGGGAGGTCGCGGAAGGGTGTGGCGAAGCTGTCGCCGCCGTCGAGGCTGAGGGTCTGGGAGCGGTGGCCCAGGTCGGTGCCGTCCTGTTCCCGGCCGCTGACGAGCAGGGCGCCGTCGGCGCGTTCGGTGAGTGTCACCTCGGACGGCTTCTGCCGGAACGTGCCGTCCGGCGCTATGGGCCAGGTGTCCGTGGCGCCGACCCGCCAGGTCTCGCCGCCGTCGTCGCTGACGACGAGCGCGGCGTGGTTGGCGGAGACCCGGCTGCCGTTCCACGTCTCGGTGTTGACGCCGAACACGAGCCGCCCGGCGTGCTCGCCGCGGGTCAGCTGGATGCCGTGCACGGGCCCGGTCGCGTACCAGGAGTTCCAGTGCTCGGGCAGGATCTCGTCGCTCAGATCGCGCGGCTTCGACCAGGTGCGGCCGTCGTCGTCGCTGTACTGCAGGTGCGGGGTGCGGTCGCAGGGGACGGTGCAGTTGCCGGCGTCCGTACGGCCGGTGTTGTACGTCTCGGCCAGCAGGATCCGGCCCGTCCTGCGGTCCACGACGGGTGCCGGGTTGCCGTGCGTGTCGCCCGCGCCCTCGGTGACGAC
The DNA here is from genome assembly GCF_042899705.1 of Streptomyces sp. NPDC013187. Lineage (NCBI taxonomy): Bacteria > Bacillati > Actinomycetota > Actinomycetes > Kitasatosporales > Streptomycetaceae > Streptomyces > Streptomyces sp. NPDC013187. The sequence goes on along the minus strand of NZ_JBIBAF010000004.1, from coordinate 443,600 downwards.
CTGGAGCGGCCCCCAGGTGCGGCCGCCGTCGGTGGAGCGCTTGACGACGATGTCGATGTCGGCCGCGTCACCGCAGTTGAGGACACGGCCTTCGGCGAAGGCGAGCAGGGTGCCGCTGGTGGTGCGCACCATCGCCGGGATGCGGAAGCAGGCGTAGCCCGGATCCTGGGACGCCTTGAAGAGCACCTGCTGGTCGAACTCCGGTTGGGCTGTGGTGGGTCGGCTGTGCGCCGCAGCCGTGGACGCGAGGAGCGCTCCGGCGGCGACCGTGGCTGTCAGGGTGGATCTCAGACGTGTGCGAAGACTTGACGGCATGGTGCGACCTGCCCTTCATGCGTCTGTCGGCTGGACCACCGAATCATGGGAACGGACATCCGGTCATTCGGACATTCCACGTCCCATGTGTGGGGCCACAGACGGTACTTGGCTCACAGACCCCCTACAAGGACCGTGCGTCAGGGGATCAGGACGACCTTGCCCAGGTTGGACCGCCCCTCGACCTCCGCGTGCGCCTTGGCCGCGTCCTCCAGGGCGAACTCCCCGTGGACGACGGGCCTGAGCTCTCCGGCCGCGAACAGCCGCCACAGTTCCTCACGCCACTGCTCGTACAACTCCGGCTTGCCCCGGGCGACGCGGGCCATCTGGAACCCGATGACCGACTTGGCACCCACGAGCAGGTCGTAGGCCTGGATGGCGCCGCCGCCCGAGCTGTACGCCACGAGCCGACCCTCGGGGACGAGCGCGTGGAGGGCGCGGGTGAGCAGCTCGCCGCCGACCGCGTCCAGGACGTAGTCCACCGGCGTTCCCCAGCTCGCGTCGCCGTACGAGATGACGTGGTCGGCGCCGAGACCGCGCACGAAGTCGGCCTTGCACGGGTCGGAGACGGCTCCCACCACGCGTCCGGCGCCGCGCGTCCTGGCCAGCTGCACGGCCAGCTGACCGACACCGCTCGCGGCCGCCGTGACCAGGGCCGCCTCGCCCGGCTCGGGGCGGGCGGCCTCCAGGGCGCCGAGGGCGACCAGGCCGCTGCGGACCAGGGCGACCGCGTCGACGGCGCTCGCGTCCCCGGGGACCGGGGAGGCCATGGTCTCGTGCAGCACCGCGAAGTCCGCGTAGCCGTGACCGAAGCAGAGCCCGGTCACCCGGTCGCCGGTGCCGAAGCGGGTGACGCCCTCACCGACGGCCGTGACCTGCCCGGCGATCTCGCCGCCGAGCGGGACCGGTTCGGCCGCCTCGGTGACCTTGCGTACGACCGGGAGCGTGACGCCGACCGCCTCCGCACGCACGAGCAGCTCTCCGGGGCCGGGCACGGGGAGCGGTGCCTCCTCCACGAAGAGGGGGCCGCCTGGGGATTCGTAGCGGACGCGGCGCATCACACCTCCGGGGCCGTCGGTGATCCCGACGAGATCGTTGGAGTTCCCAACGGTATAGGAGGATCATAGGGAGAACCAACGATTCTCTTGGTTAGGCTGCGGCCATGTCGGAAGCTCCCCTCCCCGCGATCCGCTCCCTGCCCAGCTGGCTGCTCGGCCGCGCCGCCGCCCGCGGCCGGGCCCTGGTGGCCGAGGCGCTGGCGGACGAGGACATGCGGATGTGGCACCACGTGGTGCTGTCCGCCGTCCGCGACCTCGCCCCCGTCGCCCAGGCGGACCTGGGCCGCGGGGTCCGGCTGGACCCCAAGGACCTCGTCGGCGTCCTCGACGACCTCCAGTCGGCGGGTCTGGTGGTGCGCGAGCCGGACCCGCGGGACCGCCGCAAGAACGCGGTGTCCCTCACCCCGCGCGGAGCCCGGCTGCTGAAGCGCTGCGAGGAGGCGGCCCGCGCCGCCAACGACGAACTGCTCGCACCGCTGTCGTCGGCCGAGCGGGAGCAGTTCACGGCGATGCTGGCACGGATATCCGGCACGGCCGACTGAGAACCCGGCCGGGGGCTGTCCACGTGCGGGCAGGCCGTGACGAGGTCTCACGGGTGTCAGGGCAAGCCGAGGCGAGTCCTGCGCGGCTGTGCGCGAGGGCGGGCCGAGACGGGGCCCCTGCGGCGCAGGGGGCGCTCCCCGCCGGTCGGGGCCCCGCCGCCGTGTAGCGGAGGAACCTGCTCAGCCCTGGGCGGCCGCGGCCCGCACAGCGATCCGGTCCTCACCCGCGTACACGTTCATGGAGCTGCCCCGCAGGAAGCCCACCAGCGTCAGGCCCGCCTCGGCGGCCAGGTCCACCGCCAGCGAGGACGGCGCCGACACGGCGGCCAGCACGGGTATGCCGGCCATCACGGCCTTCTGCGCCAGCTCGAAGGAGGCCCGGCCCGACACGAGCAGGATCGCCCGCGACAGCGGCAGCTGCCCGTTCTGCAGGGCGCGGCCGACCAGTTTGTCGACCGCGTTGTGCCGGCCCACGTCCTCCCGGACGTCCAGCAGCTCGCCCTCTTCCGAGAACAGGGCCGCCGCGTGCAGGCCCCCGGTCCGGTCGAAGACCCGCTGGGCCGCGCGCAGCCGGTCGGGGAGGCCCGAGAGCAGCTCGGGGGAGATCCTGACCGGCGGAGTGTCGGCGATGGGCCACCGGGCCGTGGTGCGCACCGCGTCCAGCGACGCCTTGCCGCACAGTCCGCAGGAGGACGTGGTGTAGACGTTGCGCTCCAGGGTGATGTCCGGGATCACCACGCCCGGGGCCGTCTGCACGTCGACCACGTTGTAGGTGTTCGACCCCTCGGCCGTGGCTCCGGCGCAGTAGACGATGTTCCGGAGATCCTGCCGCCCGCCGAGCACCCCCTCGCTCACCAGGAAGCCCGCCGCCAGCGCGAAGTCGTCGCCCGGGGTGCGCATGGTGATCGCCAGGGGCTTGCCGTTGAGCCGGATCTCCATGGGCTCCTCGGCGACCAGCGTGTCCGGCCGGCCGGAGACCACCCCGTCCCGGATGCGGATCACCTTGCGTCGTTCCGTGACTCGTCCCATGTCCTGATCAGTCCCGGTTCTGTACGTGCTGGTAGCCGAAGCGGCCCTTGATGCAGAGGTTGCCGTGGGTCACCGGGTTGTCGTGCGGCGAGGTGACCTTGACGATCTCATTGTCCTGCACGTGCAGCGTCAGGTTGCAGCCCACTCCGCAGTACGCGCACACCGTGGTCGTCTCCGTCTGCCGCGACTCGTCCCAGGTACCCGCCGCGCGCATGTCGAACTCGGACTTGAAGGACAGCGCCCCCGTCGGGCACACCTCGATGCAGTTCCCGCAGTACACGCACGCCGAGTCGGTCAGCGGCGCGTCGCGCTCCACGGCGATCCGGGCGTCGAAACCGCGCCCGGCGACCGAGATCGCGAACGAGTTCTGCCACTGGTCGCCGCATGCGTCGACGCACTTGTAGCAGAGGATGCACTTGTCGTAATCACGGACATACAGGTCGTTGTCGACCCTTGGTTCCTCGTTCAGCCGCGCCGCGTCCGGACCGAAGCGGTCCGGCTTCGCCTCGTACTCCTTCAGCCACCCGGCGACCTTGGGAGTCGTCGACAGGTCGACCGAGGAGGCGAGCAGTTCGAGGACGACCTTGCGGCTGTGCCGGGCGCGCTCGGTGTCCGTACGGACCTCCATGCCCGGCTCGGCCTTGCGGGAGCAGGCCGGGACGAGTGTCCTGGCTCCCTCGACCTCGACCACACAGACCCGGCAGGCGTTCTTCGGGCGGAGGGTGTCGCCCTCGCACAGGGTCGGGATGTTCTTCCCGGCCGCCCGGCAGGCGTCCAGGATGGTGGAGCCCTCGGGGACCCGGGCCTCCTCCCCGTCGAGGGTGAACTCCAGCATGCGGCGCGGGATCCCCAGCGGTGTGACGGTCATTCGTACGCCCCCAGACGGTCGATGGCGGACTCCACGGCGTTCCACGCGGTCTGACCCAGACCGCAGATCGAGGCGTCCCGCATGGCGCGGCCGACCTCCCGCAGCAGCGCGATGTCACCGGCGGCCTCGGCGCCCGTGCGCTCCACGATCCGGTGCAGTGCCTCCTCCTGCCGCACCGTCCCGACCCGGCACGGCACGCACTGCCCGCACGACTCGTCGCGAAAGAACTCCGCGATGCGCAGCAGCAGCCGGGGCAGGGGCACACTGTCGTCGAGGGCCATGACGACTCCCGAGCCGAGCGTCGTGCCCGCCTCCCGTGTCCCTTCGAAGGTGAGCGGCACGTCCAGCTCGTCGGCCCGGACGAAACCGCCGGCCGCCCCGCCGAGCAGCACCGCGCGCAGCCCGTCCCGCACCCCGGCCAGCGTGAGCACCTCGCCGAGCGTCGCGCCGAACGGCACCTCGTAGACGCCGGGCCGCTCCACACTCCCGGACACGCAGAACAGCTTCGGCCCCGTGGAGCGGCCGGTGCCGATCGCCGCGTAGGCCGGGGCGCCCATGGTCAGGATCGGCAGGACGTTGACCAGGGTCTCGACGTTGTTCTCGACCGTCGGCTTGCCGAACAGGCCCTTCTCCACCGGGAACGGCGGCTTGGAGCGCGGCTCGCCCCGGTAGCCCTCGATGGAGTTGAACAGGGCCGTCTCCTCACCGCAGATGTAGGCGCCCGCGCCGCGCCGGATCTCGATGTCGAAGGCGTAGCCCTGTCCGAGGACGTCGTCGCCGAGCAGTCCACGGGCACGGGCCTGCGCGATCGCGTGCTCCAGCAGGTGCAGGGCGCGCGGGTACTCGCCCCGCAGGTAGAGGTAGCCCTTGTGGGCGCCGGTCGCGTACCCCGCGATCGTCATCGCCTCGACGAGCGCGTACGGGTCGCCCTCGATGAGCACCCGGTCCTTGAAGGTGCCCGGCTCCGACTCGTCGGCGTTGCAGACGAGGTAGTGCGGACGGTCGGGCTGGGACGCCGTGGCCTGCCACTTGCGGCCGGTGGGGAACGCGGCGCCGCCGCGCCCGACCAGGCCCGAGTCGGTGACCTCGCGGATGACCCCTGCCGGACCCAGCTCGAAGGCCCGGCGCAGGGCGGTGTAGCCGCCGTGGGCGCGGTAGTCGTCGAGGGACGACGGGTCGACCACGCCGACGCGATGCAGCAGCATCAGCCCGTCCTGCCCCGCCTGGGGCACCGCCAGCGCGGCCGGCGCCTCCTCGGGCGCGGAACCGGGCGAGGACGCGGCGAGCACGGCCTCCTCGACGGTCGCCGGCGCCGAGACCGCCGTACGGACGGGATCACCGGCCTTGATCGCGAGCGCCGCCGGGGCCCGTTCGCACAGCCCCAGGCACGGGCTGCGCTCGACGCTCACCCCGCTGCCGGGGCCCAGCCGCGCCTCGATCCCGGCGCACAGCTCCGCCGCCCCGGCCGCCGCGCACGCCAGGTCCGTGCACACGTGCAGCACGGTCGCCGGACGCGGCTTGACCGAGAACATGGCGTAGAAGGTGGCGACCCCGTACGCCTCCGCCGGCGGTACCGTCAGCCGCCGGCACAGGTAGTCGAGGGCGCCCTCGCTGATCCAGCCGATCCGGTCGTTGACGGCGTGCAGCCCCGGCAACAGCAGGTCGCGGCGGTCCCGGGCCTCACGCCCGCCACGCGCCCACCTCAGATCGGCGGCTCGCATCTCGTCGCGTGCGGCGCCCTCCCAGGAGGACTCGGGAGGCCCGAGCAGGGCGTCGACGGCCGCCCGTTCCTCGTCCGTCGGTTTGCTGTCACCGAAGTGCAGGTCCACTTGCGTTCACCCCACGATGGTCGCGATGGGCAGCTTCTCGATCCGGATCGCCGACGCCTTGAACTCCGCCGTCCCCGCGATCGGGCAGTTCGCCTCGATCGTCAGGGCGTTGGTGTCCACCTCGTCCGGGAAGTGCATGGTCATGAAGGCGAGCCCGGGCCGCAGCGCGGTGTCCACCCACACGGGCGCTGTCACCGACCCGCGCCGGGAGGTCACCTGGACGTGCTCGCCGACCACGACCCCGTAGCGCTCGGCGTCCTCCGGGCTCAGCTCGACGAACTCGCCGCGCCTGAGGGGTGAGGCGTAACCGCCGCTCTGTACACCGGTGTTGTACGAGTCGAGCCGCCGCCCGGTGGTGAGCCGGATCGGGTACCGCTCGTCGGTGAGGTCCACGGGCGGGTCGTGCTGCACGATCCCGAACGGGGCGAGCGGACCGCGCCTGGCCGGGTCGGTCTCCCACAACCGCCCGTGCAGATACGTCGGTTCGATCCCGTCCGTGCTCGGGCAGGGCCACTGGATGCCCTGGTGCTCCTCCAGGCGCACGTACGTCATGCCGTAGTGGTCGGGTGAGACGGACCTCAGCTCGTTCCACACGGATTCGGCGTCGGCGTACTTCCAGTCATGCCCGAGGCGGGCCGCGAGGTCGCAGATGATGTCGATGTCCTCGCGGGCCTCGCCGGGCGGGGTGACGGCCTTGCGGACGCGCTGCACCCGCCGTTCGCTGTTGGTGGTCGTGCCGTCGGTCTCCGCCCAGCCGGCGGTGGCCGGCAGGACGACGTCCGCGAGCTCGGCGGTCTTCGTCAGGAAGATGTCCTGCACGACCAGGAAGTCCAGCGCCTTCAGCCGCCGCACGGCCTGCTCGCTGTCGGCCTCGGACTGGGCCGGGTTCTCGCCGATGCAGTAGACGGCCTTGAGGCTGCCGTCCTCCATGGCCTCGAACATCTCCGTGAGGTTCAGGCCGTAGTGCGGCTGGATCACCGTGTCCCAGGCCGACTCGAACTTGAGCCGCGCGTCCGGGTCGAGGATGTCCTGGAACCCGGGGAGCCGGTTGGGGATGGCCCCCATGTCGCCGCCGCCCTGCACGTTGTTCTGCCCGCGCAGGGGCTGCAGGCCCGAGCCGTAGCGGCCGACGTGCCCGGTGAGCAGGGACAGGTTGATCAACGCGCGGACGTTGTCGGTGCCGTTGTGGTGCTCGGTGATGCCGAGGGTCCAGCACAACTGGGCCCGCTCGGCACGGGCGTAGGCGTGCGCCAGTTCGCGGATCGCCGCGGCCGGTACGCCCGTCACCTTCTCGGCCAGCGACAGTGTCCATGGCTCGACCAGCGCCTTGTACTCCTCGAAGCCGGTGGTCGCCCGCGCGATGAACGCCTCGTTCGCGAGCCCCGCGTGGATGATCTCGCGGCCGATCGCGTGCGCCATCGGGATGTCCGTGCCGACGTTGAGCCCCATCCAGCTCTCCGCCCACTCGGCGGTCGAGGTCCGGCGCGGATCGACCGCGTACATCCGGGCGCCGTTCCTGATGCCCTTCAGCACGTGCTGGAAGAAGATCGGATGCGCGAACCGGGCGTTGGAGCCCCACATCACGATGACGTCGGTGTGCTCGATCTCCTCGTACGACGACGTCCCGCCGCCCGACCCGAACGCCGCCGACAGGCCCGCCACGCTGGGGGCGTGGCAGGTGCGGTTGCAGGAGTCGACGTTGTTGGTGCCCATCACGACACGGGCGAACTTCTGCGCCACGTAGTTCATCTCGTTGGTGGCGCGGGCGCAGCTGAACATCCCGAAGGCGTCGCGGTTGCGCCCGAGGCCCGCGGCGGCCCGGTCCAGGGCCTCCTCCCAGGTGGCCCGCCGGAACGGCTCGTCGCGGGAGTCCCGGACGAGCGGGTGCGTCAGACGGGTGTATGTCTTCGGTTGCCGTTTCCTCATGCGGCGCTCCTCAGTGCGAGCAGGTCCGAGATGGCGTGCACGGTGCGCAGGGTGGGCACCTCCACGCCGGTGATCTCCGCCAGTTCGACGACAGCCGCGAGCAGCACGTCGAGTTCGAGCGGCTTGCCGCGCTCCAGGTCCTGGAGCGTGGAGGTGCGGTGGTCGCCGACCCGCTCGGCACCGGCGAGCCGGCGCTCGATGGAGACCCCGACCTCGCAGCCGAGGGCCTCGGCGACCGCCAGCGTCTCGGTCATCATGATCTCGATGACCCTGCGGGTGCCGCCGTGCAGGCACATCTGCCGCATGGTCGCCCGGGCCAGGGCGCTGATCGGGTTGAAGGAGATGTTGCCGAGCAGCTTGACCCAGATGTCACTGCGCAGGTCCGGTTCGACCGGGCACTTCAGACCGCCCGCCTGCATGGCCTCGCTGAACGCGAGACAGCGGGCGGAGCGGCTGCGGTCGGGCTCGCCGATGGAGAACCTCGTGCCCTCCAAGTGGCGTACGACGCCCGGTCCTTCGAGTTCGGTCGCCGCGTAGACGACACAGCCGATGGCCCGTTCGGGCGCGAGCACCGCACTGACCGCGCCGTCCGGGTCGACACTCTCGACACGATGGCCGTCGTACGGGCCGCCGTGCCGGTGGAAGTACCACCAGGGGATGCCGTTCTGGGCCGCGACGACCGAGGTCGTCTTGTGCAGCAACGGTGCGATCAGCGGCCCGCACGCCGCGTACGCGTTGGCCTTCAGGCCCAGGAAGACATGGTCGACCGGACCGACCTCGGCCGGGTCGTCGGTGGCGTGGGGGCGCGCGGTGAAGTCGCCGCGTGGGCTGCGCACCCGGACTCCGTGCTGCCTCATGGCCGCCAGATGCGGTCCACGGGCGATGAGATGCACCTCGGCACCAGCGCGGTGGAGCGCGGCGCCGACGTAGGCGCCGATGGCACCGGCGCCGAGAACTGCGACTTTCACGGGAACACTCCGTTCGGTTTGAGGGATACCGCGGAGGTGGCTGCCGTCCGGCCGCTCACGGGGTGCGTATGGCTCGCGGACGGCTTGTGTCGACGAAATATTGTCTACAGTATGGAGGTTGAGCGGGCAAGGGTGCGCGCACCGACCGTTCAGCGCATGCCGGATACCGTTCACCGCATACGGTCGACGTGCCGCCTTCCCAACTCCCTTGTAAATCCCTACCGTCCGGGGTTCATGAGTCCCCCAGTCGCGCCCCCGGGCTGGAGCCGCTGGCTCGTTCCGCCCGCCGCTCTCTCCGTCCATCTCTCCATCGGCCAGGCCTACGCCTGGAGCGTGTTCAAACCGCCTCTGGAGTCCGCGCTCGGCCTCAGCGGCACCCAGAGCGCGCTGCCCTTCCAGCTGGGCATCGTCATGCTGGGTCTGTCCGCCGCGTTCGGCGGCACGCTCGTGGAGCGCAAGGGCCCGCGCTGGGCGATGACCGTCGCCCTGATCTGCTTCTCCTCCGGCTTCCTGCTCTCCGCGCTGGGCGCGTCCCTGGAGCAGTACTGGCTCATCGTGTTCGGCTACGGCTTCGTCGGCGGCATCGGTCTCGGCATCGGCTACATCTCGCCGGTCTCCACGCTGATCAAGTGGTTCCCGGACCGGCCCGGCATGGCCACCGGCATCGCCATCATGGGCTTCGGCGGCGGCGCGCTCATCGCCTCGCCGTGGTCCGCGCAGATGCTGGAGTCGTTCGGCGGCGACAGCTCCGGCATCGCGCTGGCCTTCCTCGTGCACGGGTTGTCGTACGCCGTGTTCATGCTGCTGGGTGTGCTGCTGGTCCGGGTTCCGCGTCATGCCCCAGGGGCGCGGGGAACGGCGCGGCAGGCTCCCACCGGCCCGCAGGTCTCCGCGAAACAGGCCATCCGCACCCCGCAGTTCTGGTTGCTGTGGATCGTGCTCTGCATGAACGTCACCGCCGGCATCGGCATCCTGGAGAAGGCCGCGCCGATGATCACGGACTTCTTCGCGGACACCTCCACCCCGGTGTCGGTGACGGCCGCCGCCGGCTTCGTCGCGCTGCTGTCCGCGGCGAACATGGCGGGCCGCATCGGCTGGTCGTCGACGTCGGACCTCATCGGCCGCAAGAACATCTACCGCGTCTACCTGGGTGCCGGCGCGCTCATGTACGCGCTCATCGCCCTCTTCGGCGACTCCTCCAAGCCCCTGTTCGTCCTGTGCGCGCTGGTCATCCTCTCCTTCTACGGCGGTGGATTCGCCACGGTTCCCGCGTATCTGAAGGATTTGTTCGGTACGTACCAGGTCGGCGCCATTCACGGGCGGCTGCTCACCGCCTGGTCCACGGCCGGTGTGCTCGGCCCGCTGATCGTGAACTGGATCGCCGACCGCCAGGAGGAGGCGGGCCGGCACGGCGCGTCCCTGTACGGGCTGTCCTTCGTGATCATGATCGGGCTGCTCGTCGTCGGCTTCGTCGCCAACGAACTGGTCCGGCCCGTCGACCCCCGCCACCACGTCCCCGCCCCGAAGGAGGCCGCCCATGTCGAGCGACAGCAGTCAGAGTCCGCCTAGCCCGGACCGGCGGTGGCTGATCGCCCTCGCCTGGGTGTGGGTCGGTGTACCGCTCGCCTATGGGCTGTACGAGCTCGTCCGGAAGGCGACGCAGCTGTTCACCGGGTAGCCGTTCGACAGGTGTCCGGGCATCCGAGGTCCTGACCGAAGCTGACAACCCCGGCGCTCGTTTCCTGTCGCCTTGGTTGCCGTCGTACCCGTGAGTCACTGATCAGACTGGTGGATCCGCTACCCAAGGCAACGAGGGGGATCCACCCAATGAACGGCTCGCGCATCGCCGCCGTCGGCCACTACCAGCCCGCCAAGGTGCTCACCAACGCAGACTTGGCGGGCCTGGTGGACACCAGTGACGAGTGGATCAGGAGCCGGGTGGGCATCCGCACGCGTCACATCGCCGGCCCCGACGAGCCGGTCGACGAACTGGCCTCCCACGCCGCCGCCAAGGCCCTCGCCGCGGCCGGACTGACCCCGGCGGACATCGACCTGGTGCTGGTCGCCACCTCCACCGCCGTCGACCGCTCGCCCAACATGGCCGCCCGGGTCGCGGCACGCCTGGGCGTCCCGCAGGCCGCCACCATGGACCTCAACGTGGTGTGCGCCGGATTCACCCACGCCCTGGCCACCGCCGACCACGCCGTCCGCGCGGGGGGCGCGAGCCGGGCGCTGGTCATCGGGGCCGACAAGATGTCCGAGGTGACCGACTGGAGCGACCGGAGCACGTGCGTACTCGTCGGTGACGGGGCCGGGGCCGCGGTGGTGGAGGCCGCGGGCGAGGCGGCCATCGGGCCGGTGCTGTGGGGCTCGGTGCCCGAGATGGGCCACGCGGTGCGCATCGAGGGCACGCCGCCGCGCTTCGCCCAGGAGGGGCAGAGCGTCTACCGCTGGGCCACCACCCAACTCCCGCCCATCGCACGCCGGGCCTGCGAGCGGGCCGGGCTGGAGCCGGCCGACCTCGCCGGGGTCGTACTGCACCAGGCGAACCTGCGCATCATCGAACCCCTCGCGGAGAAGATCGGCGCCGTCAACGCGGTCGTCGCGCGCGACGTCACGGAGTCCGGCAACACCTCGGCCGCGAGCATCCCGCTGGCCTTCTCGAAGCTGGTCGAGCAGGGGGCGATCACCACGGGCGACCCGGTGCTGCTGTTCGGCTTCGGCGGGAACCTGTCGTACGCCGGGCAGGTCGTGCGCTGCCCGTGAACGGCGGGGCGGTGTGACGCGGTCTTGCCGCCGCGGTGCGACCCGGTCCCGCCGCCGGGGTGTGACGCGGTCCCGCCGCCGCGGTGCGACCCGGTCCCGCCGCCGGGGTGTGACGCGGTCAACTCCTCGAAACCCTGGCTGTTGTGGGCCGTAGACTGTAGACGAAAGACAATCAATACTGACTCTGCGGCGATACCGGCTCGCGCCGCGTTGTGCACGGCCCTGCCGAGGAGGGGGACCGCGATGCTGTCGACAGGCCTGCCCCAGGGGGCGGTACCCAAGCTGGAACGCCCGGGTCCGCTGCGCGACCGTGTCTACGAGGCACTGCTCGAACTCATCACCACCCGTGCGCTGCAGCCCGGCCAGCATCTCGTCGAGAGCGAACTCGCCGGGCACCTCGGCGTCTCCCGGCAGCCGGTGCGCGAGGCGCTGCAGCGGCTCAACACCGAGGGGTGGGTCGATCTGCGGCCCGCCCAGGGCGCGTTCGTGCACGAGCCGACGGAGGAGGAGGCCGACCAGCTCCTCACGGTCCGTACGCTCCTGGAGGCCGAGGCGGCCCGGCTCGCGGCGGCGGGCGCGAACAGCGCGGGCATAGCCGCCCTGGAAGCGCTGTGCGCGGAGGGTGAGAAGGCCGTCGAGGCCGACGACGTGGACGGGGCCGTCGCCATGAACGCCCGCTTCCACGCCAAGATCATGGAGCTCGCCGGCAACGCGGTCCTCGCCGAGCTCGCCGCCCAGGTCGACCGGCGCGTGCGCTGGTACTACACGCCGGTGGCCCGTCGGCGCGGTCACCAGTCCTGGATCGAGCACCGCGAACTCATCGCCGCGGTCGCCGAGCGGGACGAACAGCGCGCCACCGAGCTGATGCGCGCGCACACCGAGCACACCCGGCGCTCGTACCACGCGCGTTAGCGTGGATAGCGCCGCCGTACGCCTGTAGCGCCGCCACTGCGTACGCCGTGCTGCCATGCGTGCGCCGTGCTGTCATGCGTACGCGGCGTTGTCATGCCTGTCCTGCAACGCATGAGGCACCCGTCACCGCTTCTTTGTCCACTGAGTGGAAAAAGTAAGGGGCAATTCCTGCGCGACTTCTTCCCACCCTCGGCAGCCACTGCTACGTTCCCTCCGAAAGCAAGCCACCGAGGTGGCGGAAAACCGGCGCGCACAGGCCGATCGAGGCGGGGAGGGGCTCGTGAGACGCATGACCGCACGACCCGGAAACGCCCACCAGGCCCGACTGCTCAGACTGCTGCGTGACGGCGGCCCCAACTCCCGTGCCCAGCTGGGCGACCAGGTCGATCTCTCGCGGTCCAAGCTGGCCGTCGAGGTGGACCGGCTGCTGGAGACGGGGCTGGTCGTGGCCGACGGACTCGCCGCCTCGCGCGGCGGCCGCCGCTCCCACAACGTCCGGCTCAATCCCGAACTGCGCTTCCTCGGCGTCGACATCGGCGCGACCTCGATCGACGTCGCCGTCACCAACGCCGAACTGGAGATCCTCGGGCACCTCAACCAGCCCATGGACGTGCGCGAGGGCCCCGTCGCGGTCTTCGAGCAGGTCCTCACCATGGCCGCCAAACTGAGGGCCTCCGGACTCGCGGAAGGGTTCGACGGCGCCGGTATCGGCGTCCCGGGCCCGGTCCGCTTCCCCGAGGGCATCCCGGTGGCACCGCCGATCATGCCCGGCTGGGACGGCTTCCCCGTGCGGGAGGCGCTCAGCCAGGAGCTCGGCTGCCCGGTCATGGTCGACAACGACGTGAACCTGATGGCGATGGGGGAGCAGCACGCGGGCGTCGCCCGCACCGTCGCCGACTACCTCTGCGTCAAGATCGGCACCGGCATCGGCTGCGGCATCGTCGTAGGCGGAGAGGTCTACCGCGGTACGACGGGCAGCGCCGGCGACATCGGGCACATCCAGGCCGTCCCCGACGGTCGCCCCTGCGCCTGCGGCAACCGGGGCTGCCTGGAGGCCCACTTCAGCGGGGCGGCCCTGGCCCGCGACGCCGTGGAAGCCGCCCAGCAGGGGCTCTCGGCCGAACTGGCCTCGCGGCTGGAGACGAACGGCGGCCTCACCGCCGCCGACGTCGCCGCCGCGGCCGCCGCCGGTGACGCCACCGCCCTCGATCTGATCCGCGAGGGCGGCAACCGCACCGGCCAGGTCATCGCCGGCCTGGTCAGCTTCTTCAATCCGGGCCTGGTGGTGATCGGCGGCGGGGTGACCGGCCTCGGCCACACCCTGCTCGCCGCGATCCGCACCCAGGTCTACCGCCAGTCGCTGCCGCTGGCGACCGGCAATCTGCCCATCGTCCTGGGCGAATTGGGCCCCACCGCCGGAGTGATCGGCGCGGCCCGGCTCATCAGCGACCACCTGTTCTCTCCCGCGTAAGCGCACTTCAGTACGTCGGCACGACGCTCCCGTACCGAGCCCTGCTCTGCCCTGCCCTGAAACCGGCCCGCACGCCCGCCAAGGGGACCTCATGGCACCAGAACCACCGCTGCTCAGCATGTCCGGCATCACCAAGTCGTTCCCCGGAGTCCGGGCCCTCGACGGCGTCGACCTCGATGTCCAGGCCGGCGAGGTGCACTGCCTGCTCGGCCAGAACGGGGCCGGCAAATCCACCCTCATCAAGGTGCTGGCCGGCGCCCACCAGCCCGACACCGGAACCATCCGCTGGCGCGGCGAGGAGCTCACCCTCCGCTCGCCGATCGCCGCCATGCGCCTCGGCATCGCCACCATCTACCAGGAACTCGACCTGGTGGAGCACCTGTCGGTCGCCGAGAACGTGCACCTGGGGCACGAGCCGACCACCGCCGGATTCGTCGTACGCGGAAGGGCGGCCAAGGCATCGACAGCGGCCCTGCTCCAGCGACTCGGACACGCAGAGGTCGATCCGGGCCGACTCGTAGGTGACCTGTCGGCGGCGCAGCAGCAGATCGTGTCCATGGCGCGGGCGCTCTCCCACGACGTGCGGTTGATCGTGATGGACGAGCCGTCCGCCGCCCTCGACCCGGACGAGGTCGACAACCTCTTCCGCATCGTCGGCGACCTGACCGCTGCCGGAGTCGCCGTCGTCTACATCTCGCACCGCCTGGAGGAGATCCGCCGCATCGGCGACCGGGTGACGGTGCTGAAGGACGGACGGGCCGTCGCGCACGGGCTCCCCGCGAAGTCCACCCCGACTCGCGAGGTCGTCGCCCTGATGACGGGCCGCAACGTCGAGTACGTCTTCCCCGACCGGCCCGTCTCGCCGCCACCCGGCGAACCCGTGCTGACGATCCAAGGACTCTCCAGACAAGGCGAGTTCGAGCCCTTCGACCTGGAGGTCCGCCCGGGCGAGATCGTCGGCCTCGCCGGGCTCGTCGGCTCCGGCCGCTCCGAGATCCTGGAGACCGTCTACGGCGCCCGTAAACCGACCGCCGGTCAGGTCCTCGTCGACGGGCAGGCGTTGCGGCCGGGCAGCGTACGGGCCGCCGTCCGGGCCGGACTCGGACTCGCCCCCGAGGAACGCAAGGCGCAGGCCCTGCTGATGCTGGAGTCCGTCACCCGCAACGTGTCGGTCTCCTCCCTGCCCCGCTTCTCGCACGGCGGCTGGATCGACCGGGGCGCCGAACTGGGTGCCGCCCGGACCGCCACCCGCGAACTGTCGCTCCGGCCGGACAACCCGTCCGTGCCCGTGCGCACCCTGTCCGGCGGCAACCAGCAGAAGGCCGTCCTGGCCCGCTGGCTGCTGCGCGGCTGCAAAGTGCTGCTGCTCGACGAACCCACCCGCGGCGTCGACGTGGGCGCCCGCGCCGAGCTCTACGCGGTCATCCGCAGGCTCGCGGACGAGGGCCTCGCCGTGCTGCTGGTCTCCAGCGAGGTGCCCGAGGTGCTCGGCCTCGCCGACCGCGTCCTGGTGCTGCGCGAGGGCCGTGTCGTCCACACGGCCCCCGCCCGCGAACTCGACGAACACCGCGTACTCGACCTGGTCATGGAAGGAAGCCCGGCGTCATGACGCAGCCTGTCTCCCCGCCGCGGGACAGCACCGCGAAGGTGCCCGAGGCCCGGCCCCCGGCCTGGCGCGGCCTGCCGGCCCGCGCCGACGTCCGCACCCTCTCCCTGCTCGGCGTGCTCGCCGCGCTGATCGTCGTCGGCGGCGTCACCAAGCCCGACGAGTTCCTCGACACCCGCAATCTGCAACTGGTCCTCACCCAGGCCTCCGTGGTCGGCGTCGTCACCGTCGGCATGACCTTCGTCATCGTCTCCGGCGGCATCGACCTGTCGGTCGGCGCGATCGTCGCCCTCGCCTCGGTATGGGCCACCACGGTCGCCACCCAGGAGTACGGCTTCGCCGGCATCCTCTTCACGGCGATCGTCGTCGGAGTCGGCTGCGGCCTGGTCAACGGGGTGCTCATCGCCTACGGCTCGATGGTGCCGTTCATCGCCACCCTCGCCATGCTGGCCTCCGCCCGCGGCCTCGCCCTGCAGATCACCGACGGCAAGACGCAGATCGTCACCGTGCCCTCCGTCCTCGATCTGGGGGAGCGCGACGCCTACGTCCTCGGCATCCCGCCCCTGGTCATGGTGTTCGCCGTCGTCACGGTCATCGGCTGGCTGGTGCTCAACCGCACCACCTTCGGCCGCCGCACGGTCGCGGTCGGCGGCAACCCGGAGGCCGCGCGGCTCGCCGGCATCGACGTCCGCCGCCAGCGCCTCTACCTCTACCTGCTGTCCGGGCTGTGCTGCGGCATCGCGGCCTTCCTGCTGATCGTCCTGTCCGGCTCCGGCCAGAACACCAACGGCAACCTCTACGAACTCGACGCCATCGCCGCCGCGATCATCGGCGGCACCCTGCTCACCGGCGGCCGCGGCACCATCACCGGCTCCGTGCTCGGCGTCCTGATCTTCTTCACGATCACCAACATCTTCGCCCTGAACAACCTGCAGAGCGACGTCCAGCAGATCGCCAAGGGCGCGATCATCGTCGCCGCCGTGCTGGTCCAGCGCCGTACCGCCACCGCGACCTGAGCGCCGTACCGCTCCCGCCCGGCACGACCTGAGGAAAGGGTTCTCCCGCCATGACAGAGATCACGAGCCGCAGAGGGCTGCTCTTCGGGGCCGCCGCCGTCTCCGCCGGTGCCCTCCTCACGGGGTGCACGAGCAACGAGCCGTCCGAGTCCAAGGACGAACCGGCCGGCAACGACCAGCCGGCCGCCGACGACAAGCCCGGCAAACAGGTCACCATCGGCTTCGCCGGCCCGCAGGCGGACCACGGCTGGCTCAACGCCATCAACGACAACGCCAAGAGCCGCGCCGAGAAGTACTCGGACGTCACCCTGGAGATCACCGAGGGCTCCAACGACACCGCCCAGCAGATCGGCCAGATCGAGACACTCATCAACAAGAAGGTCGACGTGCTGGTCGTGCTGCCCGCCGACGGCAAGGCCCTCACCCAGGTCGGCCTGAAGGCCATGCGCGCCGGCATCCCGGTCGTCAACCTCGACCGCATCTTCAACACCCCGCAGGCCTACCGCTGCTGGATCGGCGGCGACAACTACGGCATGGGCCTCAATGCCGGGCACTACATCGGCGAGAAGCTCAAGGGCAAGTCCGGCGCCCGCGTCATCGAACTGGCGGGCCTGGACAACCTGGAGCTCACCAAGCAGCGCACCCAGGGCTTCGACGACGCCCTGAAGAACTACCCCAACATCAAGAAGGTCGCCCGGCAGGCCGCCGAGTTCACCGTCGAGTCCGGCCAGGCCAAGATGGCCCAGCTGCTCCAGGCACAGTCGAAGTTCGACGCGCTGTGGAACCACGACGACGACCAGGGCGTGGGCGCGCTGCGCGCCATCGAGCAGGCCGGGCGCGACGACTTCCTCATGGTCGGCGGCGCCGGCGCGCTCTCCGCGTTCCAGGCCATCAAGCAGGACGACGGCGTGCTCAAGGCGACCGTGCTCTACCCGCCGACCATGGCCGCCTCCGCGATCGACCTCGCCCGCGCTCTCGGCCAGAGCAAGGGCATCGGGGGCCTCGCCGAGTTCGAGATCCCGTCGTCGCTCACCCTCTACTCGGCCGTCGTCGACAAGACCAACGTCGACCGGTACATGTCCACCGGCTTCAAGTGAGCCACCCCGCACCCCCCACGTGCGCCACCCCGACCAGGACGAGGAGGACACCCGTATGGGACAGCCGCAGGAGCAGTCGGAAGGGACCGAGGCAGGCAAACCACCCCTGCGCGTGGGGATGGTGGGCTACGCCTTCATGGGCGCCGCCCACTCCCAGGGCTGGCGCACCGCGGGCCGCGTCTTCGACCTGCCGCTGAACCCCGTGCAGGCGGTGATCTGCGGCCGGGACGCCGCCGCCGTCCGGGCCGCGGCCGACCGGCACGGCTGGGAGTCCACCGAGACCGACTGGCGGGCCCTCGTCGAACGGGACGACGTCGACCTGGTCGACATCTGCACCCCCGGCGACAGCCACGCCGAGATCGCCCTGGCCGCCCTGGCCGCCGGCAAGCACGTCCTGTGCGAGAAGCCCCTCGCCAACACCGTCGAGGAAGCCACCTCGATGGCGGTGGCGGCCGAGGAGGCCCACGCACGCGGCCAAGTGGCGATGGTCGGCTTCAACTACCGCCGGGTGCCCGCCACCGCCCAGGCCCGCCGCATGGTCGCCGACGGCCGCCTGGGCAGACTGCGGCACGTGCGCGTGACGTACCTCCAGGACTGGCTGGTCGACCCCGCGTTCCCGCTGACCTGGCGGCTGCGCAGGGAGCAGGCCGGCTCGGGCTCACTCGGCGACCTGGGCGCGCACATCATCGACCTCGCCCAGTACCTGACGGGGGAGCGGCTGGCCGGAGTCTCCGCGCTCACCGAGACCTTCGTCAGGGAACGGCCCGTGCCCACCGGGGCGTCGAGCGGGCTCTCCGCCGTCACCTCCGCCGGGACCGGGCAGGTCACCGTGGACGACGCCGCCCTGTTCACGGCCCGCTTCCCCTCCGGCGCCCTGGCCTCCTTCGAGGCCACCCGCTACGCCACCGGCCGCAAGAACGCCCTGCGCATCGAACTCAACGGGGAGCGCGGCTCGCTCGCCTTCGACCTGGAGCGGCTCAACGAGCTGTCCTTCCACGACGCCACCGAGCCCGGCGCGGAGGCCGGTTTCCGCCGGATCCTCGTCACCGAACCCGACCACCCCTACCTGGACGCCTGGTGGCCGCCCGGCCACGGCCTCGGCTACGAGCACACCTTCGTCCACCAGGCCCGCGACCTCGTCCACACCATCGCCGAAGGCCGCCGCCCCTCACCCTCCTTCGCCGACGGGCTGCAGGTGCAGCGCGTGCTCGCGGCGGTCGAGGAGAGCGCCGAGAAGAACTCCGTCTACACGCCGATCGCGGTCTGAGGAGGGCCTGTTCCGATGCCTCGCACCTTCACGCTCTTCACCGGCCAGTGGGCGGACCTGCCCCTGGAGGAGGTCTGCCGCCTGGCCCGCGACTTCGGCTACGACGGTCTCGAGCTCGCCTGCTGGGGAGACCACTTCGAAGTCGACAAGGCGCTCAGCGACCCGTCGTACCTGGACGGCCGCCGGGCCCTGCTCGACAAGTACGGCCTGAAGTGCTGGGCCATCTCCAACCACCTCGTCGGCCAGGCCGTCTGCGACGCCATCATCGACGAACGCCACCAGGCCATCGTGCCGGGGCAGGTGTGGGGCGACGGAGACCCGGAAGGAGTCCGGCAGCGGGCCGCGGACCGCATGAAGGACACCGCCCGGGCCGCGGCGGCCTTCGGCGTGAACACCGTCATCGGCTTCACCGGATCCGCCATCTGGCACCTGGTCGCCATGTTCCCGCCCGCGCCCGAGGCGATGATCGAACGCGGCTACCAGGACTTCGCCGACCGCTGGCACCCGATCCTGGACGTCTTCGACGCCGAGGGCGTGCGGTTCGCACACGAGGTCCACCCCAGTGAGATCGCCTACGACTACTGGACGACCCAGCGGGCCCTGGAAGCCGTCGGCCGGCGCCCCGCCTTCGGCCTCAACTTCGACCCCAGCCACTTCGTGTGGCAGGACCTCGACCCGGTCGGCTTCCTGTGGGACTTCCGCGACCGGATCTACCACGTCGACTGCAAGGAGGCCCGCAAGCGCCTCGACGGACGCAACGGCCGCCTCGGCTCCCACCTGCCCTGGGGCGACCCGCGGCGCGGCTGGGACTTCGTCTCCGCCGGGCACGGCGACGTCCCCTGGGAGGACGTGTTCCGGATGCTGCGCTCCATCGACTACGCCGGCCCCATCTCGGTCGAGTGGGAGGACGCCGGCATGGACCGGCTCCAGGGCGCCCCCGAGGCACTGACGCGCCTCAAGGCCTTCGACTTCGAACCGCCCAGCGCGTCCTTCGACGCCGCGTTCAACAGCTGAACCACGGGTTCGGCACGCAGACCTGTCTTGACGTGCTCAAGGCACCCAAGCCTCCGGGGTGACGGCGCACCCCGGCGCCCGCACCGCACGCTTCGCACCCACCCGTACGGCCCACCCCGTTCCCGGAGGGACTTCGTGCACAGAACCAGACCCAGCAGCACCCGCATCCCCAGGCGGCCCGGACTGCGCACCACCGTCGCCCTGTTCACCGGCCTGCTCCTCGCCGTGGGCACCCCGGCCACCGTCGCCGGCGCCCACCCCGGGCACCCGGAACACGACGAACCGGCAGCCGCGGAGGGCCAGTTCCAGCAGGTGCCGCTCGCCAAGGGCGAACCCGAGACGGGCGAACCCATGTCGCTCGCCGTGCTCCCCGACCGCAGCGTCCTGCACACCTCGCGCGACGGCACGCTGCGCCTCACCGACCAGGGCGGCGTCACCAGGATCGCCGGCAAACTCGACGTCTACAGCCACGACGAGGAAGGCCTCCAGGGCGTCGGGATCGACCCGGACTTCAAGAACAACCGGGCGATCTACCTCTACTACGCCCCGCCGCTCGACACCCCCGCGGGCGACGCCCCGGAGACCGGCAGCGCCGACGACTTCAAGAAGTTCGACGGCGTCAACCGCCTCTCCCGCTTCGTCCTCAACCCCAACGGCACGCTGAACCTCTCCAGCGAGAAGAAGGTCCTGGACGTCGCGGCCTCCCGTGGCACCTGCTGTCACGTCGGCGGTGACATCGACTTCGACGCGGACGGCAACCTCTACCTGTCGACCGGCGACGACACCAACCCGTTCGCCTCCGACGGATACACCCCGATCGACGACCGGCCGAACCGCAACCCGGCCTTCGACGCCCGCCGCAGCTCCGGCAACACCAACGACCTGCGCGGCAAGATCCTGCGCATCAAGGTCGCCGAGGACGGCTCCTACACCGTCCCGGAGGGCAACCTCTTCGCCCCGGGCACCGAGAAGACCCGCCCCGAGATCTACGCGATGGGCTTCCGCAACCCGTTCCGCATGAGCGTCGACGACAAGACCGGCACCGTCTACGTCGGCGACTACGGACCCGACGCCGGCGCCGCCGACCCCAAGCGCGGCCCGGGCGGGCAGGTCGAGTTCGCCAAGGTGACCAAGGCCGCCAACTTCGGCTGGCCCTTCTGCACCGGCGACAACGACCCCTACGCCGACTACGACTTCGCCACCAAGGAGTCCGGCGAGACGTTCGACTGCAACGCCCCGAAGAACACCTCGCCGTACAACACCGGCCTCACCGACCTGCCGCCCGCACAGGCCGCCTGGATCCCGTACGACGGCGGCTCCGTGCCCGAGTTCGGCAGCGGCTCCGAGTCCCCGATGGCGGGCCCGGTCTACCGCTACGACCCCGAGCTGAACTCCGGTGTGAAGTTCCCCGAGGCCTACGACGGGGACTTCTTCGCCGGTGAGTTCGGCCGCCGCTGGATCAAGCGGATCGAGCAGAACACGGACGGTACCGTCGCGAAGATCAACGACTTTCCGTGGACCGGCACCCAGATCATGGACATGGAGTTCGGCCCCGACGGCGCGCTCTACGTCCTCGACTACGGCCTCTCCTGGTTCCAGGGCGACAAGGATTCCGCGCTGTACCGGATCGAGAACGCCGAGGACGGCTTCTCCCCGATCGCCGAGGTGAGCGCCGACAAGACGTCCGGCGCGGCCGGCCTTAAGGTCAAGTTCACCGCCTCCGCCAAGGACGCCGACTCACCGAACCTCACCTACAGCTGGGACTTCGGCGACGGCACCAAGGGCGAGGGCCTCAACCCCACCCACAAGTACAAGAAGGTCGGCACCTACAGCGCCACCTTCACCGCCAAGGACCCCGAGGGCAACACCGGCAACGCCAGCGTCCGGATCGTGGTCGGCAACACCGAGCCGAAGGTGACGATCGAGACACCGGGCAACGGCAGCATGGCCGCCTTCGGCAAGCCCGTCCCGTTCAAGGTGAAGGTCACCGACCCCGAGGAGACCGTCGACTGCTCCGAGGTCAAGGTCACCTACAGCCTCGGCCACGACTCCCACGCCCACGAACTGACCAGCGAGATGGGCTGTGAGGGCACCCTGACACCGCCCCCCGGCGACGGTGGCCACGACCCCAACGCCAACATCTACGGTGTCGTCGGCGCCAGTTACACCGACGGCGGGGCGAACGGCCAGGAGTCCCTGACCGGCACCGCCCGCACCGTGCTCCAGCCGCTGCACCGCCAGGGCGAGCACTTCACCACCCAGTCGGGCGTGTCGGTGATCACCAAGACCGGCGCCAACGGCGGCAAGACCGTCGGCGACATCAACGACAGCGACTGGATCTCCTTCAGCCCCTACCGGTTCGACGGGCAGAAGAAGATGACCGTGAGGGCCTCCTCCGGCGGCGCGGGCGGCTTCGTCGAACTGCGCACCGGCTCGCCCGACGGACCGCTGCACGGCTCGGCCTACATCCCGCCGACCGGCGGCTGGGAGACGTTCCAGAACGTCGACGTGCCCCTGCGGTCGCTGCCGAAGAAGACCACGGACATCTATCTGGTCTTCAAGGGCGGCGAGGGCGCGCTGTTCGACGTGGACGACTTCGAGTTCTCCAAGGAACCCTTCAAGGGCGGCAAGAAAGTCCTCGTCTTCTCCAAGACCGCCGGCTTCCGGCACGACTCCATCCCGGCCGGCATCGCCGCGCTGAAGGAACTCGGCGGCCCGGCCGGCATCACGGTCGACGCGACCGAGGAGGCCAGGCAGTTCACCACCACCAACCTCGCCAAGTACGACGCGGTGGCCTTCCTGTCCACCACGGGTGATGTCCTCAACGCCGAGCAGCAGAAGGCGTTCGAGGACTACGTGGCGGGCGGTGGAGGATACATGGGCATCCACGCGGCTGCCGACACCGAGTACGACTGGGAGTTCTACGGCGGCCTCGTCGGCGCCTATTTCGACTCGCACCCGGCCATCCAGAAGGCCACCGTCCGCGTGGAGGACCACGACCACCCGTCGACCGCGCACCTGGACGACGCCTGGGAGCGTACCGACGAGTGGTACAACTACCGCACCAACCCGCGGGAGAAGGCCAAGATCCTCGCCACCCTGGACGAGACCACCTACCAGGGCGGCACCATGAAGGGTGACCACCCGATCGCCTGGTGCCAGAGCTACGGCGGCGGCCGGTCCTTCTACACCGGCGGCGGCCACACCAAGGAGTCCTACGCCGACGCCGCCTTCCGCGCCCACCTGCTCGGCGGCCTGCGGTACGCCACCGGTCAGGTGAAGGCGGACTGCAAGCCGGGCAAGGACCACCGGAAGATCTTCAACGGCCAGACCCTGGACGGCTGGAAGCAGGCCGGACCCGGCAAGTTCGTCGTCAAGGACGGCGTCATGGAGTCCGAGGGCGGCATGGGCCTGCTCTGGTACCAGGCCAAGGAGCTGAAGTCGTACTCGCTCAAGCTCGACTGGAAGATGCGGGGCGACGACAACTCCGGGATCTTCGTGGGCTTCCCCGCCTCCGACGACCCCTGGTCCGCGGTGAACAAGGGCTACGAGATCCAGATCGACGCCAGCGACGCGGCCGACCGCACCACGGGCTCCGTCTACTCCTTCAAGTCGGCGAACATCAAGGCCCGTGACCAGGTCCTGCGGCCGCCAGGGCAGTGGAACTCCTACGAGATCAAGGTCCAGGGCGAACGCCTCCAGGTGTTCCTCAACGGAGTCAAGATCAACGACTTCACCAACAAGGACCCCGAGCGGAGCCTGACCGACGGCTACATCGGCCTGCAGAACCACGGCGCCGACGACCAGGTCTCCTTCCGCAACATCCAGCTCAAGGAACTGCCCGTCCAGGGCCAGTGAACGGCGGCGGGCGGGGGACGCCGGACCCCCGCCCGCCGTCCCCGTATCCCGCTGCCCCCGTGGCTCGCGCACGATCAGGAGGCTGCCCATGTCCGCGTCCCTCTCCCGACCGCGTGTGGGGGTGTGGCTGATCGGAGCCCGGGGCTCCGTCGCCACGACCGTCGTCACGGGGTGCGCCGCCGTCGCCGCGGGACTGCACCCGCCCACCGGCATGGTCACCGAGACACCCCCGTTCACCGACAGCGGCCTGCCCGCGCTGTCCGACCTCGTCTTCGGCGGCCATGACACTCTCGACTGCCCCCTGCCCAAACGCGCCGAATCCCTGACCGCCGGCGGCGTCCTCCCGCCCGGAGTGGCCACCGCCGTCGCCGCCGAACTCGCCACCGCCGACCGGGAGATCAGGCCCGGCGGCCCCACCCCCGGAGACACCAGGAGCGAGGCCGGACTGATCACGGCCTTCGCCGACGACCTGCGCGACTTCATGCACCGCCACGAGCTGGAGCGGGCCGTGGTGGTGAACGTCGCCTCCACCGAACCCGCCTCCCAGAGGCCCGACGCCCCGCTGCCGGCCAGCACCCTCTACGCCCTGGCCGCCCTGCGCGCGGGCTGCCCCTACGTCAACTTCACCCCTTCCGAGGGCATGCACCACCCGGTCGCCGCCCGAGAGGCCGAGCGCAGCGGCCTGCCCCACGCCGGCCGGGACGGCAAGACCGGGCAGACCCTGCTGCGGGCCGTCCTCGGCCCGATGTTCGCGCAGCGCGCGCTGACGGTCCGGGCCTGGTCGGGTACGAACCTGCTGGGCGGCGGCGACGGCGCCGCCCTCGCCGACCCGGCCGCCGCGGCGGCGAAGAACGCCGGCAAGGAACGTGTCCTCGCCGACACCCTCGGCACCGTCCCCGAGGGCGAGGTCCACATCGACGACGTCCCCGCCCTCGGCGACTGGAAGACCGCCTGGGACCACATCGCCTTCGACGGCTTCCTCGGCACCCGCATGATCCTCCAGACCATCTGGCAGGGCTGCGACTCCGCCCTGGCCGCACCCCTGGTGCTGGACCTGGCGCGCCTGACCGCCCGGGCCCACGAGGCGGGGGCGTCCGGCCCGCTCGGCGCTCTCGGCTTCTACTTCAAGGACCCGGTGGGCGACGGGCCGTCGGGGCTGGCCGAGCAGTACGGCGAACTGATCCGATTCGGGCGGCGCCTCGGCCAGGCCGACGGCGAGGGCCGCCGCACCCGGGCTGTGCGGGGCACGGAGGAGACAGGGGGAGCCCTGTGACGCTGCGCGAGAGCACGTGCGGATGCCCCGACGGGACGTCCACAGCCGCCCCGGGCGACACTGCCGCTGCCACCGCCCCGGGAGTCGCTGCCGCTGCCGCCGTCCCGGGAGTCGCTGCCGCTGCCGCCGTCCCGGGAGTCGCTGCCGCTGCCGCCGCCCCTCGCGCCCACAGCGGCCGCTCGCACCTAAGCCGAGCCTGGGCCGAACTACTGCGCCTGCCCGCCCTGTTCAGCGTCCCCGGCGACGCCCTGACAGGCGCGGCGGCAACCGGCGCACCCGTCAACTCCCGCACCCTGCTCGCCATAGCCTCCTCCCTCTGCCTCTACGAGGCCGGCATGGCCCTCAACGACTGGGCCGACCGCGACATCGACGCCGTCGAACGCCCGCACCGCCCCCTGCCCTCCGGCCGTATCCGCCCCGCCGCCGCCCTCACGGCGGCCGGAGCCCTCACCGGAGCCGGACTGATCCTGGCCGCCCGCGCGGGCCGCCCCGCCCTGGCCGTCGCCGCACCCCTGGCGGCGACCGTCTGGGCGTACGACCTCGGTCTGAAGCACACGCCCGCGGGGCCGCTGGCCATGGGCACGGCCCGCGGACTCGACCTGCTCCTGGGAGCCGCGGCCACGGCAGGCAGTACACGACCGGCGCTGCCCTCCGCCGCCCTCCTCGGCACCCACACCCTGGCCGTCACCACGGTCTCCCGGCAGGAAGCACGGGGCGGCTCGCCCCTGCCGCCATTGGCGGCCCTCGCAACGACCGGGCTGCTCACCCGACTGGTGACACACCGCTCCGCTGCCTGCGCGAGGAGCCGCAGGCAGGCGACCGCCCACGCTCGGCCGGGCCCCCGAGCCCCCTGGCACCCGGGCCAGGAACCCGCGGCGCTGCTCACCACGGCCCTCGCAGCCGCCTACGCCGCGACGACCGCACGTCCCTACTTCCACGCCACCCTGAACCCCTCACCTCCCCTCACTCAACGCGCCGTCGGCGCCGGCATCCGCGCCATGATCCCCCTCCAGGCCGCCCTCACCGCCCGCTCCCGTGGCACGGCCACCGCCCTCCTCATCGCAGCGCTCGCCCCCTTGGGAGCCCGCTTCGCGAGGAAGGTGAGCGTCACATGAGCCCCGAAGCCCGGGCCTCCGCATCCCGAGCAGTCTCCGGACAGCGTGCCGGCGTGTCAGGTGTCCCCAGCAGCCGGGCCTCAGCATCCCGAGCAGTCTCCGAACAGCGTGCCGGGGTGCCAGGTGTCCCCAGCACTCGGGCCTCCGCTGTCTCGCCTGGTGCCATCGTCCGGGCCGCCGCCTCGCCACCTGCCACCGGCGCCCCTCCCGGTGCCGCCCCTCCCCTCCGTTTCGGCTATGGCACCAACGGTCTCGCCGACCTCCGGCTCGACGACGCCCTCGCCCTCCTCGCCGACCTCGGTTACGACGGCGTCGGACTGACCCTCGACCACATGCACCTCGACCCGCTCGCCCCCGGCCTCGCCGCCCGCACCCGCCGGGTCGCGCACCGGCTGGACGAACTCGGGCTGGGCGTCACCATCGAGACGGGCGCCCGCTATGTGCTCGACCCGCGCCGCAAGCACGGCCCGTCCCTGCTGGACCCCGACCCCGGCGACCGGGCCCGCCGCGCCGACCTCCTCGTGCGGGCCGTGCGGATCGCCGCCGACCTCGGCGCGCACGCCGTCCACTGCTTCAGCGGGGTCGTCCCGCAGGGAACCGACACGGACACCGCGTGGAAACGCCTCACCGAGACCCTGACCCCCGTCCTGGACGCGGCCGCCTCCGCGGGCATCCCCCTCGCCGTCGAACCCGAGCCGGGCCACCTCCTGGCAACTCTGGCCGACTTCCACCACCTCCGCAGCGCTCTCGGCGACCCCGAACCCCTCGGCCTCACCCTGGACATCGGCCACTGCCAGTGCCTCGAACCCCTTTCTCCGGCCGATTGCGTGCTGGCCGCCGCCCCCTGGCTACGGCACGTCCAGATCGAGGACATGCGGCGCGGTGCCCACGAGCACCTCCCCTTCGGAGACGGGGAGATCGACTTCCCTCCGGTCCTGGCGGCCCTCGCCGCCACCGGCTACCAGGGCCTGACCGTCGTCGAACTGCCCCGCCACTCCCACGCCGGCCCGCACTTCGCCGCACACTCCCTCCCGTTCCTCCGCCACGCCGAGCGGATCGCGGCCAACGCGTCGCCTGGTTCCGCTCCGGCCCTCCCGCAGGCCGCGCCACCTCACGGCGCTCCCTCCACCGCCCCTGAGGGGAGCAGCACCAGATGACCCATCCCCGAGCCACACCCGCGGCGAGAACCGAGAACACCGCAAGCAGCCAGGACGCCCAGAGTCCTGAAGAGACCGACCGGACTGCCCAGGGCCCGGCCGACGCCCGCACCCGTGCCCGCCTCTCCACCCGGGACACCGCCCCCACCGCCTCGCTCACCGACCTCCGCCAGCACCTCACCACCCACCTCGACCCGCCCGCCCGCACCTGGCTCGACCACGCCCTGCACGAGGCCGCCGCACATCCCGGCCTCCACGGACCCATCTCCGTCTGGGAACTGCGTCTCGCCGAAGCCGGCCGGCGCTGCGGCCCCGCGTACGCCGACGCCGCACGTGTCCTCATCCTGGACGCGGCCCGCGCCGGTGCCGACGCCCTGACCCGGGTGTACTTCCAGGGCACCGCCGATGAACGCCGAGCCGTGCTGCACGCCCTGCCCCACCTCGTGTCCGGTCCGGGCGCCCTCCCTCTGATCGAGGACGCCCTGCGCACCAACGACACCCGGCTCCTCGGCGCCGCAGTCGGCCCCTACGCCGCCCGGCACCTGACGGCCCACGCCTGGCGCCACGCCGTGCTGAAGTGCCTGTTCACCGGTGTCCCGGTCGACGACGTGGCGGACCTTCCCCGGCGCGCCGCCGGCGACGGCGAACTCGCCCGCATGCTGGGCGACTACGCCGCCGAACGCACCGCCGCCGGGCGCACCCTCCCCGAGGACCTGTACCGCGTCCTGGACCTGACCGAGTCCGTCCCCCCGGCCCCCGGCACGGACCACCCCCACGGCAAGGAGTCCTGATGCGCATCTTCGACCCCCACATCCACATGACGTCCCGGACCACCGACGACTACGAGGCCATGTACGCCGCCGGTGTCCGCGCCCTCGTCGAGCCGTCCTTCTGGCTCGGTCAGCCGCGCACCTCGCCCGCCTCCTTCCGTGACTACTTCGACTCCCTCCTCGGCTGGGAGCCCTTCCGCGCCGCCCAGTACGGCATCGCCCACCACTGCACGATCGCCCTCAACCCCAAGGAGGCGAACGACCCGCGCTGCCGGCCCGTCCTCGGCGAACTGCCGCGCTATCTCGTCAAGGACAACGTCGTGGCGGTCGGAGAGATCGGCTACGACTCCATGACCCCGGCGGAGGACGCCGCCCTCGCCGTGCAGCTCCAGCTCGCCGCCGACCACGGCCTGCCCGCCCTCGTGCACACCCCGCACCGCGACAAGCTCGCCGGGCTGCGCCGCACCCTCGACGTCGTCCGGGAGTCCGGCCTCGCCCCGGACCGGGTCCTGGTCGACCATCTCAACGAGACCACCGTCAAGGAGGCCAGGGACAGCGGCTGCTGGCTGGGCTTCTCCGTCTACCCGGACACCAAGATGGACGAGGTGCGCATGGTCGAGATCCTGCGCACCTACGGAACCGGGCAGGTCCTGGTGAACTCCGCCGCGGACTGGGGGAAGAGCGACCCCCTCAAGACGCGCAAGGTCGGCGACCTCATGCTGGCGGAGGGCTTCGACGAGGACGACGTCGACCAGGTGCTGTGGCGCAACCCCGTCGCCTTCTACGGGCTCAGCGGACGCCTGAACCTCGATGTCACCGGCACGGAGCCCACTCACGAGGGCAACTCCGTCCTGCGCGGCGCCCCGAGCGATCCCCACGAGGCCGACACCGGCTCCGGCTCTCCGGTCCGGGTCCCGGCCGCGGAGGCGTGAATCATGCGCTTCCGCCACCCCGACGGTTCCACCGTCCACCTCGCCTACTGCACCAACGTCCACCCCGCCGAAACCCTCGACGGTGTCCTCGCGCAGCTCCGCGACCACTGCGAGCCCGTCCGCCGACGCCTGGGCCGCGACCGGCTGGGCATCGGGCTGTGGCTCGCCAAGGACGCCGCCCACGCCCTCGTCACCGACCCGTCCGCACTGCGCGGCCTGCGCACGGAGCTCGACCGGCGGGGCCTCGAGGTCGTCACCCTCAACGGCTTCCCCTATGAGGGCTTCGGCGCCGAGGAGGTCAAGTACCGCGTCTACAAGCCGGACTGGGCCGATCCGGAGCGCCTGGACCACACCGCCGCCCTGGCTCGCGTCCTGGCCGGTCTCCTTCCGGACGACGTCACCGACGGGACCATCTCCACGCTGCCCCTCGCCTGGCGCACCGCGTACGACGACACACGCGCGGAGACCGCCCGCACCGCGCTGCGCACACTCGCCGAACGCCTCGACGCCCTCGAGGAACTGACCGGCCGCTCCATCCGTGTCGGCCTGGAACCGGAACCCGGCTGCGTCGTCGAGACCACCCACGACGCCATCGCCCCGCTCACCGCGATCGGCCACCACCGCATCGGCATCTGCGTCGACACCTGTCATCTCGCCACCTCCTTCGAAGATCCGCACACCGCCCTGGACGCGCTCGCCGCAGCCCGCGTCCCCGTCGTCAAATCCCAGCTCTCCGCCGCCCTGCACGCCGAGCACCCCCATCTCCCCGAGGTACGCGAAGCACTGGCCGCCTTCGCCGAACCCCGCTTCCTGCACCAGACCCGCACGGCGACCGCCGCCGGCCTGCGCGCCACCGACGACCTCGACGAGGCCCTCGCCGGACACGCCCTGCCGGACGCCTCACCCTGGCGCGCCCACTTCCACGTCCCCCTGCACGCGGCTCCCGCCGCACCCCTCACCTCCACTCTCCCGATCCTGAAATCCGCACTGACCCGGCTGGTCGGCGGCCCGGCCCCGCTCACCCGCCATCTGGAGGTCGAGACCTACACCTGGCAGGCCCTTCCGCCCGAGCTGCGCCCCAAGGGCCGCACGCAGCTCGCCGAGGGCATCGCCGCCGAACTCACCCTCGCCCGCGACCTGCTGACGGACCTCGGCCTGAAGGAGCTGCCATGAGCACCGGCCCCCATGAGCACCCCGATCCGGCCGCCACGGACACACCCGCCCCGCTCCCGGCCGTCACGGACACACCCGCCCCGCTCCCGGCCGCCACGGACCGCCCCACCCCGCTCCTCGTTCTCGACGTCGTCGGCCTCACCCCCCGTCTCCTCGACCACATGCCCCACCTCAAGGCGCTCGGCCAGTCCGGCTGCCGCGCCCCGCTGGGCACCGTCCTGCCCGCCGTCACCTGTGCCGCCCAGTCCACGTTCCTCACCGGCACCATGCCCTCGGAGCACGGCATCGTCGGCAACGGCTGGTACTTCCGCGAACTCGGCGACGTCCTGCTGTGGCGCCAGCACAACGGGCTCGTGGCCGGTGACAAACTCTGGGACGCCGCCCGCCGCGCCCACCCCGGCTACACCGTCGCCAACATCTGCTGGTGGTACGCCATGGGCGCCGACACCGACATCACCGTCACCCCCCGGCCGGTCTACTACGCCGACGGCCGCAAGGAACCCGACTGCTACACCCGGCCGGCCGCACTGCACGACGAACTCACCGCGGAATTCGGGACGTTCCCCCCTGTTCCACTTCTGGGGCCCCGGCGCCGACCTCGTCTCCAGCCGGTGGATCATCGACGCGACCCGCCACATCATCCGCACCCGGCACCCTGACCTGACGCTCTGCTACCTCCCCCACCTCGACTACGACCTGCAGCGCTTCGGCCCCGACGACCCGCGCTCCCTGAAGGCGGCCGCCGACCTCGACGCCGCCCTGGCCCCGCTGCTGGACGACGCCCGCGCCGAGGGCCGCACGGTCGTCGCACTGTCCGAGTACGGCATCACCCGCGTGAACCGGCACGTCGACATCAACCGCGCCCTGCGCCGCGCCGGGCTGCTGGAGGTGCACACGCAGGACGGCATGGAGTACCTGGACCCGATGGCGTCCCGTGCCTTCGCGGTCGCCGACCACCAGATCGCCCATGTCTACGTGCGCCGCCCCGAGGACCTCGACGCCACACGAGCGGCCCTCGACGGCCTGTCCGGCATCGCCCAACTCCTCGACGACGAGGGCAAGAAGAGCCACCACCTCGACCATCCGCGCGCGGGCGAACTCGTCGCCGTGGCGGAAGCCGACGCCTGGTTCACGTACTACTACTGGCTCGACGACGACCGCGCGCCCGACTTCGCGCAACTGGTCGAGATTCACCGCAAACCCGGCTACGACCCGGTCGAACTCTTCATGGATCCCCTCGACCCCTACGTCAAGGTCAAGGCGGCCACCGCACTGGCCCGCAAGAAACTCGGCCTGCGCTACCGCATGGCGGTCGTGCCCCTGGACCCCTCACCTATTCGAGGCAGCCACGGCCGCCTTCCGCAGAGCGACGACGACGGTCCGCTCCTCATCTGCTCCACCCCCCGCGCTGTCGGCGACCGCGTCGCGGCCACCGATGTGAAGTCACTGCTGCTCCGACTCGCCGGTCTCGCCTGAGGTCACAGCCCTCGGCACCGACTGGTCACAAGTGAAGCACTCACCACTGACAACGCCCCGCGATCACGAGGAGTTCCCCCGCATGAGCCGCTTCTCCCAGCCCGATCCCGAGCTCGGCCACCGCCTCAGCAGACGAGGCATGCTCGGCGTGGCCGCCGGTGCCACCGCCGCCGCCCTGCTCGGCGCCGCGGCCCCGGCGAGCGCCGCCACGGGCAGCACGCCCGCCGCCACCGGCAACGCCACGCCCGCCACCGCCTCCGGAACCAAGGGCCGCGGCCGCCCCGTCCTGCCGCCCGGCCGTCTCGGCGTCCAGCTCTACAGCCTGCGCGACAAGGTCTCCACCCTCGGCTTCGGCCCCGTCTTCGCCGAACTGGAGCGGTACGGCTACGACGAGGTCGAGTTCGCCGGCTACAGCCAGGGCTCCGCCGGCCCCATCACGCTCGCCCAGCTCAAGCGGCTCGCCCGCAACCATGGCCTGAACCCGATCGGCAGCCACGTCGGCTACTACTCCGACGACCCGAACGCGTATACCTTCGCCCAGAACCTCACCAAGGTCCTCGACGACGCCCAGGCCCTCGGCCTCAAGCACATCGGCACGGCCTCCGGCCCGTTCCGCTACGGCTCGACCGTCGACGCCTGGAAGCGCGCCGCCGAGGACTTCAACACGTACGGCGCGGCGGCGAAGGCCCGGGGCATGAAGTTCTACCAGCACAACCACTCCGAGGAGTTCTCCTTCGCCACCGACAACCCCAAGGTCCGCCTCTACGACATCCTGCTCAAGGAGACGGACCCCGACCTCGTCCACCTGGAGATGGACATCTACTGGGCGTACGTCGGCCAGTTCCGTTTCTCCAAGCGCCCCGACGGCACGCCCGCGCCCTTCGAGCCGCTGAACTACGTCCTGCGGCAGCCCGACCGCTATCCGCTCTTCCACGTGAAGGACGGCGAGAGCGACCCGTCGAACCCGTACGGCTACCGCATGACCGACGTCGGCGACGGGGACATCGACTACCAGCGGTTCATCTCCGCCGTGACCCGGCTGCGCGGCCACCGCATGGCCCACCACTGGCAGGCCGAGCACGACAACCCGGCCGAGTCCTTCACCTTCGCGCGCCGCTCCAGCGCGCACCTGCACTCCCTGAGGGAGAAGTGCTGACGATCCCGGAAACGTGAGGAGGCCCTTCCCCGGCCGGGGAAGGGCCTCCTCACGTGGGGGACGGTCAGCCCCCGGGCCGGACCCGGCCCGGGACGTCCCCGCCCGTCCCGGGGCGGCGGACGCGGGGGTGGCTGTCGGTCGTTCGGCTATGGGGACGGTGTACGGCGGCGGACGGTGCCGAGGGGCTGGGTGCCGCGGCCGGATCCGGCGTCATATCAGGTGGTGTCCTCGCCGAGCGGTTGCGGGTTGGGGGAGATGCGGCGCGTTTCCTTGTCGCGTCCCGGCGGGGTCAGGAACAGTGCCACGCAGCCGGCGAAGAGGGAGATGGAGCCGGCCAGGATGAAGGCGCCGGAGTGCCCCCAGGCGCCGACGACCACGGCACCCATGCCGGCGCCCAGGCCGGAGACGAGCTTGGCGCTGTAGACCATGCCGTAGTTGGACGCGTTGTTGTTCTCACCGAAGTAGTCGGCGGTGAGCGCGGCGAACATCGGGAAGATGGCGCCGCCGCCGAAGCCGGAGATCGAGGAGAAGACCAGGAACAGCGGAAGGTTCTCGGCGTTCGCCGACCAGAGGATGCCGTACTGGGACAGGCCCAGGATCACGCAGACGACGAGCAGGCACCGCTTGCGGCCGTACAGGTCGGAGAGCCAGCCGATGACACCGCGGCCGGTGCCGTTGACGATGGCCTTCAGGGACATGGCCGTGGCGACGATCCCGCCCGCGAACCCGGCCTCCTCGCCGATCTCCACCTGGAAGGCGATGCCGAAGATGTTCACGCCGGACGTGCACGCCAGACAGAACCACATCAGGGCGACCCGGCCGGTCTTCCACGCCTCCTTGGGGGAGTACTGGCGCACCGCCGGCGGGTTCATCCGCATCGAGCGGGCCGCGCGCGGGTCGTCCGGCGGGTTCAGCGGGTCGATCGTGGAGGGCCACCAGTTCTTCGGCGGGTCCTTGAAGAAGTAGCCGGAGCACGCGACCATCGCGGCCAGGAACACACCCACCGAGACCAGCACCCAGCGGAAGTTGGTCAGGTCCATGTAGCCGTTGAAGAGGAAGACGAAGGGCACCGAGCCATAGGCGAAACCGCCGTTGACGAAGCCGGTCTTGCCGCCCTTGCGCTCCGGGTACCACTTGCCGACCATGTTGACGCAGGTGGCGTAGACCATGCCCGCGCCCATGCCGCTGAACATGCTGAACCCGATGTAGGCGAAGACGACGTGCGGCGCGAAGGCGAGGGACAGGTAGCCCAGCAGCGTGCCGGTGGCGCCGAGCATCATGGCCCAGCGGGCCGGCAGTTTCCCGCTTTCCCGCAGCTTGCCCGCGGGGAAGGCCACCGCGGCCTGGAAGAAGACCCAGACGGTCATCATCCAGAAGATGTGCATGCTGTTCCAGCTGTGCGCCGTGTGCAGGGTGTCCTCGGCGGACGCGAACGCGTACTCGGCGGAGGAGATGCCCATCATGCCGATCCAGGGCAGGATCACCATCCACTTGCGTTTGCGCCCCATGATGTCGATGTCGGTCTCACCGAGGCGGTAGACGCGACCGTTCGCGTCGGTGACCTCCCGGTAGGGAACCGTGGTGGGCAGATCGGTCGTTGTCATGTCGTGTCGCACCCCTTGCGTCGAAAGATCTGGCCAGCGCCCCCTGTCCCATGCCTTTCGTGCGCGTGCGGCTCCCGGGGCCGGCCGACGCGCACCGTCGGCCGGCCCCCCGCTCACTCACCTCATGTACCGCCCCCCAGCAGTCCCGCCTCCCGCGCCCAGCGGTACTTCGCGCCGAGCACGGCCACCGGCTTCTCGGTCGTGTACGGATACGCCACGACCCCGTGCTCGAAGAGGTACTGGCAGGCCTCCTCGACCTCCACGTCCCCCGCGAGCGACGCCACCACGGGCTTCTCGATCCCCCGCTCCCGGAACTCGGCCACCACGCGC
This sequence comes from Streptomyces sp. NPDC013187, assembly GCF_042899705.1. Taxonomy (NCBI): domain Bacteria; kingdom Bacillati; phylum Actinomycetota; class Actinomycetes; order Kitasatosporales; family Streptomycetaceae; genus Streptomyces; species Streptomyces sp. NPDC013187. The sequence continues at coordinate 409,072 of NZ_JBIBAF010000004.1, read as the reverse complement.
GCGGTGAGCTCCGCGAAGACCATGGGAGGAGTGACGATGGTGTGCCAGTAGCCGAGGACGAGCGCGTGGATGCGCGGGTCCTCCAGACCCAGCCGGATCGTCGCCTCGTACGTCGACGGTGGCTCGCCCCCGGTGATGTCCACCGGGTTGCCCGCGGCCCCGAAGGGCGGGATGAACCTGCGGAACGCCTCGTCCAGGTCCGGCGGGATCTCCATCAGCGACAGGCCGTTGTCCGTCACCGCGTCGGAGAGCAGCACACCACTGCCGCCGGCGCCCGTGATGATCACGACGTTGTCGCCCTTGGGCGCGGGAAGCACCGGCAACGCGCGGGCGTACTCCAGCATGTCGTTCAGCCCCGGCGCGCGGATCACGCCGGCCTGCCGCAGGATGTCGTCGTACACGGCGTCGTCACCGGCGAGGGCGCCGGTGTGCGAACCGGCCGCCTTGGCGCCCGCCGCGGTCCGCCCGGCCTTCAGCACGACCACCGGCTTCTTCGGCACGGTAGCCCGGGCGGCCTCCACGAAGGCGCGGCCGTCCTTGAGATCCTCCAGGTGCATCGCGATGCACTGGGTGTTCGGGTCCTCGCCGAACCAGGTCAGCAGGTCGTCCTCGTCCAGGTCCGACTTGTTGCCGAGCCCGACGATCGCCGACACACCCGTCTTGGTGGTGCGGGCGAAGCCCAGGATGGCCATGCCGATGCCGCCCGACTGCGAGGTCAGCGCCACCCCGCCCTTGACGTCGTACGGCGTGCAGAACGTGGCGCACAGGTCCTGCCAGGTGGAGTAGTAGCCGTAGATGTTCGGCCCCAGCAGCCGTACGCCGTGCCGTTCGGCGATCTCCACGATCTCCGCCTGGAGTTCGTGCTCGCCGGTCTCCGCGAACCCGGAGGGGATCAGCACGGCGTTCGGGATCTTCTTGCGCCCCACCTCCTCCAGGGCCGAGGCCACGAACTTGGCGGGGATCGCGAAGACCGCCACATCCACCTCACCGGGAACGTCCGTGACACTCTTGTACGCCTTGCGGCCCAGAATGTCATCGGCCTTGGGGTTCACCGGATGGATCTCCCCGGCGAACCCTCCGTCGATGAGGTTGCGCATCACCGAATTGCCGATCTTGCCCTGCTCGTTGGACGCGCCGATCACGGCGACAGAGCCAGGCTGCATCAGTCGGCGCATCGAGATGAGGATCTCGTCGCGCGTGTACTTCCGGCGCGGGGCGGGCTGCGACTCGGCGAGGATCACCCGGATGTCGGCCGCGACGGCACCCTCGGCCGTTGCGATCACCGGGTTGAGGTCCACCTCGGCGATCTCGGGGAAGTCCGCGACGAGTTGCGACACCCGGCGGATCTGCTCGGCGACGGCCCACCGGTCCACGCCCGCCTGGCCGCGCACCCCGCGCAGGATCTCCGCCGACCGGATCGAGTCCAGCATGGACAGCGCCTCGTCGGCCGACACGGGGGCCAGCCGGAAGGTGACGTCCTTGAGGACCTCGACGAGCACCCCGCCGAGTCCGAAGGCGACCACCTTTCCGAACGTCGGGTCCGTGACCGTGCCGACGATGACCTCCTGCCCCTTCGGCAGCAGCTCCTGCACCTGCACGCCCGAGATGCGGGCATCGGCGTCGTAGGCGCGTGCGTTGTCGATGATGGTGTGGAAGGCGGCCCGTACGCCGGTCGCGCCCTCGACCCCGACGATCACTCCGCCGGCGTCGGTCTTGTGCAGGATGTCCGGCGAGACGATCTTCATCACGACGGGCCCGTTGAAGCGCGCCGCGAACGCCACGGCCTCCTCGACGTCCGTCGCCAGTTCCTCGCCCGGCACGGCGATCCCGTACGCGTCGGCGATCACTTTGCCCTCGGGCGCGGTCAGCGCGGTCCGTCCCTCGGCCCGCACGGACTCCAGGAGGGACCGCACCCGCAGGACCCGGTCTTCGGCCATCACGTCAGATCACTCCGTTCGACTTGAGCAGGCGCACTTCCTCGTCGCCGAGGCCGAGTTCGCCGACGTAGACCTCTTCGTTGTGCTCGCCGAGCAGGGGTGAACTGGTCACCTCGACGGGGGAGTCGGACAGTTTGAGCGGGCTGCCGACGGTCACGAAGTCCCCACGCTCGGGGTGGGGGACGGTGACGACCATCCCGTTGGCGACCAGCGAACGGTCCTCGATGATCTCCCGGGTCGACAGGATCGGCCCGCACGGGATGTTGCGCGCGTTGAGCCGCTCCAGCACCTCCCACTTGGGCAGCGTCGAGGACCACTCCTCGATCAGCTGGAACATCTTGCCGAGCTTGGGCAGCCGTGCCTCGGGCGTCGCCCACTCGGGGTCGTCGGCCAGCTCGGGCCGGCCGATGAGCTCGCTGATCGGCTGCCAGCCGACGGGCTGCACGATGACGTACACGTAGTCGTTCGGGCCGCCCGGCGCGCACTTGACGGCCCAGCCGGGCTGGCCGCCGCCGGAGGCGTTTCCGGACCTGGGAACCTCGTCGCCGAAGTCGTCGTTGGGATATTCAGCGAGCGGCCCGTGTGCCAGACGCTGCTGGTCCCGCAGCTTCACCCGGCACAGGTTGAGTACGGCGTGCTGCATGGCCACGTTGACCCGCTGCCCGCGCCCGGTGCGCTCCCGTTGATAGAGCGCGGCGAGGATGCCCGCCACGGCGTGCACACCCGTCCCCGAGTCCCCGATCTGGGCCCCCGTCGCCAGCGGCGGCCCGTCCTCGAAACCGGTGGTCGACATCGACCCGCCCATGGCCTGCGCGACGACCTCGTACGCCTTGAAGTTGGTGTACGGGCCCTCGCCGAACCCCTTGATGGAGGCATAGACGATCCGTGGATTGATCTCCTGGATGCGGTCCCAGGTGAAGCCCATCCGGTCCACCGCGCCCGGGCCGAAGTTCTCGACCATGACGTCGGAGCGCCGGATCAGCTCGGTGAGGATCTCCTTGCCGCGTTCGGTCTTCGTGTTCAGGGTGATGCTCCGCTTGTTGCAGTTGAGCATCGTGAAGTAGAGGGAGTCGACGTCCGGCAGGTCACGCAGTTGCTTGCGCGTGATGTCGCCGGTCGGAGCCTCCAGCTTGACGACGTCCGCGCCGAGCCAGGCGAGCAGCTGGGTCGCCGACGGCCCGGACTGGACGTGGGTCATGTCCAGGATGCGGATGCCTTCGAGGGCCTTGGTGGAGGTAGCAGTCATCGCGGGCACCTCACTTGTACATGGTCTGGTTCATGGTTCCGGGGGCGTACGCGTCGGGGTCGACCCAGACGTTGATCAGCGACGGCTTGCCGGACTCGCGTGCACGCAGCAGGGCCGGGCCGATGTCGGCGGGGTCGCGGACCTCCTCGCCGTAACCGCCCAGCATCTGGGCGAACTTGTCGTAGTGGACGTCGCCGAGGGTGTTGCCGACCCGGTCGCGGTCCTTGCCGTACTTGGCGGCCTGGCCGTACCGGATCTGGTTCATGGAGGAGTTGTTGCCGACGATGCCGACGAACGGGAGGTTGTAGCGGACGAGGGTCTCGAAGTCCCAGCCGGTGAGGGAGAACGCGCCGTCGCCGAAGAGTGCGACGACCTCCTTGTCGGGCCGCGCCTGCTTGGCCGCGAGCACGAAGGGGACGCCGACGCCGAGCGTGCCGAGGGGACCGGGGTCCATCCAGTGACCGGGTGACTTGGGCTGCACGACCTGGCCGGAGAAGGTGACGATGTCGCCGCCGTCACCGATGTAGATGGAGTCCTCGGTGAGGAAGTCGTTGATCTCGCTGACCAGACGATAGGGATGGATGGGGGAGGCGTCCGACTTCAGGCTGGGCAGCCGCTTCTCCAGAGCGGTCTGCTCGGCCGCCCGCAGCTCGTCCAGCCACTCCTTGCGCTTGGACGCACCGCCGTTGATACGCCCGGAGGCCGCCTCGGTCACGGACTTCAGCACCAGACCGGCGTCGCCCACGATGCCGAGGTCGATGTCGCGGTTCTTGCCGACCGTGCGGTAGTCGAGGTCGATCTGCACGACGGTCGCGTCCGGCGACAGCCGCTTGCCGTAGCCCATGCGGAAGTCGAAGGGCGTCCCGACGATGACGATGACGTCGGCGTTGGAGAAGGCGTACCGGCGGGAGAGCTGGAAGTGGTGCGGGTCGCCGGGCGGGAGGGTGCCGCGTCCCGCGCCGTTCATGTAGGCGGGGACGTTGAGGGTCCTGACGAGCTCGATGGCCGCTTCGGTGCCCCGGGTCGTCCAGACCTGGCTGCCCAGCAGGACGGCCGGCTTCTCGGCGTGCACCAGCAGGTCGGCGAGCTTCTCGATCGCCTCGGGGTCGCCTGCAGAGCGGGTCGAGGCGCGGTAGGCGCCTTCTCGCGGCACGCGCGCCTTGGCGGCGGGGACCTTGGCGTCCAGCACGTCGCGCGGGATCTCCAGGAAGGAGGGTCCGGGCGCGCCGTGGAAGCACTCGCGGAACGCCATGGACACCATGTCCGCGGCGCGGGCCGTGTCCGGCACGGTCGCCGAGAACTTGGTGATGGGGTTCATCATGTCGACGTGCGGCAGGTCCTGCAAAGACCCCATCTTGTGCTGGGTGAGGGCTCCCTGACCGCCGATCAGCAGCATCGGGGACTCCGCGCGGAAGGCGTTGGCGACACCGGTGACGGCGTCGGTCGTCCCCGGCCCCGCGGTGACCACCGCGCAGCCGGGCTTGCCGGTGATGCGGGCGTAGCCGTCTGCGGCGTGGGCGGCGACCTGCTCGTGGCGTACGTCGACGACCTCGATGCCCTCGTCGACGCAGCCGTCGTAGATGTCGATGATGTGGCCGCCGCACAGCGTGTAGATGCGGTCGACCCCCTCGGCCTTCAGCGCCTTGGCTACGAGATGACCACCGGAAATCAAGTCCTGGGTGTCGTCGGGCATGGCGAAGTCCTGTCCCTTCGTAGGGGGTTGGAGCGGCTCGCAGTACATTGCATACAGTCGACGAATACTGTATGAAGCTTGTTATCCCGCATCCGGTGGGTGGTGTCCAGGGGGCGTGCGGCATTTTCGGGGGACTGGGGGTCGCTCCCCAGAAGACACGGCAGTCAGGAGCCGAAATGGACCTGTACGAACACCAGGCAAGAGAACTCTTCGAAGAACACGGCATCTTGGTGCCGCGGGCCGAGGTGACGGACTCGCCCAAGGAAGCTCGCGAGATCGCACGCCGGCTCGGTGGCCGGGTCGTGGTGAAAGCCCAGGTGAAGACCGGTGGACGCGGCAAGGCCGGTGGCGTGAAACTCGCCGCCGACCCGGCCGCCGCCGAGCTGACCGCACGCCAGATCCTCGGCATGGACATCAAGGGACACACGGTCGGCACGGTCATGCTGGCCCAACCGGTGGACATCGACACCGAGTTCTATGTGTCCTACGTACTCGACCGCGCGGCGGGACGCTTCCTCGCGATCGCCTCCGCGGAAGGCGGCATGGAGATCGAGGAGGTCGCCGCCACCCGTCCCGAGGCCGTGGCCCGTGTCCCCGTCGACCCCGCCGAGGGAGTCACCACCGCGAAGGCGGGCGAGATCGCCGAGGCCGCCGGGCTGCCGCGGCAGGCCGTGGACGTCCTCGTACGCCTGTGGGAGGTCCTGGTCCGTGAGGACGCCCTTCTCGTCGAAGTCAATCCCCTCGTGCGCACGAAGGAGGGCCGGATCCTGGCCCTCGACGGCAAGGTCACCCTTGACGACAACGCCCGTTTCCGGCAGGCGCGCTGGGGCGCGGACGACGCGGAGCACGACGACGCGCTGGAGGCGGCCGCCGCCGCGAAGGGCCTCAACTACGTCAAGCTGGACGGCGAGGTCGGCATCATCGGCAACGGCGCAGGTCTCGTCATGTCGACCCTGGACGTGGTCGCGGGATGCGGCGCGCGACCGGCCAACTTCCTCGACATCGGCGGCGGAGCGAGCGCCCGGGTCATGGCGGACGGCTTGTCGGTCATCCTCTCCGACCCGGCCGTGAAATCCGTCTTCGTCAACGTCTTCGGCGGGATCACCGCCTGCGACGCGGTCGCCGACGGCATTGTCCAGGCCTTGGAATCCGTGCGCTTGAGCAAGCCGCTGGTCGTCCGCCTGGACGGCAACAACGCGGCCCGGGGCCGGGCCATCCTCGACGAGCACGCGCATCCGCTGGTCCAGCAGGTCACCACCATGGACGGCGCCGCCGCCCGTGCCGCCGAACTCGCCACCACGGCCTGAGCAGAGGGAACGTCATGGCCATCTACCTCACCAAGGAGAGCAAGGTCCTCGTCCAGGGCATGACCGGCGGCGAGGGCATGAAGCACACCCGGCGCATGCTCGCGGCCGGCACGAACGTCGTCGGCGGCGTCAACCCGCGCAAGGCCGGCCGCACCGTCGACTTCGACGTCCCCCAGGGGCTCCAGGGCCTGGGAGGTGCCCCCATGGCTGTGCCGGTCTTCGGCTCAGTCGCCGACGGCATGCGCGCCACCCAAGCGGACGTCACCGTCGTCTTCGTCCCGCCCTCCTTCGCCAAGGCGGCCGTGATCGAAGCCGCCGACGCAGGCATCGCCCTCGCCGTCGTCATCACCGAGGGCATCCCCGTCCACGACTCCGTCGCCTTCACCGCGTACGCCAAGGACAAGGGCACCCGCATCGTCGGCCCCAACTGCCCCGGCCTCATCACGCCCGGCCAGTCCAACGCGGGCATCATCCCGGCCGACATCACCAAGCCGGGCCGCATCGGCCTGGTATCCAAGTCGGGCACGCTGACCTACCAGCTCATGTACGAGCTGCGCGACGTCGGCTTCTCCACCTGCGTCGGCATCGGCGGCGACCCCGTCGTCGGCACCACGCACATCGACTGCCTCACCGCCTTCCAGGACGACCCCGACACCGACCTGATCGTCCTCATCGGCGAGATCGGCGGCGACGCGGAGGAACGGGCGGCGGCCTACATCCGCGAGCACGTCACCAAGCCCGTCGTCGGCTACATCGCCGGATTCACCGCACCAGAGGGCAAGACCATGGGGCACGCGGGCGCGATCGTGTCCGGCTCCTCCGGCACGGCCGCCGCGAAGAAGGAGGCCCTGGAGGCGGTCGGCGTCAGCGTGGGCAGCACACCGACCGAGACGGCGAAGCTGGTCCTCGCGCGCCTCGAAGGCTGACGGCCGGGCCGCCCCACGCCGCATTCCCCGCCCCCGACTGTGCACCGAGAGCGGAGCAACCCATGGCACCCACCCTCACTCTCAAGACCGGCACGTCCTGGCCCGACGCGTGGCAGCGCTGCCTCGCCGTCGCTCCCGAGGCCTTCCACGACGACCGGACCTTCAACCTCTGGAACGGCGCCTGGCACGAGGACGGACGGGTGCTGCCCGCCGTCAGCCCGGTCGACGGCAGCCCGATCGCAGGCCCGCCCCGCCTGGACGGCACCACCGCCCACCGGGCCGTGTGCGCCGCCCTCGACCAGCACCGCGCCTGGCGGCACGTCCCCCTGGAGGAGCGCCGGGCCCGGGTCGCGGCCACCCTCGACGCCCTCACCGAACACCGCACGCTGCTCGCCCTCCTGCTCGTGTGGGAGATCGGCAAGCCCTGGCGGCTCGCCCAGGCGGACGTCGACCGGGCCATCGACGGGGTCCGCTGGTACGTCGACGGCGTCGAACCGATGCTCGCCGGCCGCTCCCCGCTGGACGGCCCGGTATCCAACATCGCCAGCTGGAACTACCCGATGAGCGTGCTCGTTCACGCATTACTGGTCCAATCACTGGCAGGCAACGCGGCCATCGCCAAGGCCCCGACCGACGGCGGTGTCGCCTGCCTGACCCTGGCCTGCGCCCTCGCCGCCCGCGAGGGAGTTCCGGTGACCCTCGTCAGCGGCAGCGGAGGCGAGCTGTCCCAGGCGCTGGTGCGGGCGCCCGAGATCGGCTGCGTCTCCTTCGTCGGCGGCCGCGACACCGGCGCCGCGGTGGCCACAGCCGTCGCCGACCTCGGCAAACGACACGTACTCGAACAGGAGGGACTCAACACCTGGGGTATTTGGAATTATTCGGACTGGGACGCCTTCACCGCGGTGATCCCCAAGCTCTTCGACTACGGCAAGCAGCGCTGCACGGCATACCCGCGCTTCGTCGTCCAGCGGCACCTGTTCGACGCGTTCCTGGCGGCGTACCTCCCGGCGGTGCGCACGCTCAGGGTCGGGCATCCGCTCGCCGTGGAGCAGGGGGACGATCCGTACCCGGAGCTGGACTTCGGGCCGGTGATCAACGCGGCCAAGGCGAAGGAGCTGCAGGACCAGGTCGCCGTGGCGATCGAACGCGGCGCCGTACCGCTGCACCGCGCCACGCCCGACGACGCCCGCTTCCTGCCCGGCCAGGACACCTCCGCCTACGTCCAGCCGGTCACGCTCCTCGACCCGCCCTCGTCCTCCCCACTGCACCACGCGGAGCCGTTCGGCCCGGTCGACACGATCGTCCTGGTCGACACGGAGGCGGAGCTGCTGGCCGCGATGAACGCCTCCAACGGCGCGCTGGTAGCCACGCTGTCCACGGACGACCGGGCGACGTACGAGCGGCTCGCCCCGCACATCCGCGCGTTCAAGGTCGGCCACGGCACGCCCCGCTCAAGGGGCGATCGCGACGAGCTGTTCGGCGGACTCGGCGCGTCCTGGCGCGGCGCGTTCGTCGGCGGCGACCTGCTCGTGCGGGCGGTGACGCGAGGACCGCAGGGGGAGCGGCTGCCGGGGAACTTCCCGGAGTACCAGCTGCTGCCCTGACGCAGGGGGCGCGTCCGACGCCGGTTCCCCGCGGGGTCCGCGATGAGGGGGGGCCGGCGTCGGACGCCGGAGCGGTCCGACGGCCGGCAGGGGGCCGGCACAAGGGTGCGGTCCGACGTGGCGCGGCCCGGCACAAGGGTGCGGTCCGACGTGGCGCGGCCCGGCACAAGGGTGCGGTCCGACGTGGCGCGGCCCGGCACTTCGAGACGTCGCTCAGCCGATGCCCTGCCGGTCCGGGCGCAGGGCGAAGTCCCGGTCCGGCGCGGTCGCCGCGGCGAGATCGACCGCCTGCCGGAGCAGTTCGCGATGGCGCAGCAGCGGCTCTCGGCGTTCCGGCGGTGCGAGCAGGAGCAGGTCGTCGAGGCCGGCCAGCATGCGCCGGGAGACCTGCGGGCTCCCGACGGCGCAGCCCCGTACCTCGGTGAACCCGAGATCCACCAGCTCGGTCCAGTCCGGCACGTGCTGCACCATCCGCACCGCACCGGCCCGGTCCCGGTGCAGGGCGGCGTCCAGCGGACGCCGGCTCAGCGCGGCAAGGAACTGGACGACGCGGTCCAGAGCCTGGACGGCGGTCGTCGGATCGTTGATCGCGGGGGACAGGGCGCGCAGTGCGATGTCGGACAACTGCCGCAGTCCGAAACCGAGATCCTGGTGGTAGGTCCGCTCCACCCCCACCGAGACCGCGGAGCGCAGCGCCCTGCGCGGTGGGACCGGCCCGCCGTGCACCGCCAGCACGGGCATCCCGGGCACCACGAAGTCCCCGATCCGCGGCAGCAGCCGCAGCACGACCCCGTGTTTGCGCGCCACCCGCACCAATCGTGCGATGTGCACGTCCCGCAGCACCCCGGCCCGGCCCTCGTGCGGCACCCACGCGGTCTCGGTGCCGAGGCCGGGCGCGTCCTGCCCGCCCACCGGCACGGGCATCGAGGCGACCACCCGGAACGACTCCGAGGCGATCCGCGCGATCACATGGCTGATCCGCATCAGCCGCAGGGTGGCGTTCACGTACAGCACGAAGAGCAGCAGGCTCAGGGCGACCATGCCGAGGGTGAGGACCGACTGCACCAGAGGGACCGTCGTGACGGCCCGGGGATCGTCGACGGTGTCGAAGCTCGTCAGGACCAGCAGGGTCAGCACAAAAGTCGACAGGAAGACCGCGAAGGTCGCCTTGGTGATCCGGCTGCGCACGAAGAGCCGCACCACGCGCGGGGTGAACTGCCCGCTCGCCATCTGCACCGCCACCAGCGAAATGCTGAAGACCACACCGATGAAGGTCATCATCGCCGAGCCGATCGCGCTCACCACCGCCTTCGCGTCCTCCGCGAACCGCAGCAGCTCGCCCAGCGTCTCGTAGTCACGGTCCTGCTGGAGCGCGTCGACGACGGCCGTGTCGAGCGCCTCCGCCCCCACCCAGACCACGAAGACCCCGACCATCGCCGCGGTGGGGGCGAACCAGAACGTGTCCCGCAGATGCTCCCTGAGCGGCGACAGCGCACGCGGGCGACGCCGGACCGAGGGGCTCTGCGTAACCATCCAGTCACTCATGGTGCGACCCTAGAGGTAACGGTGCGCGAGGTCCCGGACCCCCGCCAGGCGCACGGAAACGCAGGTGAAAGGCACTCCGAAAGCTTGGTATTGTTGTCCATGTCGCCGCGGGGAGCACCCCTGGCAAGGCGGCAGACACCTGGTCCGGGTGGCGGAATGGCAGACGCGCTAGCTTGAGGTGCTAGTGCCCTTTATCGGGCGTGGGGGTTCAAGTCCCCCCTCGGACACAGACCAGCTCGGGCGGGTCGAGATCTTCTCGACCCGCCCGAGCTGTTGTGCGTCATCCCCGTCATCCCCGTCATCAATGATCAGCGCCGGTACTCCCGCAGCTTGCGGTACAGCGTCGCCCGGCCGATCCCGAGGGCGACCGCCGTGCGCGCCTTGTTGCCCCCGTGGCGGCGCAGCGCCTCCAGGATCGCGGCCCGCTCGGCGCGCTCCATCGGGCTGAGCGGACGAGCGGCCGGTCCTTCCCGGACGGCGTCCGGCAGCTCCGCCCGGCGGACCGGCCCGGACATCCGCCGGTGCTCCGCGAGGGCCCGCACGACATGGGCCAGCTCGGTGACGTTGCCGGGCCACGGGTACCGCTCCAGCGCGTGCAGGGCGTCCATGGTCCAGGTCAGCGGCGGCTGCCCGGGCGCCGGACGGGGAGTGAGGGCCGACACCAGTTCCCGTATGTCCTCGGCGCGTTCCCGTAGCGGTGGCAGAGTCACCGAGCGGGCGGACAGTTTGTCCAGCAGGCGCTGCAGGCAGGGGCCGACGGGCGTACCGGGTGTGTAGGTGATCAGCAGCCGGGTGTCCGGGTGCCGGTCGAGCAGGGAGTTGAGCGCGGCCACGCCGGGCTGCGCGAGGCGCTCGGCGTGACGGAGCAGGAGGGGGCGATCGGAACGCCACCCGGGCAGGGCCTGATCGAGGCCGGTGTCGAGCGCCGCGTCGGCGACCTGGACGGGGCCCGGCCCGAACAGCTCCCGCGCAAGCGCCGACTTGCCCGTACCGCGCTCACCGGTGAGCAGCAGGGGCTCCCGGGAACGGGCCAGTTCGACGGCATGTCCGACGGTGTGCCGCCAGGGGACCGAGGAACCGCTCAGGGCCACCGGCGGGGACGAGACCGGGGTCGAGGCCCTGGGGGCCGGATCGTCGAGCGGTTCCAGGGCGGCCACGATCCCGAGGGTCCTGCCGTCCAGACGCACCGGAGTGACGCGCGCGGTGCACCCGGCTCCCTCCGGCAACTCCGCGAAGCCCGAGACGTCCGTATCCCGCGCGCCGGCCGCCGTACGCTCCAGCACCCCGAGCACCTCGGGCGTCAGCAGCCGCTGCGCCGCCTCACTGACCAGCCGGTTGCGGCCGTCGAGTGCCGCCACGGCCCGGCCCGGCCCCCGCGCCGCCCGCACATAGGCGTCCAGCAACACCCGCTCGTCCCACCCGGCCCGTGCCCGCAGCTCCGTCTCGATCGCCGCGACCGTCGCCTCGGCGAAGGCCGCCTGAGGGTGCGGCGCTCCCGTGGCGCACAGCCGTGTCCCGACCGTCACGGTGCCCAGCACCTGCCCGCCCTCCGGCCCGAGCACCGGGACGCTGACCGCGGACACGTCCTGCCACCGGTCGAGGAAGTGCTCGGGCCCGTGCACCTCGGCCCGGCCCCGGACACGCACGGCGAGCGCCGCGCTGTTGTTGCCGACCTCCTGCTCCGACAGGAAGGCGGGGCACGTACCGAACTCCGGGACGTGCCCCGCCGTCCACAGCACACGCAGCCGCTCATCGGTCAGGACGAGCAGCGCCCCGCCCACGCCCAGCGCCGGGACGACCCGGTCGAGCACCGGCCGGGCGGCGCCGAGCAGCGCAGGCTCCCCGGTGAGCGGGGGGCGGGTCGCGGGCTCCGCCAAGTCGTGCGGCACGCCGAAGAAGCGCGCCCGCCGCCACGCCGCGACGACCTCCTCCGGCACGCTCCGGGGCAGCGGACGCCCTGACAGGAACCGCTCGCGGGCGAGGCGCAGCGAGGGCCGGGCGGTGGCTGCGGGGGAGGGGTCTGTGGTGGTCACGGCACGGCCCACCGTAGCGCGTTCGGTTGAACAGGAAACAAGTGCGGGTCCCGGCGCCGCCCTTCGCGGCTCCGCGGCGCCCCTTCCCGAGGGACCCGACGCCGCCCCTCGTCGGCGAGCGGGTGTCTCGTAATGAGACACCCGCGTCCGGCCGCGGCGCACCATGATCATGCACGTTCCGCATCCGCCACCCGCCCCCTTTCGCAGGAGCGCCGCATGGCCACCGTCGTCGAGACCGACGTCCTGATCGTGGGCAGCGGCCCGGCCGGTGCCTCGGCCGCGCTCGCCCTGAGCACCTACGGCGTCCCCAACATCGTGGTGACCCGCCACGCGAGCCTCGCCGACACCCCCCGCGCGCACATCACCAACCAGCGCACCATGGAGGTGCTGCGCGACCTCGGCGTGGAGCAGGAGGTCGTCGCCCAGGCCACCCCGCAGCACCTGATGGGCAACACGACGTTCTGCACGAGCCTCGCCGGCGAGGAACTGGGCCGGGTGCGCTCCTGGGGCAACGACCCGCTCATACAGGCCGAACACGAACTTGCCAGCCCCACCCGCATGTGCGACATGCCGCAGCACCTCATGGAGCCGGTCCTCGTGAACGCGGCCGTCGCCCGCGGCACCCGGCTCCGCTTCGAGACCGAGTACCTCTCCCACACCCAGGACCCCGACGGCGTCACCGCCACCGTCCGCGACCGGCTGCGCGGGGACACCTACGAGATCCGCGCCAAGTACCTGATCGGCGCCGACGGCGGGCGGTCGAAGGTCGCCGCGGACGCCGGGCTGCCGATGGGCGGCCAGATGGGCGTGGCCGGCAGCATCAACATCGTCTTCGAGGCGGACCTGAGCGAGTACACCGCCCACCGCCCGTCCATCCTCTACTGGGTCCTCGCCCCGGGAGCGACGGTCGGCGGCATCGGCGCGGGGCTGGTGCGCTGCGTGCGCCCCTGGAACGAGTGGCTGATCGTCTGGGGCTACGACGTGAACGCGGGAGCCCCCGACCTGACGACCGAGTACGCCGAGGCGATCGTCCGGAAGCTCGTCGGCGACGACGACATCCCCGTGACCGTCACGTCGTCCTCGGCATGGACCGTCAACGAGATGTACGCCGAGACGTACGCCAACGGCCGGGTCTTCTGCGCCGGGGACGCCGTCCACCGGCATCCGCCGTCCAACGGCCTCGGCTCCAACACCTCGGTCCAGGACGCCTACAACCTCGCCTGGAAGCTCAAGCTGGTCCTCGACGGCACCGCCCACCCCCGCCTGCTCGACAGCTACACCACCGAACGCGCCCCGATCGGACGGCAGATCGTCACCCGCGCCAACCGGTCCATCCGCGAGACCGCGCCGGTCTTCGAGGCCCTCGACGGTCTCTCCCCGCAGACCCCCGAGCAGCTCTGGTCCAACATCGCGGCCCGCAAGGACGCCACCGCGGCCGCCGAGAAGCAGCGGGCGAAGCTGCGCGAGGCGATCGCCTTCAAGGTCTACGAGTTCAACGCACACGGCGTCGACCTCAACCAGCGCTATTCCGCGCAGAACTCCGCCGCGATCGTCCCGGACGGCACGCCCGACCCCGGCTTCACCCGCGACCCCGAACTGCACCACCAGCCGTCCACCCGGCCCGGCGCGCGGCTCCCGCACGCCTGGATCACGCGCGGCACCCGCACGCTCTCCACCCTCGACACCGTCGGCCGGGGCCGTTTCACCCTGCTGACCGGCATCGGGGGCGAGGACTGGGTGCGGGCGGCCTCGGCCCAGGACATCGGGATCGCCACCGTGGTGATCGGTCCCGGCCAGGAGTACGAGGACCCCTACGGCGACTGGGCACGCCTGCGCGAGACCTCCGACGCGGGCGCCCTCCTCGTCCGCCCGGACGGCTTCGTCGCCTTCCGTCACGCCACCGCCGCTCCGGACGCCGGGGAACTGCTCGCGAACGCGCTGCTGCAGATCCTCGGCCACGGTGAGCGGGCCATCATGGAAGAAGCGGACGTCGACGACGAGGAGCCGGGATGACCACCGATGCGACCAGGGCCGGCGTCACCGAGCAGGCCCTCGCCAGCCTGCGCGGGACCGCCGACCCGCGGCTGCGTGAGCTGCTCACCGGCCTCGTCCGCCATCTGCACGACTTCGCCCGCGAGACCCGCCTCACCCAGGTGGAGTGGGAGCGGGCGATCGCCTTCCTGACGGCGACCGGCCGGGCGTGCACCGACACCCGGCAGGAGTTCATCCTGCTGTCGGACGTACTGGGCCTGTCCATGCTGGTGGAGACCCTGAACGCCGATCACGCGGCAGGGGTCACCGAGTCGACCGTGCTGGGCCCCTTCCACATGACCGAGTCGCCGCCGCGCACGCTCGGCGACGACATCGACCTGGTGGGCGGGGGTGAGAGGTGCGTCGTCAGTGGCCGGGTGCGGTCCGCGGACGGCACCCCGCTGCCCGGCGCCGTCGTCGACGTCTGGCAGGCCGACGACCAGGGCTACTACGACGTCCAGCAGCCCGGCGTCCAGCCCGCGGGCAACGGACGCGGGCTGTTCACCGCCGACACCGAGGGCCGCTTCTGGTTCCGCACCTGCGTCCCGGCGGCGTACCCGATCCCCACCGACGGTCCCGTGGGCGGGCTGCTGCGCGCGACCGGGCGACACCCCTACCGCCCCGCGCACATCCACTTCATCGCCGCGGCCGAGGGCCACACACCCGTCACCACACACATCTTCGTGGCCGGCGGCGACTACCTCGACTCCGACGCGGTGTTCGCCGTCAAGCAGAGCCTCGTCCAGGACTTCACGGAGACCGACGACCCGGCGCTGGCCCGGGAGTTCGGCGTGGACAACCCCTTCCGGCACGCCAGCTTCGACCTCGTACTGGAGCGGACCGCATGACGTTCCAGGACGAGTTCAGCTACGAGACCCGGCCCCAGCGGGTGGTCTTCCGGCCCGGCGCGGCCGTCACCGCGACTCCGGACGAGGCGGCGCGCCTGGGTCTGAGGCGGCTGCTCGTGGTGTCCGGCAGCCGGGGCGAGCGCGTGGCGCGGGCGGTCGCGGACGCGCTCGGCGACAGCTGCGCCGGGCTGCACCCCGAGGCACGGATGCACGTGCCGGTGGAGGACGCGGACCGGGCCGTCGCGGCCGTCCGGGCGGCCGGCGCGGACGGTTGCGTCGCGGTCGGCGGCGGCTCCGCGATCGGGCTCGGCAAGGCGATCGCCCTGCGCACCGGACTGCCGCTGATCGCCGTACCGTCCACCTACTCGGGCTCCGAGATGACCCCGGTGTGGGGCCTGACCGAGCACGGCACCAAACGCACCGGCCGCGACCCAGTCGTCCAGCCCCGCAGCGTCGTCTACGACCCCCGGCTCACCCTCTCCCTGCCCGTACCACTGACCGTGACCAGCGGGATCAACGCACTCGCGCACGCCGTCGAGGCGCTGTACGCCCCGGACGTCTCACCGCTGGTCTCGGTCATGGCGGAGGAGGGCGTCCGGGCGATGGCCGAGGCGCTGCCGAGGCTGGCCGGCGACCCAACGGACCTCGACGCGCGCAGCCGGGCACTGTACGCGGCATGGCTGTGCGGCGCGTGCCTCGGCGCGACGACCATGGGCCTGCACCACAAGCTGTGCCATGTCCTCGGCGGCACCTACGGCCTGCCCCACGCCGAGACCCACACGGTCGTCCTGCCCTACGCCCTCGCCCACAACGCCCCCGCCGCCCCGCAGGCGTTGACGGTACTGCGCCGCGCCCTCGGCGCCGACGACGTGCCCCACGCCCTGTGGGACCTGGCCGGCCGCCTCGGCGCACCGCGAAGCCTCGCCGAACTCGGCCTCACGGAGGCCGATCTCACCCCGGCGGCGGCCCGGACCGCGGGCGAGCCGTACGCCAACCCGCGTGAGGTGACGGTGGAGGGAGTGCGGGGCGTGCTGCTCGCGGCGTTCGAAGGGCGCCCGCCGGACTCCGGCTCGCGGACAGAAGGTGACCGCAAGCGTTCCTAGGGTCGTGGCATGACTCAGACGCAGAAGATCCTTGTCACCGGCGCCACCGGAACCGTCGGCCGTCAGGTCGTCGCCGAACTGCTCGCCCGGGGGCACGAGGTGCGTGCTCTCACGCGTGACGCAGGGAAGGCCTCCTTCCCGACGGGCGTCGAGGTCGTCGAAGGCGACCTGACCGAGCCGGACGGCCTGGCTCCGGCCCTGGAGGGCGTCACGGGGCTCCACCTGATCACCTTCGGGGGCGCCGCCTTCAGCCCGCTGGAGACCGGCCCCCGGATCCTGGAACTCGCCCGCGCCGCCGGTGTCCGTCGCCTCACCGTGCTCCACGGCGGAGGCCCCACCCCGCTGGAGGACGCGGTGCGGGCCGACGACGGCGTGGACTGGACCGTGCTCATGCCGGTCGAGTTCATGGCCAACGCCCTGGAGTGGGTGGACGGGATCGTGGCCTCGGGCGAGGTGCGGGAGCCGTTCGTCGACCGCCTGAGCGCCATGGTCCACGAGGGTGACATCGGCGCCGTCGGCGCGGTCGCGCTCACGGAGGAGGGGCACGGCGGCCAGGAGTACGTGATCACCGGGCCCGACGTGCTCACCGTCGGCGACAAGGTGAAGACGATCGCCGCGGCCACCGGCCGGGAGATCACCCTGATCGAGCTGACGGAGGAAGAGGCGCTCGCGCAATGGCGGGCGGCGGGCCTCCCCGAGGACGTCATCGGCTTCCTGCTCATGGCGTACGGGAACACCCCGGAGGTGGGCCGTACGGTCTCGGGCACCGTGGAGAAGGTCACGGGCCGGCCGGCGCGCACCTTCGCCACGTGGGCCGCCGAGCACGCGCACCTCTTCGGGGGACGGTCGTGACTGTCTCGTATTGAGACACCCGTACCCGAACCCGGCCCGTCAAGATCGACAAGGGGGTGTGACCGCAGCAAGGTGCGGCCGTCGGCGTGCGCTGAATCGCTGCTCGTACGGCCGCACACCCGAAGAAAGGTGACCACCATGGCCCTCGCACTGCTCCGGCGCCGGTGGCTCAAGAACACCTCCGCCGCGGCGGCGGGCCTCGCCCTCCCCCTTCCCGACGGCGCGGGCGCGGTGGCCCGCGAGGTCGTCGACCCGATGGGCTCGCCCCTGGCGGCCGCGGACGTCACCGTCACCGCCCTGGACACCCACCGCGTCGCCGCCCGCGGCACGACCGACCCCTACGGCTACTTCCTCGCGGCGCTGCCGCCCGGCCGGTACAGCCTGCTCATCTCGGCGGAGGGCCTGCGGCCGCACCGCGAGACGATCGAGACGGGCCCGGGCGCCCCGACGGCCCCCGAGCGCGTCTGGCTGCAATCCGCCGAGGCGCTCCAGTTGCCGACGCCCGGAACCTGGCTCTTCGACCCGCCGCACACGGCGATCCGCTTCATCGCCAAGCACGTCGGGATGGCCCATGTGCACGGTCGTTTCGAACGCTTCGAGGGCGGTATCCGGATCGCCCCGGACATGTCCGACTCCCGCGTGCACGTCAGGATCGACGCCTCCAGCATCACCACCGGCAACACCACCCGCGACAACCATCTGCGATCCGCCGACTTCCTCGACGTCGAACGCTTCCCGTACATCGACTTCACGAGCGCGCGCTTCGCCTACCGCGGCGGCACCAAGTGGACGCTGCAGGGCTCCCTCACGATGCACGGCGTCAGCCGCTCGGTGGCCCTGGACACGACGTACCTCGGCACCGTGAACGGCGGCTACGGCCAGGAACTGCGCTGCGCGGCCCTGGCGACGGCGGAACTGCACCGCGAGGACTACACGCTGAACTGGCGCTCCATGCTGGCCCGGGGCATCGCGGTGGTCGGCCCGACGGTCCAACTGGAGCTCGACGTCCAGGCGATGTACCGCACCCACGACACGCCGACCCCGCCGGAATAATCCCTGGCCCCCTTCCCTCCGGTCTTCCTACACTCACGGACGGACCCGACGCCGCCTGCCGAGCGCCGGGCATCATCGCGACGAACGAAGGGAGACGGCCATGCGTGACCACGCCGCTGTCGTCGTCTCCCTGCCGCGCTACGAGGTGATCCTCGTGTCTTCGTCGTTCCGGTGCCCGCTGCGCGGCGGCACCGGCTGACCGGGTCGAACGACTCAGGCACCCAAAGTTGCTGACGCAATGTCAGATGTGGTGCCACCCACCTTCCCGTTTCGCCCTGGAATCGCGCTGCCCCTTTTCCCGATCGCACCGAAAGGCCCCGGGCCGTGCGTACCCACCTCAACCCGCTCTCCGCCGTCCGCAACCTCGGCATCCTCGCCCACGTCGACGCCGGCAAGACCACCGTCACCGAACGGATCCTGTTCGCCACCGGCACCACCCACAAGCGCGGCGAGGTCCACGACGGCACCACCGTCACCGACTTCGACCCGCAGGAGCGCGATCGCGGCATCACCATCTTCGCCGCGGCGGTCAGCTGCGCCTGGGACGGTCACCGGATCAATCTCATCGACACTCCCGGGCACGTCGACTTCGCCGACGAGGTGGAGCGTGCCCTGCGGGTGCTCGACGGGGCGGTGGCCGTGTTCGACGCGGTCGCCGGGGTGGAACCGCAGAGCGAGTCGGTGTGGCGGCAGGCCGACCGGCACGGTGTACCGAGGATCGCCTTCGTCAACAAGATGGACCGCGCCGGGGCCGACCTCGACGCGGCCGTGACGTCGATCCGGGAGCGACTGCACCCGGCGCCCCTGGTCGTGCAGCTTCCGATCGGCACGGAGGACACCTTCACCGGCGTCGTCGACCTGGTGCGCATGCGCGCACTGCTGTGGGACGAGGGCGGCTCGGCCGAGGAGACGCCGGTGCCGAACGTCCTGCGGGACGAAGCCGTCGCCCGCCGCCGGGCGCTGGAGGAGGCCGTGGCGGAACTGCACCCGGGCGCGCTGGAGGAGTTCTGCGACACCGGCACGCTCTCCGCGGGGACCCTCACCTCGGCGTTGCGCGCGCTGACCCGGGACGGTGACGGCGTGGTCGTGCTGTGCGGCTCCGCGTACCGCAACCGCGGTGTCGAACCGCTGCTGGACGCCGTCGTGGCCTACCTGCCGTCGCCCCTGGACGTGCCGCCGGTCAGGGGCACGCACGAGGGTGAGGAGCAGGAGCGGGCCGCCGACCCCGCGGCACCGGTGGCCGCCCTCGCGTTCAAGGTGCACGCCACCCCGACGGGACGGCTGACCTACCTGCGGATCTACTCGGGCACGATCGAGAAGGGAGACACCCTGTGGGACGCGAGCGCGCGGCGCACCGAGCGGATCGGGCGGATCCTGCGCGTCCGGGCCGACCGGCACACACCGCTGGACCGGGCCGTCGCCGGGGACATCGTCGCCGTGGTCGGGCTGAAGTCCGCCCGCGCCGGCTCGACCCTGTGCGCACCGGGCGCGCCGCTCGTCCTGGAGCCGCCCGGTGTGCCCGAGCCGGTCGTGTCGGTCGCGGTGGAGTCCCGCCGCGCCGGTGACACGGACCGGCTGGCGTCGGGGCTGGCCCGGCTGACCGAGGAGGATCCCTCGCTGGTCGTGCGAACCGACCCGGAGACCGGGCAGACGGTGCTGTCCGGCATGGGTGAGCTGCACCTGGAGGTGGCGGTGGAGAAGCTCCGGCGCGAGCTGGGGCTGGAGGTCAACGTCGGCCGCCCCCGGGTCAGTTACCGCGAAACCGTCGGCCGGGGCGTGTCCGGTCTGGTGTTCCGGCACGTCAAGCAGGACGGCGGGGCGGGGCAGTTCGCCCATGTCGTCCTCGATGTGGAGCCGTACGGAGAGGGATTCGCGTTCCGCTCGGCCGTGGTCGGTGGGCGGGTGCCGCAGGAGTACGTCCGGGCGGTCGAGGCCGGCTGCCGTGACGCCCTGGCCGAGGGGCCGCTCGGTGGTCATCCGGTCACCGGGCTGCGCGTCACGCTCACCGACGGGACGACCCATGTGAAGGACTCCTCGGACACGGCGTTCCGCACGGCCGGCCGCCTCGGTCTCCGTGAGGCCCTGCGCGCCTGCGCGATGGTCCTGCTGGAGCCGGTCGTCGAGGTCACGGTCACCGTGCCCGAGGACGCGGTCGGCGGTGTGCTCGGCGATCTCGCCGCCCGGCGCGGCCGGGTGACCGGTTCGGTCACCCGGGCCGGTGCGGCGGTCGTCACCGCCACCGTGCCGCTGGCCGAACTGTTCGGCTACGCGACCCGGTTGCGCAGCCGTACCCAGGGCCGCGGCACTTTCACGGCCCTTCCCACCGGCTACGCGCCGACGCCGGTCGCGTCGCCGGCGCGGTAGCGCTGGGGCCCGTCCCCTCCCTTCCTGCCCGAAGGGAGGGGACGGGCCGGGCCGGTTCTCCCTTCCTCGTCTCCAGGGAGGGGCCGGGCCGGTGTCTCATGGCCTGCCCCTACGGGTAAGACAGCACAGTGGACGTCCCCGACGTCGGCAATCCGTACTGGATCGCGGCCCGCGACCATGCTGGTGGTGGCCCAGGAACCCGGCGAGCCGTACGCCGTCGATGTCGGCGACCTTCAGGGCGGTGACGCCGTTGTCGGGGATGAGCGTGGCGTATCCCAGGCCCATGGTTGCGGTGCGACGACGAGGCCGGTGTCATCGGCGCGACTCCTGCGCGCAAGACGGAATGGGGAGACGACCATCATCGTGCGTGCTGTAGATCACTCACGATTCACGCGTGAGCGGCGGCCGTCCTGCCGCCCCCCTCCGCCTCGAAGCCCGGCACCGGCCCGGTGAGCTCCGGGTCGCCGAACTCCGCGCGCAGGGCCTGGAAGGCGGTCACCTTGTCCTCGCCGAAGCGGCGGATGTGGGCGGCGTATTCGTCGGGGGAGAGGAACACCGACGGCCGGGACTTGGTGTGGAACTTGTCCGCGTACATCACCAGCCTCTCCTCCTCCGTCACCGCCACATAGTCGGCGGGAGGGAGAGGCAGACCCTGGCTGACGATGTCCTGCCGGGTGAGTCCCACTCCGGTGTGGTGGGAGCAGAAGCGGCGGAGGGTGTCGGGGAAGCCCTCCGCTTCGAGGATCTCGTGGCCGAGCAGACCGTGCCGGATGTAGTTCCGGTGGTCCAGCCGCCCGTCATCCGCGTAGAGGCGGTAGACGCCGATGTCGTGGAGGAGACAGCCGGCGCGGACCAGTTCGGCGTCGAGGTGGGCGAGGTGGGGCGCGGCGAGGAGCTGCTCGGCGATTCCCCAGACGGTCTCGCAGTGCCTGTGGACGAGGGCGAACGCCTCGGTGGTGGGCGCGTACTTCTCGTGCAGCGCCCGGATCTCTGCGGGGCCCGGAATCCTCATCGGGGGAGCGTAACAACCGCTCGTCCGGCCGAGCCGGGAAGTTCCCGCAGCGGTCCTTTTCACGCGATCGGATGGTGCCTGGGGGATCGGGCACCTGCCCGGCCCGCGGGCCGTTCGAGCTGGTGACGGGACTTGTCGTCCACTACTCAGCACAGTGACGGGAGCACACCATGGGCCTGCATTTCCACCGTAACCCCGACGGCACGACGACCGGGCGCAACGAGGCCACCGGCTTCACCGTGACACATGCCGAAGAGGAGGAGGTGAAGCGGCAGTTGTACGAGGACGCCGGGTGGGAGTACACGCCTCCACCGCCGCCGGTTCCGCCCGGCTTCCATCGCTTCTCCTTGGTGCACGACGAGTTCCGGGCCTGCGGGTTCGAGGACGAGAGGTACGCGGGGCTGCGGGCGAGTCCGCCGGAGGGGTGCGTGCCGGTCGACCGGGGGTGCTTCGCCCTGGAATGCGAACGGCCGGGGAAGACGCTCCTGGACGCGGTCGCCGGTACCGTCGCGGAGGTCCGCCGAGAGCACGGCCTGGTGATGAACAGCTCGGGTGTCGAGAAGCCCCAGGAATGGTTCGACGCGGACAGCAAGAACGGATACGCCGCGAAGATCGTCGCGCACTTGGTGCTGATGGCAGCCGACCGGGCCCGGCTGCTCGGATACGGGCGCAAGGACGTGGTCCGGCTGCTCGACGCCACGGGGATCGAGTAGGGGAACGCCCAGGCGGGGACTCACAGACGGCGGAAATCCCGTTGTCCAGGACGCCACCTCCTGCAAAGGTCGCTTCCATGCCCGCCTTCACCGCACCGGACGGCACCACCTTGGCCTACCACGTGATGGGAGACGGACCGCCCCTGGTCTGCCTCCCGGGTGGCCCCATGCAGGACTCCGTCTACCTGGGGGACCTCGGCGGTCTGACGGCCCGCCGCACCCTGATCCGGCTGGACCTCCGGGGCACGGGCCACTCCACGGTGCCGAGGGACCCGGTGTCGTACCGCTGTGACCGGCAGGTCGGCGACGTCGAGGCGCTGCGTGCGAAGTTGGGCCTGGAGCGGATCGATCTGCTCGGGCACTCCGCCGGGGCGAACCTGGCCGTGCTGTACGCGGCCCGGCATCCGGAGCACGTGGGCCGGCTCGCGCTCGTCACACCCAGCGTCTTCGCCGTCGGCCTCGACATCACCGCCGAGGACCGGCTGGAGACGGCCCGCCTGCGCCGGGGCGAACCCTGGTACGCCCCGGCGCAGGCGTCCCTGGAGGCGATCACGTCCGGCCGGGCGAAGCCCGCCGACTGGGACGCCGTCGCCCCCTTCTGGTTCGGCCGGTGGGACGACGAGGCACGCCGGTTCCGTGCTGCGGAGCAGCGGCAGCGCAACGACGAGGCAGCGGCCCGGTACGCCTCCGAGGGTGCCTTCGACCCCGGCGCCACGCGTGCCGCTCTCGCCGAGTCGCCCTCACCGGTGCTCGTCCTCGCCGGGGAGTACGACATCGCCGCGCCCGTGCGCGCGATGAGGGAGTACGCCGGTCTGTTCCCGCATGCGGAACTCGCCGTGCAGAGCGGAGCGGGGCATTTCCCGTGGCGGGACGGGGCAGGTGCGTTCGTGACGGCCCTGGCGGCCTTCCTGGATCAGGCGTCCGCCCCGCTGCCCGGGACATAGTCCGGGTCCACCTGCGCCGCCAGATCCCGGCCCGTACGTGCGTCCGCCCAGGCGTGGACGTTGCGCAGGTGGAACTCGACCGCGTGGCGGTGGATCCGATTCCAGTCGCGAACCTCGGCGTCGACCGCCTCACGCAACACCGTGAGGGCGTGGCGGTTGTGCGGCTCCAGCGATGCCAGCGCGTCGGGGCCGGACCCGGCCCGGCCCTGTTCCGCCGCGCGGATCCAGGGGGAGTGCACCAGGTGGGTCAAGAGGTCGTCGCCCACCTGCTCCTTGAGGAAGAGCAGATCGTCCTCGCCGGTCACCTTGTTGCCGACAACGGCGATGCGGATACCGAACTGCTCCGCGTGGTCCCGGTACTGGCGGTACACCGAGACGCCTTTGCGGGTGGGCTCCGCCACCAGGAAGGTGATGTCGAAGCGGGCGAACAGGCCCGAGGCGAAGGCGTCCGCGCCGGCGGTCATGTCGACCACGACGTACTCGCCGGGGCCGTCCAGCAGATGCCCGAGGTACAGCTCGACCGCGCCCAGCTTGGAGTGATAGCAGGCCACGCCCAGGTCGGACTCGTCGAACTCGCCCGTCACCATGAGCGGGACGCCCCCCGCCCTGCCGACGTGCCGGACGTGCAGCTCGTCGTCGCCGAGCGGACGCAGGAGACGGGACCCGCGGCCGGGCGGGGTCGTCTTGATCATCGCCTCGGGGGAGGGGATGCGGGGGTTGTCGCCCCGTAGGTAGTCCTTGATCTCGGGCACGTGTGCGCCCAGGGGAGGGGCGGACTTCTCCTCGCCGCCCAGGGCCTCGGCCAGATGCTGGTTGATGTCGCCGTCGACGGCGAGGACCTGCGCGCCGGAGCGCGCCAGATGGCGGGAGAAGAGCGCGGAGAGCGTGGTCTTGCCGCTGCCGCCCTTGCCGACGAACGCGATCCTCACGACAGCCCCACCTTGTTGAAAATGGATGTCATGTGGCTAGGTGTAGGGAGTGATCGCCGCCCCTGTCAAATTCCGTGAGCCAATCGGGAATTACCTTGGTGCATAGGATGTGCAAGTGCGTATTTTCAGCAGCAAGAGTGCGGTCCGGTTTCTCGTCCCCCTCGTCCTTCTCCCGGGACTGCCCGGCTGCTTCGTCTCACCCGGCGGGGAGTCGTCGTCGGACGGAGGGCCGTCGGGGTCGCGGTTGCGTGTCGCCCTCGCCTTCCCGCCCGCCGAGAACCTCTCGCCGTACGGCGCCGACGCCACGCTGCTCAGCCGGCTCGGCGTCACCGAGGGTCTGACCGCCCTGGACGCCAACGGTGCCGCGGTCCCCGCGCTCGCCCGGTCCTGGCGCCGGGTCAGCGACCGGACCTGGCGCTTCACCCTGCGCGAGGCCACCTTCC
Organism: Streptomyces sp. NPDC013187; assembly: GCF_042899705.1. Lineage (NCBI taxonomy): Bacteria > Bacillati > Actinomycetota > Actinomycetes > Kitasatosporales > Streptomycetaceae > Streptomyces > Streptomyces sp. NPDC013187. Next base: position 384,489 of record NZ_JBIBAF010000004.1, on the reverse strand, counting down.
AGGACGGCACGGATGTCACACCCGCCGCCGTGGCCTCCGCACTCACCCACGCCACGCAGGCCGAGCCCCCGCCCGCCGCCCTCGCCGGTGTCACCCTCGACGCGAAGGGCGACGGCGACAGCGGCATCCGCATCACCACCGCCGAGCCCGACCCCGTCCTGCCCATGCGCCTGTCCAGTCCGAGCCTGGCGGTCCTCGCCCCGAAGGCGTACGGGAAGAAGGGCACCCCGACCCCGGTCGGCACCGCCACCGGGCCCTTCGAGATCGCCGAGGTCAGCGGCGGCGGCTCCGCCACCCTCGACCGGTACGACCACTACTGGGGCGGCCTCGCCCACGCCTCCGGCATCGACGCGCGCTTCGTCAAGGACGGCACCGCCCGCGCCAACGCCGTCCGCACCGGCGGCGTGGACATAGCCGAGGCGATCCCCGTCGCCCAGGCCGCCACACTCGACGAGGCCACCCTCGAGGAAGCCGGCACCACCAGGACCACCAGCCTCCAACTCAACACGACGACCGGGCCGTTCAAAAACCCGAAGCTGCGCGTCGCGGCCCGCACGGCGATCGACTCCTCCGCCCTCGTCAAGGGCGTCTTCGAGGGGTACGCCGACCCGGGCGCCGGCATCTTCGGGCCCGCCGTCACCTGGGCCGAGAGCAAGCGCGTGAAGCCGGCCGGGCGCGCGAAGGCCGCCCGCCCCGACGGTGCGTCGATCACCCTCGCCACCTACGACAACCGGCCCGAACTCCCCGAGGTCGCCCAGGTCGTGCAACAGCAACTGCAGAAGGCGGGCTTCACGGTGAAACTGGAGGTGCGCGAGTACTCACGGCTGGAGAGCGACGCGCTCGCCGGGAAGTTCGACGCGTTCATCGGAGCCCGGAACAGCCTCCTGGACACCGGCGACCCCGTCGGCGTCCTCGGCAGCGACTACACGTGCGACGGCGCCTACAATCTCGCCCGGTTGTGCGACAAGCAGGTCGACCGGGCCGTCGGCCGGGCCGTCGAGACCGACGGCACCGATGAGCGGCAGGACGCCGCGATGGCCGCCGAGGCCGCGATCCTCGGCACGGACGCTGTCGTGCCGCTGGCCCATCAGCAGATCATCGCCGGCGTCTCCACCAAGGTCAGGGGCGTCCTGCTCGACCCCTACGAGCGGACCCTCGTGGGTGCCGGAACGCGTCGCTGACGGGGCGGTTCAGGCGGGCAGCTTCGTGTCGATCACGCAACTGATCTCGACGAGCTGCCCGGGGAAGGTCAGTTCGGTGACGCCGAGGGCCGTGCTGACCGGACGGTGGGCGCCGAAGTACGCCCGGTTGCCCTTCGCGACCACCTCGGCGTTCCGCACGAGGTCCACCGCGTACAGCGTCTGGGAGACGATCTGGTCGCGGGTGGCGCCGTAGTGGGCCAGGACCTTGTCGAGGTTGACGTAGGTCCGGTCGAGCTGGGCGGCGAAGTCGTCCTCGGGGTCGAAGGCGCCCGCCTCGTCGAACGAGAGCTGTCCGGAGACGTGGATAAGGTCACCGGACCGGATCGCCTGGGCGTAGCCGAAGTGGCCCTCGGCCGGGATGCCGTGGTCGTAGACGTCGAGCGTGGTCATGGCGTGCGTTCCTTCCGTCGGGCACGGACCGCGGGAAGCGGGTCCGTACTCTCTTGCGGTTACTCGGAAACCGTAGGAGAGTGAACGACGACCTGGAAGAACGCACTTTTCGGTGACTGGGGAACCAGATGGTGACCAAGCAGTTGAGAGACCTGCCCGAGAACGCGGACCTGCGGCGGGCGGACTCCCTGGCCCGGGAGATCTTCTCCGACGTGGCCAACAAGTGGGCCCTGCTGATCATCGAGGCGCTCGGGGAACGCACCCTGCGCTTCAGCGAGTTGCGCGACGAGGTCGAGGGCGTCAGCCACAAGATGCTGACGCAGAACCTGCGGATGCTGGAGCGCAACGGCCTGGTCGACCGGAAGGTGCACCCCACCGTGCCACCCAAGGTCGAGTACACGCTCACCGAGCCGGGCCGCGCCCTGCGCGCCACGGTCGACGCGATCTGCGGCTGGACCCACCACTACCTCGGGCACATCGAGGCGGCCCGAGGGCGCTTCGGCACCTGACCGGCGAGGCCGGCCGGGCGTCAGCTCGCGACCAGTTCCCGCACCTGACGGGGAGCGGCCTGCTCCGCGGCCCGGGAGGTCCGGTACAGCCACAGCACGTCTCGCCCGAACGACCAGACCAGCAGGCCCAGTGCCAGGGCAGCGACGCCGAAGTTGGCCGCGTACGGCAGCAGATCGGCGCCCGCCAGGAGCAGCAGCACGCCCTGGAGCGCGGCGACGGTCTTGCGGGCGGTGCTCGCCGGGAGCGCGGCGGTCAGCCAGGGCCACACCTTGGCCGCGGCGACGAAGACGTAGCGCATGCCGCCGATCAGCAGCACCCACGGGCCCAGTTGCATCGACACGTACACGCTCAGCACCAGGATCAGGAAGGCGTCGACCTCCATGTCGAAGCGCGCGCCCAGCGGCGTCGACGTGCCGGTGCGGCGGGCGACCTTGCCGTCGACGCCGTCGAGGATCAGCGCCACCGCCGTCAGACCGACGAACAGCGACACCGGTGGCGAGCTCTGGAACGAGTCGGCGACCAGGGCCGTGACCCCGCCGACGAGAGTGGCCCGGCCGAGGGTGACCCGGTTCGCCGCGCCGAAGGAGCGCAGCCGGGAGCGGTGCAGGGCCCGGGAGAGCACCGCCCAGGTGGCGATCGCGAACGCGAGGCCGCTCAGCCAGCCCGCCGGCCCCATCCCGATCGCCGTGCCGATCAGGGCCAGCAGCAGGACCTGCACGCCCGCCCCCAGGGCGGTCTCCTGCTGTACGAGCCTCGCGTCGTAAGTGTTGTTCAGGGCCACCGAACGTCCTCCGGCCGTGTGACAGAGTCGATCAAGGCCGCTACGTTGTGCGCGGCCTGTGCACCCCTCGGTACGCAAGCAGCTTCCCGATCGTTCAGGAGGACTTCGATGAAGCACACCGGACGCGCGTTCTGGATCGACTCGCCTGGGCGAGGCGAGATCCGGGACGTCGCCCTGCCGGCGCCCGGCGAGGGCGAGGTGCTGGTCCGCACGCTGTTCTCCGGCGTGAGCCGCGGCACGGAGACGCTCGTCTTCCGCGGTGGCGTGCCCGTCAGCCAGCACACCGCCATGCGCGCGCCCTTCCAGGAGGGCGACTTCCCGGGCCCGGTGAAGTACGGCTACCTCAACGTCGGTGTGGTGGAGCAAGGCCCCCCGGAACTCACCGGCCGCACCGTCTTCTGCCTCTACCCGCACCAGACGCGCTACGTCGTCCCGGCCGCCGCGGTCACCCCCGTCCCGGACACCGTGCCCGCCGAACGAGCCGTGCTCGCCGGGACCGTGGAGACCGCCGTCAACGCCCTGTGGGACGCCGCGCCCCTGGTCGGCGACCGGATCGCCGTGGTCGGCGGCGGCATGGTCGGCTGCTCGGTGGCCGCCCTCCTCGCCCGGTTCCCCGGGGTCCGCGTCCAGCTGGTCGACGCCGACCCCTCGCGCGCGAAGATCGCCGAGGCGCTCGGCGTCGGCTTCGCCACTCCCGAGGACGCCGACGGCGACCGCGACCTGGTCGTGCACGCCAGCGCCACGGAAGCGGGCCTCACCAGGTCCCTGGAGCTCCTCACCGCCGAGGGAACCGTGCTCGAACTCAGCTGGTACGGCGACCGGCAGGTGCGCCTCCCGCTCGGCGAGGCCTTCCACTCCCGGCGGCTCGTCATCCGCAGCAGCCAGGTCGGCACCGTCTCACCGGCCCGCCCGAACCGCACCTACGCCGACCGGCTCGCCGTCGCCCTCGACCTGCTCGCCGACCCCGCGCTCGACGCCCTGATCACCGGTGAGTCCCCCTTCGAGGACCTGCCGGACGTGCTGCCCCGGCTCGTCTCCGGCGAGGTCCCCGCACTGTGCCACCGCGTCCGTTACGACGGGAGCGATTGACGCATCGGATGACGATTCGTTCCATCCGGTACGAGTCGGCCACGACAAGAGCGCCTGACCTGAGAAAAGACGTACGACAGGCTGAACAGGGGAAGGCAACGGGCCGTACTACTCGGCATCCCCGGCACCGAGAGCGGGGAACAGACGCGCCGCACCTGGAGGGTCGTCCGTTGTTCAGCATCACCGTCCGCGATCACATCATGATCGCCCACAGCTTCCGTGGCGACGTCTTCGGACCCGCGCAGCGCCTGCACGGGGCCACGTTCCTCGTGGACGCCACGTTCCGGCGCGAACAGCTGGACGAGGACAACATCGTCGTCGACATCGGGCTGGCCACCCAGGAACTCGGCGCGGTCGTCAGCGAGCTGAACTACCGCAACCTCGACAACGAGCCCGACTTCGCCGGAGTCAACACCTCCACGGAGTTCCTCGCCAAGGTCATCGCCGACCGGCTCGCCGAGCGCATCCACAAGGGAGCGCTGGGCGAGGGCGCCAAGGGCATCGCGGGCCTGACCGTCACGCTGCACGAGTCGCACATCGCCTGGGCGAGTTACGAGCGTGCGCTGTGACCGACACGACCGTCGAACGGCCCGAGCACATGGGTCCGGCGCCGGCACGGCTGAATTATGTTCCCGTGCAGCACGCCTCCCTGAAGAACGCCGAGATCATCCCCATGTCCCTGCGCACCGTGCATTTCGTACTGCCGGGCGGCATCGACGACCCGACGGCCCCCAGCGGCGGCAACGCCTACGACCGGCGCGTGTGCCTGGATCTGCCCGGCTTCGGCTGGCAGGTGACCAAGCACGCCGTGGCCGGTGACTGGCCCCGGCCGGGAGCCGACGCCCGTACGGAACTGGCCGGCGCCCTTTCCGCGTTGCCCGACGGATCCGTCGTGCTCCTCGACGGGCTGGTGGCCTGCGGCGTGCCGGAGATCGTGGTCCCCGAGGCGGAACGCCTGCGCATGGCCGTCCTCGTCCACCTCCCGCTCGGCGACGAAACGGGCCTGGACGCGGCGGTCGCCGCCGAACTGGACGCCAAGGAGCGGACCGTGCTGCGGGCGGTACCCGCGGTGATCGCAACCAGCGACTGGGCGGTCCGCCGCCTGGTCTCCCACCACGGCCTTCCGCCCGAGCGGGTGCACGTCGCCGCCCCCGGCGCCGACATCGCGCCGCTCGCGCCCGGCACCGACGGGATGTCGCGCCTGCTGTGCGTGGCCGCCGTCACCCCGCGCAAGGGCCAGCACCGGCTGGTGGAGGCGCTGGCCGCGGTGAGCGACCTGCCGTGGAGCTGCGTGTGTGTCGGCTCCCTGACCCAGGACCCGGAGTACGTCGACCATCTGCGGTCCCTCATCGTCAAGCACGGCCTCGAGGACCGGCTGGAGCTGGCCGGTCCGAAGTCCGGCCCCGCGCTCGACGCGAGTTACGCAACGGCCGACCTGATGGTCCTCACCTCCTACGCAGAGACGTACGGCATGGCCGTGACCGAGGCGCTGGCCCGGGGCATCCCGGTGATGGCGACGGACGTGGGCGGGCTGCCGGAGGCGGTCGGCCGCGCCCCCGACGGCGGGGTGCCGGGCATCCTCGTCCCGCCGGAGAACCCCGCCGCCATCGCCGCCGAACTGCGCGGCTGGTTCGGCGAGGCGGACGTACGACGTCGCCTGAAGGCCGCCGCCCGCAGCCGCCGTGCCGCTCTCGACGGCTGGGCGACGACCGCACAGAGCCTGGCGGCGGTACTGCGCCGGCTCCCGACCGAACCCCGGAGGTCCGCATGACGAACCCGGCGACGACGACCCAGCACAACGGGGCGATCCCGGCACAGCCCGGGCCGAGGGAGGTCACGGGCGTGACGGACGGCGTACTTCCGGGCGGGAAGCCCGGCCCGGGGCAGGCCGCCGCAACGGGCATAGCGGGCGCGGTTCCGGGCGGGACCACGGGAACCCCGGGCCTGGGCTCCAGCGTGGAGTTCGTCCCCGGGTACGCCCCGGATGCCGTCATCCCCGGCGCCGGACCCAGCGGCAGGCCCGGCTCGCGGCCGACCGTCAAGCTGCGCGAGGCCAACCCGGACGACCCGCCCCGGTACGCGCCCGAGTGGCTGGAGCTGCGGGAGCCGGCCGACGCCGCCGCACGGGCGCACGACCTGCTCGACCCGCTGCGGATCCGGCTCGCCAACCTGCCGGGCAAGTCGGGCGTCGTCATCCACGACCTGGGCTGCGGCACCGGCTCGATGGGCCGCTGGCTCGCGCCCCGCCTGGACGGCGCCCAGCACTGGATCCTGCACGACCGCGACCCCTACCTGCTGCACTTCGCGGCCGTCTCCTCCCCGCGCTCGGCCGCCGACGGCAGCCGGGTCACCGTGGAGACCCGCCGGGGCGACATCGCCCGCCTCACCCCGGACGCCCTGCAGGGCGCGTCCCTGGTGACGGCGTCCGCCCTGCTGGACGTCCTCACGCGTGAGGAGATCGACAAACTCGCCGCCGCATGCGCCGGAGCCGGCTGCCCCGCCCTGCTGACGCTGTCCGTCGCCGGGCGCGTGGAACTGACCCCGTCCCACCCGCTGGACGCGGAGATCGCCCAGGCGTTCAACGACCACCAGCGTCGCGACGGCCTGCTCGGACCCGACGCGGTCACCGCTGCGGCGGAGGCGTTCTCCGAGCACGGCGCGACCGTACGGCTGCACCCGAGCGCCTGGCGGCTCGGCCCCGAGCAGGCCGCGCTCACCGAGCAGTGGCTGCGCGGCTGGGTCGGCGCCGCCGTCGAGGAGCGCCCCGAACTGCGGGCCGAGGCCGACGTCTACCTGACCAACCGGCTGGCCGCGTGCGCGGCGGGCGAGCTGCGCGTCACCGTGCACCACGTCGACCTCCTCGCCCTGTCCCGCCCGGTGGGCGGAGCGTCATGAGCCCGCAGGCGACGGGAACGCGCCCGCGCACCACGCTCACCGAGCAGCCCGGGCTGCCCGCGACCGCCGGCGGCACCCGTGTGCCCGCGCCCTCCGGCCCGGTGGACACGGCCCGGGCGGACGCGGCCGTGCCGCGCCCGCTGGTGAGCGACAGCAGCGAGCCCGCCGCCTCGACCCCGCCCGGCCCCACCCGGACGACCCAAGCTCTGACGAACCGTCACAACACGGGCATGACTGTTCCGGACGGCACCAGTCGCCTGGACGGCACCAGTGCCCTGGACGGCACCAGTGCCCTGGACGGCACCAGCGGCCTGGACGGCACTGCCCTACAGGTCACCCCTGGCCCGGACGGCGGCAGCGGTCCGGACGGCTTGCTTCCGGACGGCTTGCTTCCGGACGGCACCGGTACGCCGGCGCGCGGCCCGGTCCGTACGGCTCTGGCCCGCCTCGGCTCCCCGAAGGTCCGCACGCACCTCGGCACCCTCGCCGGAATCGCCATCTTGGGCGTGCTGTTCTGGCGCCTCGGTACCGGTGTCTTCCTGGACGGGCTGCGGCGGATCGACGGGGTGTCGCTGCTGCTCGCACTCGGCATCGGGCTCGTCACCACCGTGTGCAGCGCGTGGCGGTGGGCGCTCGTGGCCCGGGGACTCAGGATCCGGCTGCCGTTCGGGCCGGCCGTCGCCGACTACTACCGCGCGCTGTTCCTGAACGCGGCCCTGCCCGGCGGCATCCTCGGTGACGTGCACCGGGCCGTGCGGCACGGGCAGAGCGAGGGGGACCTGCGGCGGGGCGTGAAGGCCGTCGTCCTCGAACGGACCGCCGGGCAGCTCGCGTTGTTCGCCGCCGGGGCCGTGGTCCTGCTGACCATGCCGTCCCCGGTTCTGGCTCAGGCCCGGAACATCGCCCTGCCGGCGGCGCTGACCGGCCTGGGCGCACTCGCCGTCGTCCTCGCCCTGCGCATGAACCGCGCGGCACCCTCGCCCCGGGGCCGTAAGGTGCGCGCGTTCCTCGCCGAGGCCCGCGAGGGGCTGCTGTCGCGACAGAACGGGCCCGGGGTGGCTGTCTCCTCCGTGGTCGTGCTGGCAGGTTACGTCGCGATGTTCGTACTCGCCGCCCGGGTCGCCGGGACCGCCGCCTCCGCGACCGTCCTGCTGCCCCTCGCCGTCCTTGCCCTGCTGGCGATGGGCCTGCCGCTGAACGTCGGAGGCTGGGGGCCCAGGGAGGGCGTCACCGCCTGGGCGTTCGGCGCCGCGGGCCTGGGCGCGGGCCGGGGGCTCGCCGTCGCGGTCGTCTACGGCGTGCTCAGCCTCGTGGCGAGCCTGCCCGGCTTGATCGTGCTCGTCGCCCGCTGGTACGCGGGCCTGCGGGCCGGGGACCGGGCGACTCCCCAGGCCCCGGCACCGCAAGGTGACTACGCGTCGGAGGTCAGCAATGAGAAATACGCTCCGAAGGAATCCGCAAGGCTCGCCAGGAGTTCCTTCCCTTTTTCCGCCGAACCCAGCGAAGGACGGCCGATGACACCGGAATCGGTATAGCCGGACATGCCGAGGGTGAGCAGATGACGCCGGTCGTCAGCGACGAAATCGGAAGTCTCGTAACCGGGTCGGAGCATTTCGGGATGAGCGTGCAGGAGGATGGAGGTCTCGATTTCCCCCGCGTGCATGTCCGTGAGCAGCGAGGTGACCACACCCGCCCGCTCGCGCGCCGCCTCCCAGTCCTCCGCGGCCGGGAAGAGCGCCATCCGCTCGCCGCGGGCGGAGGATTCCTGAACCACGTTGCCCAGCACGTAGTTGCCGCCGTGTCCGTTGACCACCACCAGGGCGTCGACCCCGGACCGGCGCAGCGAAGCCGCAATGTCCCGCACCACCGCATGAAGGGTCACCGAGGAGATGCTGACGGTCCCCGGCCAGGCCGCGTGCTCGTGCGAGCACGAGATCGTCACCGGAGGAAGGAGGTGCACCGGATACGCGCCGGCTATCTCCCGCGCGACGGCACAGGCGACGAGCGTGTCGGTCGCCAACGGAAGATACGCGCCGTGCTGTTCGAAGCTCCCCACGGGAAGCACCGCGACCTGCCGTGAGACGCCGGCAGCTCGCGTCCGTACGTCTTCCGTGGTGTCCGCCGGCACCAGATCACTCATATCGTCACGGCCTTTCGTCTCTGCTTAGGAACTCGAGAATCATGACAGACAAAATTGGCGTACTCGGCAAGAAGGCACCGCAGCGGACCGGCGTGGAACGCGTCGTGAATGCCCCCTTGCCCACCGTGTACGGGAAATTCCAGGCGATCGGCTACATGGACCACGACCGCGGTGACGAACAGGTCGCGCTGGTCTACGGCGAGATCGGCGCGGACGACGTCCTCATCCGGCTGCACTCGGAGTGCCTGACCGGTGACGCCTTCGGCTCCCAGCACTGCGAGTGCGGCGACCAGCTCGACGCCGCCCTGCGCGCGGTCGTCGCCGAGGGTGCCGGTGTCGTGGTCTACCTCAGAGGGCATGAAGGCCGGGGCATCGGCCTGCTCGCCAAGCTGCGCGCGATGGCCCTGCAGGCGGAGGGCCTGGACACGGTCGAGGCCAACCTCGCCCTCGGCCTGCCCGTGGACGCCCGCGACTACGGTGTCGCCGCCCGGATCCTGGACGACCTGGGCGTGCGGTCCGTGCGCCTGATGTCCAACAACCCGCGCAAGCGCGAGGCGCTCGTGGACCACGGCATCACGGTCGCCGAGCAGGTGCCGCTGCTCATACCGCCGTGCGAGAACAACATCACCTATCTGCGCACCAAGCGGGAGCGCCTCGATCACCACCTGCCCCACCTGGACGCGGTGGTCAGCTCCTCCTGACCGGCCTCGTCCGGTTCGGGCCCCCAGACGTGAGCTGGGCGAATCCGTGCGCGACCCGTGGGTGGGCCGCGTACGCTTCGTGGACGTCCGCCCCAGAAGCGTCGGCCCTCGGCGGCCGACGCCTCACGCCGGAGGCCCACCTGGTATGACCGAGCTCCGACTGTGGCTGCGCCACGAGGCCCGCACGACCGAGCGACGCACTCCGATCGTGCCCGACGACGCCCGGCGGCTCGTCGGGCACGGAGTGGAACTGACCGTCGAGGAGTCCCCGCAGCGGGTCTTCCCAATCGAGGAGTACGAGGCGGCCGGCTGCCGTGTCGCGCCCGCGGGCTCCTGGGTGACGGCGCCCCGGGACGCCGTCGTGCTCGGCCTGAAGGAACTGCCCGACAAGCCGGCCGGACTGACGCACCGGCACATCTTCTTCGGCCACGCCTACAAGGGCCAGCCGGGAGCGGCGGATCTGCTGGGCCGGTTCGCCGCCGGGGGCGGGGCGCTGTTCGACCTGGAGTACCTGGTGGACGACACCGGACGGCGTCTCGCCGCCTTCGGGTTCTGGGCCGGTTATCTGGGCGCCGCCCTCGCCGTGCTCCGGCACCGGGGCCGGCTACGGGCACCGCTGACCCCGACCACCAAGGAAGACCTGGACGAGACCCTGAAGCCGGACGCCGCCGACGCCGGGTTCACCGGCCTGGTCATCGGCGCCCTGGGCCGCAGCGGCCGCGGCGCCCGCACGGCCTTCGCCACCGCCGGCGCCGATCCGACCTGCTGGGACCTCGCCGAGACCCGCGACCTCGACCGCGCCGCCCTGCTGCGGCACGACGTGATGGTCAACGCGGTGCTCGCCATCACCCCAATCCCGCCCTTCCTGCGCCCACAGGACCTCGACGCCCCGGACCGCCGCCTGCGCACCGTGTGCGACGTGACCTGCGACGTCGGTTCCCCGCTCAACGTCCTGCCGGTGTACGACGACACCACCTCCTGGGACGAGCCGGTACGCCGGCTGCGCCAAGAGCCCCCGCTCGACCTCATCGCCATCGACAACCTGCCCTCCCTGCTGCCGCTGGAGTCCAGCACCGATTTCTCGGCCGCCCTGCTGCCCCACCTGCTCGACTTCGGCGTCTCCGGGGCCTGGGGGCGCTGCCTGGACCGGTTCCGTGAGGCGTCCCGCGCCCACGGCCTCGACAAGGACAAGGGGGAGTCCCTTGACCACTGAACCGGCACCGGCGAGCGGCACCGTCCACTGGATCGGCGCCGGCCTGTCCACGGGCAGCGGTCTCGCCGCGTTGTGCGACACCGCCGATCGGGTACGGCTCTGGCACCGCACCGAGAGCCGCGCCGCCGACGCCCTCGGCAGGCTGGGACTCGCCGGCCGGGCCGAGCCCCGTGCCTACACGCTGTCCGCGCTCGCCGCCGAACTCGCCCCGGGCGACGTCGTCGTGTCGATGCTGCCCGCGCCGGAGCACGCCCCGCTCCTGGCGGAGTGCGTCCGGCGGGGGGCGCACTTCGCGTGCTCCAGCTATGTGTCGGAGGCGGTGCTGGAACAGGTGCCCGCCGCAGGCAAGGCCGGGCTCGTCGTCCTCACCGAGGCCGGTCTCGACCCGGGCATCGACCACCTGTTCGCCCACGCCCTGGTCGCCCGGGCCCGGGAGGCCATCGGTGACGGGACGCCCGCCTCATACACCTTCACGTCGTACTGCGGCGGTGTCCCCGCCGTCCCGAACGACTTCACCTACCGCTTCAGCTGGGCCCCCGCGGGTGTCCTGGGCGCCCTGCGCTCCCCGGCCCGTTACCTCGAGGGCGGTGCGGAGACGATCGCCGAGCGGCCCTGGGAGGCGACCCGGCGGCATGTCGTCGACGGGGAGACCTTCGAGGTCTACCCGAACCGCGACAGCGTCCCGTTCGTCGCGCAGTACGGGCTGCCGGACGCCTGGACACCGCGCACGTTCGTCCGCGGCACCCTGCGTCTGGAGGGTTGGCTGCGCGCCTGGGACGGCGTCTTCGAGGAGCTGCGGACCGGTGACGACGCCCGGATCGCCGCCCTGGCCCGGGAGCTGGCCGCCACGTACCCCACCACGGACGACGACCGCGACCGGGTGGTCCTGGCCGTGTCGCTGGACGTGCGCGCCGAGTCGGGGCGCAGGTGGAAGGGCGGTTATCTCCTCGACCTGGTGGGCGATGCCGAGGAGAGCGCGATGGCCCGCTGCGTCTCCCGGACCCTCGCCCTCGGCGTCCGCCACGTCCTGGACGGCTCCCTCCCGCCCGGCCTGAACCGCGCAGCGGAGACGGCCGACCGGTCCGAGCAGTGGCTGGGTGAACTCGCCCGGAACGGCGTGGACTTCACCCTGCGCGTCGACCAGTAGCGGTCAACGGTCCGACAGGGCCTCGTGGATGAGCCGCTTGAGGTCCTTGAAGACCGTGTGGGAGGTCCGGGGCCGCACCTGCGTCATGAACTGCACCGTCAGGTCGCGGCCCGGGTCGACCCAGAACGTCGTCGTGGCCACGCCGCTCCAGCCGAAGGCGCCGCGCCCGGACGGGACCAGGGTCCGGGACGGGTCGATCACCACGGAGCAGTTGAGGCCGAAGCCGAGCCCCTCGTTGCCGGGCTCGTCGTGGGCGGGGCGGCTGCCGAAGGCCCGCAGGTCGGTGCCGCCGGGCAGGTGGTTGCGGGTCATCAGCTCCACGGTGCTCGGGTCGAGCAGCCGCACGCCGTCGAGTTCGCCCCGGCGGCGCAGCAGTTCCATGAAGCGGTGGTAGTCGTGGGCCGAGCACACCATGCCGCCGCTGCCCGACAGGAACCGCGGCCGGCCGCGCAGCGGCAGCCCGGCGATCGGCTCGATGCCGCCGCCCTCCTTCTCCCCGTACATCTCCGAGAGCCGGGGCGCCTGGGCGTCCGTGACGTGGAAGCCCGCGTCCGTCATGCCGAGCGGCCCGAAGATCCGCTCCGCGCAGAACACGTCGAGCGGCTGCCCGGACACGACCTCGATGATGCGGCCCAAGACGTTGCTGGCCACCGAGTAGTTCCACTCGGTGCCCGGCTCGAACTGCAGGGGCAGACTCGCGTACACCTCAATGGTCTCGGCCAGGTCCGCGCCCGGCGGCACCGACGACTCCAGGCCTGCGTCGCGGTACAGGGCGTCGACGGGATGGGTGCGGTAGAAGCCGAAGGTCAGACCCGAGGTGTGGGTCATCAGATGCCGGACGAGTATCGGGCCGTCGGCGGGGCGGGTCTCGACCTCCGCGCCTTCGCCCGCGACGTAGACCCGCGGTTCGGCGAAGGCGGGCAGGTGGTCGGCGACCGGGTCGTCCAGCGACAGCCGGCCCTCCTCCACCAGCAGCAGCGCGGCGACGGCGGCGACCGGCTTCGTCATGGAGTACACCCGCCACAGCGTGTCGGGCTCGACCGGCAGCCCGGCCGCGACGTCGCGCAGCCCGTGTGTCGTGAGGTGGGCCACGCGTCCGGCCCGGGCGACGGACACGAGGAAGCCCGGCAGACGCCCCTCGTCGACCAGCCGGGCGAAGGTCCGGTCCAGCCGGCCCAGCACCTGCGGATCCAGCCCGGCCTCACCCGGATCGACCTCTTGTCGCAGCTGTGCCATGGCTCGTCTCCCGTCGCACTGGTCGAGATGAGATCCGGCATACCCCGCCCGGACCGCATCAGACACCCATCGCGGTGCAGGATCGGTTCATGATCGCGTCAGAACAGGTGAGCGAGGGACCGGAGGGGTCGAGGCCCGGAGGAGTCCCCTCAGGGGGCGCGGGGAACTGCGCGACCAGCCCCCGCGCACCGCACGCACGTCCTCGACGCCCCGTTCCCCGCAGCGCGCGGGGAGCGGGGCGTCACGGGCACCCGCACCCGCCCTCAGGCCGTCACCTTCTCCGGCTGCGCTGCCCGGAGCCCGGCCCGTTCCCCCAGCGACTCCGCAGGGACCCGGTGGGTCTCCCGCGCCGACAGCGCGGCGATCACCGGCGGCACGCACAACGCCGCCGTGAACAGCGCCACCGCCGCCCAGTCGTCGCCCCCGGGCCCGGCGATCCGCGCCGCGAACGTCACCGCGAACCCGGCCGCCGCGAAACCGATCTGCGTTCCGATGGCCACGCCGGACAGCCGGACCCGGGTCGTGAACATCTCGCCGTAGAAGGCGGGCCACACGCCGTTCGCGGCGCTGTAGACCACGCCGAAGCAGATGACGCCCGTCAGGAGGGTCAGCGGGTAGGAGCCCGTGGAGACCGCCCACAGGTACAGAAACATCGTCACCGCGCTGCCGGCCGCGCCGATCAGGAACACCGGGCGGCGCCCGATCCGGTCGGACAGCGTCGCCCACAGCGGGATCGCGGCGAGCGCGACGACATTCGCCAGCGCGCCCACCCACAGCATGGCCGTACGCGACATGCCGACCGCGTCGCTCGTGGCGTACGCCAGCGCCCACACCGTGAAGATCGTGCTGACCGAGGCGATCAGCGCGCCCGCGATCACCCGCAGCACGTCCGCCCAGTGCTCGCGGAGCAGGATCACCAGGGGCAGCTTGACCACACCCGCCTCGGCGGCCTGCCGGGCGAAGGCCGGTGTCTCGTCCAGCCTGCGGCGGATGACCCAGCCGACGACGGCGACCGCGACGCTCAGCCAGAACGGCAGCCGCCAGCCCCACGACAGCAGCTGGTCCTCGGGCAGCGCGGCGACGGGGATGAAGACCAGCGTGGCCAGCAACTGGCCGCCCTGGGTGCCGCTGAGGGTGAAGCTGGTGAAGAAGCCGCGCCGGCCCGGCGGCGCGTGTTCCAGCGTCATGGAGTTGGCGCTGGCCTGCTCACCGGCGGCCGAGATGCCCTGGAGCACCCGGCACAGCACCAGCAGGACCGGAGCGAGTCCGCCGACCTGGTCGCGGGTCGGCAGACAGCCGATGAGGAACGTCGACAGGCCCATCAGCATCAGCGTGAAGACCATGATCTTCTTACGGCCGACCCGGTCACCGAAGTGCCCGAGCACCAGCGCGCCGACCGGGCGGGCCGCGTACGCGACACCGAACGTGGCCAGCGACAGCAGGGTCGCCGTGGCCGGGTCGGACTCGTCGAAGAACACCTCGGGGAAGATCAGCGCGGCGGCGCTGCCGTAGATGAAGAAGTCGTAGTACTCCAGGGCGCTGCCGATCCAGGCGGCGGTCGCGGCTTTCCTGGGCTGACCGGGCGGGGCGGCGGACCCTGAGGGCATGGCGGGGACGGACACGGCGGCTCCTTGGGGGCTCCGTCAGAGGCGGAGGGCGAAGACGGCGATCGGATGGGGGCGTGCCGGATCGCGGCTAATTAACCCACTGGGTAGTTAGTAGGGGATGGCCAGAGATGCTGCGCCCGTGGGCCGCCGGTGTCAAGGGGTGGTGCGCCGGGCGTTCAGTCCGCCGAGCGCTCCGCTGTCAGGTACGCGATCACCATGTCGCCCAGCATCGCCCGGTAGTGCGCCCGCTGCGCCCCGTCGAGCAGGTCGCGGCCGAACAGCGCACCGAAGGTGTGCCGGTTGGAGACCCGGAAGAAGCAGAAGGAGGAGATCATCGCGTGCAGGTCGACGGCGTCGACGTCCGCCGTGAACAGGCCGGACTCCTGGCCGGACGCCAGGATCCGGCGGATCACGTCCAGGGCGGGGGAGCCGATCTTCCCGAGCTTCTCGGAGCCGGCGATGTGGTGGGCCTCGTGGATGTTCTCGATGCTGACCAGCCGGATGAAGTCCGGGTGCTGCTCATGGTGGTCGAAGGTCAGCTCGGCCAGCCGCCGGATCGCCGCCACCGGGTCCAGGTGGTCGACGTCGAGCTCCTGCTCGGCCTCCCGGATCACGCCGTACGCGCGCTCCAGCACGGCCGTGAACAGCTGTTCCTTGCCGCCGAAGTAGTAGTAGATCATCCGCTTGGTGGTGCGGGTGCGGGCGGCGATCTCGTCGACCCGGGCCCCGTCGTAGCCGGCCCGCGCGAACTCCTGGGTGGCGACGTCGAGGATCTCGGCCCGGGTGCGGGCGGCGTCACGGATGCGCTCGCCGGGTCGTGCCGGTTCTTCGACGCTGGTCATCGGGTTCCTTCGGGCTCGGGGGCCGGTGCCGGTGATTCTAGAAGCAGGGGCCCGTCCGGCCGCGGGGGTCTTCCCGGGCTCGTCCCCGGCTGATATAGCTACCGTACTGGTTCGTACATTAGTGAGCCCTCAGGAGGCGCGCGTGCCCCACAGGTCGTATCTCGTCGGGCTGATCGGTTCCGGCATCGGCCCGTCGCTCAGTCCGGCCCTGCACGAGCGGGAGGCCGGCCGGCAGGGCCTGCGCCTGGTCTACCGGCCGATCGACATCGACACCCTCGGGGTGCCGCCCGAGGCGGTGGGCGATCTGCTGCGGGCCGCCCGCGACCTGGGCTTCGACGGGCTCAACATCACGCACCCCTGCAAGCAGCTCGTCATCGAGCACCTGGACGCGCTCGCCCCGCAGGCCGAGGCGCTGGGCGCGGTCAACACCGTCGTCTTCGAGGACGGCCGCGCGGTCGGCCACAACACGGACGTCACCGGCTTCGCCGCGTCGTTCGCGCGCGGTCTGCCGGACGCGCCGCTGGAGAGGGTCGTGCAGCTGGGCGCCGGCGGTGCGGGGGCGGCCGTCGCCCACGCCCTGCTCACCCTCGGCGCCGGGCGGATCACCGTCGTCGACGCCCTGCCCGAGCGGGCCGCGGCGCTGGCCGGGTCCCTGAACCGCGCCTTCGGGGACCGCCGTGCGGCCGCCGCGCCGCCCGACCGGCAGGCCGGACTGCTCGCGCACGCCGACGGCATCGTCCACGCCACCCCCACCGGCATGGCCGCCCACCCCGGCCTGCCCCTGCCCGCCGAGCTGCTCCACCGCGGGCTGTGGGTGGCCGAAGTGGTGTACCGCCCGCTGGTCACCGAGCTGCTGCGCACCGCCCGCACCCTGGGCTGCGCCACCCTCGACGGCGGGGGCATGGCCGCCTTCCAGGCCGCCGACGCGTTCCGCCTGTTCACCGGCCGGGAACCCGACGCCGCGCGGATGCTGGCGGACCTGACCGAACTGGCCGGGGCCGTCGGGGCCTCGAACTAGAGAGAGGTACCGCCGTTGCGTACGTCCATCGCCACCGTCTCCCTCAGCGGCTCCCTCACCGAGAAACTCGACGCCGCGGCCCGGGCCGGCTTCGACGGGGTGGAGCTCTTCGAGAACGACCTGCTGGCCAGCCCCCTCACCCCCGAGGACGTCCGCGCCCGCTGCGCCGACCTCGGTCTGCGGATCGACCTCTACCAGCCGATGCGGGACATCGAGGCCGTCCCCGAGACCGAGTTCGCCCGCAACCTGCGGCGGGCCCGGCACAAGTTCGAGCTGATGCGCCGGCTCGGCGCCGACACGGTCCTTGTCTGCTCCAGCGTCTCCCCGCAGGCGGTGGACGACGACGCCCTCGCCGCCGAGCAGCTCGCCCGCCTCGCCGACCTGGCGCGGGAGTCCGGCATCCGGGTGGCCTACGAGGCGCTCGCGTGGGGGCGGCACGTCAGCACCTACGACCACGCCTGGCGCATCGTCGAGACGGCCGGGCACCCGGCGCTCGGCACCTGCTTGGACAGCTTCCACATCCTCTCGCGCGGCTCCAGCCCCGAGGACCTCGAAGGCATCGCGGCGATCCCCGGCGAGAAGATCTTCTTCCTCCAGCTCGCCGACGCGCCGCTGCTCGCCATGGACGTCCTGCAGTGGAGCCGCCACTACCGCTGCTTCCCCGGCCAGGGCGGCTTCGACATCGAGGGGCTGCTCCGGCACGTGCTGGCCACCGGCTACGACGGCCCGCTGTCCCTGGAGGTCTTCAACGACGTGTTCCGGCAGGCCGAGGCCGGCCCGACCGCCGTCGACGCCCGGCGCTCCCTGCTGCTTCTCCAGGAGGCGGTGGGCAAGACACCCCTGCCCGACCCGGTCGTCCCCACCGGCGTCGCCTTCGCCGAGCTGGTCACGCCCGATGCCGAACCCCTGGCCGACCTGCTCGGGGCCCTGGGCTTCACCCGCACCGCACGGCACCGCGGCAAGCCCGTCGCCCTGTGGGAGCAGGGGGACGCCCGGATCCTCGTCAACACCGGCCCGGCCGCCCGCCGCGACGGCACCCGGCTCGCCGCGATCGGGCTGGAGTCACCGGACCCGGCCGCAGCGGCCCGGCGTGCCGAGGCGCTGCTGGCTCCCGTCCTGCCCCGCCGCCGCGCACCGCAGGACGCCCCACTGGACGCCGTCGCCGCCCCCGACGGCACGGAGCTGTTCTTCTGCGCCACCGGCCGCCCGGACCTGCCCGACTGGCGGGCCGACTTCGCCGGCACGGGCGTGCCCCCGGCGCAGGCGGGCCTCCTGGGCATCGACCACCTCGCCCTCACCCAGCCCTGGCACCACTTCGACGAGGCGGCCCTCTTCCACCGAGGCGTGCTCGGCCTGCACGCCCAGGAGAGCGTGGACGTCGCCGACCCCTACGGTCTGCTGCGCAGCCGTGCCGTCACCAACGCCGACGGCGGTGTCCGGATCGCCCTCACCGTCGGCGCCGCGCCCACCGACGACACCGTCCACGCCCAGCACATCGCCCTGGTCACCGATGACGTGGTCGCCGCGGCCCGCCGCTTCCGGGACGCGGGCGGCAGTCTGCTGCCGGTCCCCGCGAACTACCACGACGACCTCGCCGCCCGCTTCGAGTTCGCCGACGGCGAGCTGGAGACCTACCGCGACCTCGGCATCCTCTACGACCGCGACGCCCACGGCGTCTTCCGCCACTGCTACACCCGCACCGTGGGACGGGTCTTCTTCGAACTGGTCCAGCGTGACGGCGGTGACGGCGGTGACGGCGGTGACGGCGGTGAGGGCGGCTACCGGGGCTACGGCGCCGCCAACGCCCCGGTGCGGCTGGCCGCGCAGCACACGGCGCGGGCGCTCACTGGCGGCTGACGGTCCGGGTGATGCCGGTGACGACGGTGGTGGCGAGGATCCAGCCCGTGAGCACGAGGGCGTAGGAGAGCCACTGGTAGCCGTCGGTGGGGGCGAACGCGGCCTCCTGCCCGAAGGAGATCACCGGCAGCAGCAGGTCGAGGGTGTAGAAGACCGGGTTGAACTGCGGTGCCTCGTCCGGCTTCAGCGGCGCGGGATGGTGCAGCGCGTAGACGAGGGAGCCGATCATCAGCAGCGACACCAGCCAGCCGGCGGCCCGCAGGGGGCGGAAGCCGTAGCCGACGGTGGCGTCCTGCACATGACCCCACAGCCGGCCGTACCAGGGCAGGGTGGCGCGCCTGCGGCGCTGCTTGGCGAGCTGGACGAGGCGGGCCGCGGGATCGTCGCCGATCCTGCGGTAGGCGGCGGTCAACTGCTCGTAGGCGTGCGGGACATAGCCCTCGCCGTCCCGCTCCAGCATCGCCAGCCGCCGCTCGGCGGGCTCGTGGGGGGTGAGGGAGGTGTAGACGAGACTGTTGAGCAGGACCTCGTCGGGCACCACCTCCGGCTCCAGGAACAGCACGTCCATCTGGGCGCGGCGCAGGTTGAGGGTGCCCTCCATACGAGGCCCCTTGCGCAGCCAGAGTTCACCGATGGTGCAGCTGCTGGCCCGCAGCGCCGCGTCTCCCGGATTCGCCAGCGTTGCGTGCGACAGGTCGAGACGGCCCGCTATGTGGGCGCCGCGCAGGCCGATCCAGCCCAGCACGTCCGCTTCGCGCAGCCTGGCGTCACCCTCCACCGTGAGAGTCTCGGCGTCCAGTGCGACCTCGCCCGCGCCGACCCGCAGTCGCGCCTCGTTGAGGTCGATCGTGCCGGCGACCGACGCGCCCGACAGCCGTACCTCACCGCGCGTGCGCAGCCCCGGCGCCGACAGGCCGTCCCCGATGGTCACATGGTTGAGCTGGAGCGCCGGCTGACCGGCGGGCGGCTCGCCGATGTCGGCCCCGTCCATGAACAGCGCGCCGGAGATCTGCGCCCCGCCGAGCCGCACGGGACCGCCGAACCGGCAGTCCGACAGGCGCAGGACGCCGTCCACGCGCAGGGTCTCGGCGCTCAGGGCGGGCAGGACGGAACCGCGCAGGTTCAGCTGTCGCAGTCGCGCCGCGTACAGCACGGGTGTGTCCTCGAAGAAGCAGTCGCTGAGGCGCACGGCGTGGTCGACGTCGGCGTACTGGAGCAGCAGTTCCCCGGTGATCCGCGCGCCGGCCAGCCTGAGGGCTGCGGTCTCCCCGTCCTCCTGCGGCGCGCTCAGCAGAAGTGCCCGCACCACGGCCGCCCGTACGGTCCGTTCGGGTCCCCAGTGCGCGCCCTCGGCGGCGCCCTCCTCCGCCGGGCCCCGGAAGTCCACGTCCCGCCCCCGCGGAAAGGCGCGCCACACCCGCTCCTCGGCGGGTGTCATGTCGTCGATCTCCATCAGCCGGGACTCTGACGTGCCCGGCCGGAGGTGTCAACTCACCTCCGGCCGGGGCTCGTTACGCCCGGGTGTTCCACTCCGCGATCACGGGCCGGCCGTGCTCGGTCGACAGTCGGCACACCGTGCCGGTCTCCAGCCGGAACAGCCGTCCCTCCGCCGGGGACAGACCCAGCCGACGGGCCGTCAGCACGCGGAGGAAGTGGCCGTGCGCCACGAGCATCACATCGCCGCCGGGCAGCGACTTCTCCGCCCGTGTCAGTACCCGGTCGGCCCGTTCGCCGACCTCCTCGGGGGACTCGCCCGGCTCGCCGTCCGGGCCGGGCGGGCCCCCGTCGGTCCACAGGTCCCAGTCGGGGCGGGTGCGGTGTATCTCGTCGGTGGTGACGCCCTCGTAGGCGCCGTAGTGCCACTCGTGCAGGTCCGCGTCCCGCACGGTCCCGGTCAGGCCCGCGAGTTCGGCGGTGCGCACCGCGCGGCCGAGCGGACTGGTGAGGACCAGCGCGAAGGAGCGGCCCGCGAGGAGCGGGGCGAGCGAGGCGGCCTGCTCCTCACCGTGTGGGGTGAGGGGCAGGTCGGTGAAGCTGGTGTGCTGTCCGCTCCGGCTCCACTCCGTCTCGCCGTGGCGGACCAGCAGCAGATCACCCACGTCCTACGCCTTCTTCGCGGACTCGACGGCGTGGCCGCCGAACTGGTTGCGCAGTGCCGCGATCATCTTCATCTGGGGCGAGTCGTCCTGCCGGGAGGCGAACCGGGAGAAGAGGGAGGCGGTGATCGCGGGCAGCGGCACGGAGTTGTCGATCGCGGCCTCCACCGTCCAGCGCCCCTCACCGGAGTCCTGGGCGTAGCCCCTCAGCTCCTCCAGGTGCTCGTCCTCGTCCAGGGCGTCCACCGCCAGGTCGAGCAGCCAGGAGCGGATGACGGTGCCCTGTTGCCAGGAGCGGAAGACCTCGCGGACGTTGTCCACCGAGTCCACGGCCTCCAGCAGCTCCCAGCCCTCGGCGTAGGCCTGCATCATCGCGTACTCGATGCCGTTGTGGACCATCTTCGCGAAGTGCCCGGCACCGACCTTGCCCGCGTGGACGTAGCCGTACGGGCCCTCCGGCTTGAGCGCCTCGAAGATCGGCAGCAGCCGGTCGACGGTCTCCTTCTCGCCGCCGACCATCAGGGCGTAGCCGTTCTTCAGGCCCCACACGCCGCCGGAGACGCCCGCGTCGACGAAGCCGATGCCGCGCTTGCCCAGCTCCTCGGCGTGCCTCTCGTCGTCCGTCCAGCGGGAGTTGCCGCCGTCGACCACCGTGTCGTAGGGCTTCAGGAGGCCCGCGAGCTGGTCGATGACGCGCTGGGTGGGCCCGCCGGCCGGGACCATGACCCAGACCGTGCGGGGCGCTTCCAGCTGGTTGACGAGGTCGGCGAGGCTGTCGGCGTCCGACTTCTCGGGATTGGTGTCGTAGCCGATGACGGTGTGGCCGGCGTTGCGCAGGCGCTCGCGCATGTTGCCGCCCATCTTGCCGAGACCCACAAGACCGATCTGCATGTCAGCTCACTTCCCGAAGTTTGCGGTAGGCGGCCACCAGGGCGGCCGTGGACGGGTCGAGACCGGGGACGTCAGCGCCCTCGGTCAGGGCGGGCTCGACGCGTTTGGCGAGCACCTTGCCGAGTTCGACGCCCCACTGGTCGAAGGAGTCGATGTTCCAGACGGCGCCCTGCACGAACACCTTGTGCTCGTACAGGGCGATCAGCTGGCCGAGGACCGACGGGGTCAGTTCGGTGGCCAGGATCGTCGTGGTCGGGTGGTTGCCCCGGAAGGTGCGGTGTGGCACCTGCTCCTCGGGCACGCCCTCCGCGCGGACCTCCTCGGCGGTCTTGCCGAAGGCGAGCGCCTGCCCCTGCGCGAACAGGTTGGCCATCAGCAGGTCGTGCTGCGCCTTGAGTTCGTCGCTCAGCTCGGCGACGGGACGGGCGAAGCCGATCAGGTCGGCGGGGATGAGCTTGGTGCCCTGGTGGATGAGCTGGTAGTAGGCGTGCTGCCCGTTGGTGCCGGGCGTGCCCCACACCACCGGACCGGTCTGCCACTCCACCGGCTTCCCGTCGCGGTCCACCGACTTGCCGTTGGACTCCATGTCGAGTTGCTGGAGGTAGGCGGTGAACTTCGACAGGTAGTGGCTGTAGGGCAGCACCGCGTGCGACTGGGCGTCGTGGAAGTTGCCGTACCAGATGCCCAGCAGGCCCAGCAGCAGCGGGGCGTTGGCCTCGGCGGGGGCGTTGCGGAAGTGCTCGTCGACGATGCGGAAGCCGTCGAGCATCTCCCGGAAGCGGTCCGGGCCGATCGCGATCATCAGGGACAGGCCGATCGCGGAGTCGTACGAGTAGCGGCCGCCGACCCAGTCCCAGAACTCGAACATGTTGTCGACGTCGATACCGAAGTCGGCGACCTTCTCGGCGTTGGTCGACAGCGCGACGAAGTGCTTCGCCACCGCCTTTTCGTCGCCCCCGAGACCCTCCAGCAGCCAGGAGCGGGCCGAGGTCGCGTTCGTGATCGTCTCGATCGTGGTGAACGTCTTGGACGCGACGATGAACAGCGTCTCCGCCGGGTCCAGGTCGCGCACCGCCTCGTGCAGATCGGAGCCGTCCACGTTCGACACGAAGCGGAACGTCAGGTCCCGCGCGGTGAACGGCCGCAGCGCCTCGTAGGCCATGGCCGGACCGAGGTCCGAGCCGCCGATGCCGATGTTGACGACGTTCCGGATCCGCTTGCCGGTGTGCCCGGTCCACTCCCCGGAGCGCACCCGGTTCGCGAAGCCGGCCATCTTGTCGAGCACGGCGTGCACTGCCGGGACGACGTTCTCGCCGTCGACCTCGATCACCGCGTCCCGCGGGGCGCGCAGCGCGGTGTGCAGCACGGCCCGGTTCTCGGTGACGTTGATCTTCTCGCCACTGAACATGGCGTCACGCAGCCCGAACACGTCGGTGGCCGTGGCCAGCTCCTGCAGCAGGGCCAGCGTCTCGTCGGTGACCAGGTTCTTGGAGTAGTCGATGCGCAGATCGCCCACGTGCACGACGTAGCGCTCGGCACGCCCCGGGTCCGCGGCGAACAGCTCGCGCAGGTCCGGCTGCGGCACGGCGTCCGTGCGGTGGTCCTCCAGGGCGGTCCACTCGGGGCGCCGGGTGAGCCTGGGGGAGTGGGAGGGGGAGTCAGACATGAGCAGGGGTCTCCTCGGTCGCCTCGCCGTTCAGGGCGATGGCGTACATCTCGTCCGCGTCGAGGCGCCGCAGCTCCTCGGCGATCAGTTCGGAGGTCGCACGGACCTTGAGCGCGAGGGTGCGCGGCGGCTGGCCCGGCAGGGTCAGCGTGGCCAGCGGTCCCTCGGGGCGGTCGATGACGATCTCGCCGTTCTCGGTGCCCAGGCGCACGGCGGTCACGACCGGCCCGGCGGTGACCACGCGGTCGACCCGGACGTGCAGTCGCGCCTCCAGCCAGCGGGCCAGCAGCTCGGCGGCCGGGTTCTCGGCCTCGGCCTCCACCGCCGCGGAGACGATCCGCGCCCGGGCCTGGTCCAGTGCCGCCGCCAGCATCGAACGCCAGGGCGTCAGCCGGGTCCAGGCGAGGTCGGTGTCACCGGGGGCGTAGGCGCGGACCCGGGCCTGCAGCGTCTCCAGCGGGTTCTCGACGGCGTACAGGTCGGTGATCCGCCGCTGGGCCAGCGCGCCGAGCGGGTCCTTCGAGGGCACCTCGGGGGCGTCCACCGGCCACCACACCACCACCGGCGCGTCCGGCAGCAGCAGCGGCAGCACCACCGAGTCGGCGTGGTCGGACACCTCGCCGTAGGTCCTGAGGATCACGGTCTCGCCGGTACCCGCGTCGGCGCCCACCCGGACCTCGGCGTCCAGCCGGGAGGACTGGCGGTCGCGCGGGGTGCGGGCGTGCCGCTTGATGACGACCAGAGTGCGCGAGGGGTGCTCGTGCGAGGCCTCCTCGGCCGCCTTGATCGCGTCGTAGGCGTTCTCCTCGTCCGTGACGATCACCATCGTCAG
This sequence comes from Streptomyces sp. NPDC013187, assembly GCF_042899705.1. Lineage (NCBI taxonomy): Bacteria > Bacillati > Actinomycetota > Actinomycetes > Kitasatosporales > Streptomycetaceae > Streptomyces > Streptomyces sp. NPDC013187. The sequence goes on along the minus strand of NZ_JBIBAF010000004.1, from coordinate 360,376 downwards.
GACCATGCCCACGGCGGGCGTGCCGATGGCGCGGCGGCCCTGCACCAACGCCTTGTTGATCTTGCTTGCCGTGGTGTCGGTCAGGTCGATCTTCATGGCCTGCGCCAGCTCCGTCCGTCTCGTGCGAGCATCTCGTCGGCTTCCTCGGGTCCCCAGCTGCCCGAGGCGTACTGCGCGGGCCTGCCGTGCGTGGCCCAGTACTGCTCGATCGGGTCGAGGATCTTCCAGGACTCTTCCACTTCCTGGTGACGGGGGAACAGGTTGGCGTCGCCCAGGAGCACGTCAAGGATCAGCCGTTCGTACGCCTCGGGGCTCGATTCGGTGAACGACTCGCCGTAGGCGAAGTCCATCGTGACGTCCCGGATCTCCATCGACGTCCCGGGCACCTTCGAGCCGAAGCGGACCGTCATGCCCTCGTCCGGCTGGACGCGGATGACGATCGCGTTGGAGCCCAGTTCCTCGGTGGCCGTGGAGTCGAAGGGGGAGTGCGGGGCCCGCTGGAAGACGACCGCGATCTCCGTCACCCGGCGGCCCAGCCGCTTGCCGGTGCGCAGGTAGAACGGGACGCCGGCCCAGCGGCGGTTGTCCACCTGGAGCTTGATCGCGGCGTAGGTGTCGGTCGTGGAGGAGGCGTCGATGCCGTCCTCCTCCAGATAGCCGCGTACCTTCGCGCCGCCCTGCCAGGCCGCCGCGTACTGCCCGCGCACGGTGTTCGCCCCCAGGTCCTGCGGGAGCCGCACCGCCTTGAGGACCTTCAGCTTCTCGGTGAGCAGCGAAGGGGCGTCGAAGGCGGCCGGTTCCTCCATCGCGGTGAGCGCCATCAGCTGGAGCAGATGGTTCTGGATGACGTCACGGGCGGCGCCGATGCCGTCGTAGTACCCGGCCCGGCCACCGATGCCGATGTCCTCAGCCATGGTGATCTGCACGTGGTCGACGTACGACCGGTTCCAGATCGGCTCGAACATCTGATTGGCGAAGCGCAGCGCCAGGAGGTTCTGGACGGTCTCCTTGCCGAGGTAGTGGTCGATGCGGAAGACCTGTTCCGGATCGAACACGTCGTGCACGATGCGGTTGAGCTCCTCGGCCGAGGTCAGGTCGTGCCCGAACGGCTTCTCGATGACCGCGCGGCGCCAGGAGCCCTCGGGGGCGCTCGCCAGCTTGTGCTTCTTCAGCTGCTGGACGACCTTCGGGAAGAACTTCGGCGGCACCGAGAGGTAGAAGGCGTAGTTGCCACTGGTGCCCCGGGAGGCGTCCAGCTCCTCGACCGCGGAGCGCAGCTGCTTGAACGCCGTGTCGTCGTCGAAGTCGCCGGGGATGAACCGCATGCCCTCGGCGAGCTGCTGCCAGACCTCCTCGCGGAACGGGGTCCGGGCGTGCTCACGGACCGCGTCGTGCACCACCTGCGCGAAGTCCTGGTCCTCCCAGTCCCTGCGGGCGAAGCCCACCAGGGAGAAGCCCGGTGGCAGCAGACCGCGGTTGGCCAGGTCGTACACGGCCGGCATCAGCTTCTTGCGGGACAGGTCGCCGGTGACGCCGAAGATGACGAGCCCGGAGGGCCCCGCGATCTTCGGCAGACGGCGGTCGCGTGCGTCGCGCAGGGGATTCTCGAAGTGGGTGTCGGCGATCTCCGTGCGGGGGGCGTGACCGCTCACCCCGCTCTGCTCGACCCCCGCCGCCTCCTGCGCGGCCAGGGCCTCCTTCTCCTCCTTGGTCCCCTTCGTCTCCTGTTCGGCCGTCTGGGGGATGCCCTCGATGCCCTCGCTCATACCGCGTCAACTCCCTTGCTGTTCAAGGACTTGGTGACCGCGTCCAGCAGCTCCTGCCAGGCCACCTCGAACTTGGCCACGCCCTCGTCCTCCAGTTGCCGCACCACCTCGTCGTATGCAATGCCGAGCCGTTCGACGGCCGCCAGGTCCGCGCGCGCCTGGGCGTAACCGCCGGAGACGGTGTCGCCCTGGACGTCGCCGTGGTCGGCGACGGCGTTCAGCGTGGCCTCCGGCATGGTGTTGACGGTGCCGGGGGCGACCAGCTCGTCCACGTACAGGGTGTCCTTGTAGGCCGGGTCCTTCACACCGGTGGAGGCCCAAAGGGGGCGCTGCCGGTTGGCGCGCGCCCCGCCCAGCGCCTGCCAGCGCGCCCCGGCGAAGACCTGCTCGTACGCCTCGTAGGCGAGCCGCGCGTTGGCCAGGGCGGCCCGGCCCTTCAGGGCGAGCGCCTCCCGGGTGCCCAGCAGCGTCAGCCGCTTGTCGATCTCGGCGTCCACACGGGAGACGAAGAACGAGGCGACCGAGTGAATCGCGGACAGGTCGTGGCCGGCCGCCTGCGCCTTCTCCAGGCCCGCGAGATAGGCGTCCATCACCTCGCGGTACCGCTCCAGCGAGAAGATCAGCGTCACGTTGACACTGATACCCGCCCCGATGACTTCCATGATCGCGGGCAGGCCCGCCCGCGTCGCCGGAATCTTGATCATCACGTTGGGGCGGTCCACCAGCCAGGCCAGCTGCCGGGCCTCCGCGACGGTCGCCCGCGTGTCGTGGGCCAGGCGCGGATCGACCTCGATGGAGACCCGGCCGTCCCGGCCGCCGGTGGCGTCGTACACCGGGCGCAGGACGTCGGCGGCGGCCCGGACATCGGCGGTCGTCATCATCCGGACGGCCTCGTCGACCGTCACACCGCGCACCGCCAGGTCGGCGAGCTGTTCCTCGTAACCCGCGCCGGAGCCGATGGCCGCCTGGAAGATGGACGGATTGGTGGTGACGCCGACGACGTTCCTCGTGGCGACGAGCCCGGCCAGGTTGCCGGACTCGATGCGCCGGCGCGACAGGTCGTCGAGCCAGATCGACACGCCCTCGTCGGACAGGCGCTTGAGTGCTCCCGCGTGCGCGGTCGCTTCGGACACAGTGATCATCTTCTTTCGGGCGGTCGGATCAGCCACGGGCGGCGGCGAGGGATTCCCGCGCGGCGGCGACGACGTTCTCGGGGGTGAAGCCGTACTCGGCGAACAGGGTCTTCGCGTCGGCGGAGGCACCGAAGTGCTCCAGGGAGACGATGCGTCCGGCGTCCCCCACGAACCGGTACCAGGTCAGGCCGATCCCGGCCTCGACGGCGACCCGGGCCTTCACGGACGGCGGCAGGACGCTGTCGCGGTAGGAACGCGGCTGCTCCTCGAACCACTCCACGGACGGCATCGACACCACGCGGGTGGGCACGCCGGCGGCCTGGAGGTGCTCGCGCGCCCCGGCGGCGACGTGCACCTCGGAACCCGTGGCGACGATGATCACCTGGGGCGTCCCGCCCTCGGCCTCGAACCTCACGTAACCGCCGCGTGCCGCGTTCGGGTCCGGCTCGTAGGTGGGCACGCCCTGGCGGGTGAGCGCGAGGCCGTGCGGGGCCGGAGCGGTGCCGTGCCGCTTGAGGATCTCGGCCCAGACGACAGCGGTCTCGTTGGCGTCGGCCGGGCGCACGACGTTCAGGCCCGGGATCGCGCGCAGTGCGGCCAGGTGCTCCACCGGCTGGTGGGTCGGGCCGTCCTCGCCCAGGCCGATGGAGTCGTGCGTCCACACGTACGTCACCGGCAGCTGCATCAGGGCCGACATCCGCACGGCGTTGCGCATGTAGTCGGAGAACACCAGGAACGTGCCGCCGTAGACGCGGGTGTTGCCGTGCAGGGCGATGCCGTTCATCTCCGCGGCCATGGAGAACTCGCGGATGCCGAAGTGCACGGTGCGGCCGTAGGGGTCGGCCTCCGGGAGCGGGTTGCCCTCGGGGAGGAACGAGCTGGTCTTGTCGATGGTGGTGTTGTTCGAGCCGGCGAGGTCGGCCGAGCCGCCCCACAGCTCGGGGACGACCGGGCCGAGGGCCTGCAGGACCTTGCCGGAGGCGGCGCGGGTGGCGACGGCCTTGCCCGGCTCGAACACCGGCAGGGTGTCCTCCCAGCCCTCGGGCAGCTCGCCCTTGCTGACCCGGTCGAACGTGGCGGCCCGCTCGGGGTTCTCGCTCCGCCAGGCGGCGATCCGCTTGTCCCAGGCGGTGTGCGCCTCGGCGCCCCGGTCCAGGGCCAGGCGCGTGTGGGCCAGCACCTCGTCGGCCACCTCGAACGACCGCTCCGGGTCGAAGCCGAGGAGTCGCTTGGTGGCCGCGACCTCGTCCTCGCCGAGCGCCGAGCCGTGGGAGGCCTCGGTGTTGCGCGCGTTCGGGGCGGGCCAGGCGATGATCGTGCGCATCGCGATGATCGACGGGCGCTCCGTCTCGGCCCGAGCCGCCCTCAGCGCCGCGTACAGCGCGTGCACGTCGACGTCGCCGTCCTCCCGCGGCTCGATCCGCTGCACGTGCCAGCCGTAGGCCTCGTAGCGCTTCAGCACGTCCTCGGAGAACGCGGTGGCGGTGTCGCCCTCGATGGAGATGTGGTTGTCGTCGTAGAGGAAGACCAGGTTGCCGAGCTTCTGGTGACCGGCGAGCGAGGATGCCTCGGCGGAGACGCCCTCCTGCAGGTCGCCGTCGGAGACGATCGCCCAGATCGTGTGGTCGAACGGGGAGTGGCCCTCGGGGGTGTCCGGGTCGAACAGGCCGCGCTCGTAGCGGGCGGCCATGGCCATGCCGACCGCGTTCGCGACGCCCTGGCCGAGCGGGCCGGTGGTGGTCTCCACACCGGCGGTGTGCCCGTACTCGGGGTGACCGGGCGTCTTGGAGCCGTGCGTGCGGAACGCCTTCAGGTCGTCCAGCTCCAGCTCGTAGCCCGCGAGGTAGAGCTGTGTGTAGAGGGTCAGCGAGGTGTGGCCGGGGGAGAGGACGAAGCGGTCACGGCCGGCCCACTCCGGATCGGCGGGGTCGTGCCGCATCACCTTCTGAAAGATCGTGTAGGCGGCCGGCGCCAGACTCATCGCCGTGCCGGGGTGGCCGTTGCCGACCCGCTGGACGGCGTCCGCCGCCAGCAGACGGGCGGTGTCGACGGCACGCCGGTCGAGTTCGGTCCATTCGAAGCTGTCCGCTGTCTGCGTGCTCATCTTCAAGAAGTCCTCGATCGGTGCGAAGGTGCTGGGCCTGACGCTTCAAAACTAAAAGTCTGACTTTTACGCCGGAAGGTCGCCGTGTGCCAGCCTGTGGTGAAAGTGGGACACCCACCTGCAACAGGGCACGCACATGGGGCGGTACGAGGCGGACATGGCGGACAGAACCATCCAAGGCGGCGACGGGATCGATACGTTCCCCTTCCCGGTCGAGCTCAGCGTCGGCGGCGTCGGCATGCAGGTCGCCCCGATGGGCGACACCTGGCCGTCCGGCGTACCGCTGGAGCGCGTGCACCGCATCGACTTCCACATCGTCCTGCTGTTCGGCGCGGGCCCGGTCCGGCACATGGTCGACTTCACCGAGCACGAGGCCGCGGCCGGGGACCTGCTGTGGATCCGCCCGGGGCAGGTCCACCGCTTCTCGCCCACCAGCGAGTACCGCGGAACCGTGCTGACCATGCAGCCCGGCTTCCTGCCCCGCTCGACCGTCGAGGCCACCGGCCTCTACCGCTACGACCTGCCGCCGCTGCTGCGCCCCGACCCGCCCCAACTCGCCGCCCTGCAAGCCGCGCTGACGCAGCTGCGGCGCGAGTACGAGGACACGGACACGCTCCCGCTGAGCCTGCACACCGCCGTCCTGCGCCACACGCTGACGGCGTTCCTGCTGCGACTCGCCCACCTCGCGGCGAGTTCGGCCGAGGCTCGGCGGCAGCGGTCCGACTCGACGTTCACCCTCTTCCGGGACGCCGTCGAACGGGACTTCGCCACCAACCACAGCGTCAGCGCCTACGCCGACGCGCTCGGCTACTCCCGCCGCACGCTGGTCCGGGCGGTGCGCGCCGCGACCGGTGACACCCCCAAGGCCTTCATCGACAAGCGGGTGGTCCTGGAGGCCAAACGACTCCTCGCCCACACGGAACTGCCGATCGGCCGGGTCGGCGCGGCGGTCGGCTTCCCCGACGCCGCGAACTTCTCCAAGTTCTTCCACCAGCACACGGAGCAGACCCCGGCGGCGTTCCGCGCGGAGTTGCGCTGAGGACGCGAAAAGGGGCTCCACGCGCGCGCGAAGCCCCCTTCCCGATGAGCCAGAGGGCCGTCAGTGCCCGAAGGTGAACCAGTTGACGTTCACGAAGTCGGCCGGCTGACCGCTGGTGAAGGTCAGATACACGTCGTGCGTGCCCGTCACGGCGCTGATGTTCGCCGGGACGGTCCGCCACGACTGCCAGCCCCCGGTGCTGCCGACCGCGAAGCTCCCGACGGGCGGGTTGCTCCGGTTGTCCAGCCGCACCTCGACCAGTCCGCTGACGCCGCCCGCCGCTCCGCTCGCGACCCGGGCGTTGAACTGCCGGGCCGCCGAGGAGCCGAAGTTCACGCCCTTGAAGTGCAGCCAGTCGCCGCCCGCGAGCGCGCCGACGTTCTGCCCGCCGCCGGAGTCGGCCGTCGTCTCGGTGAGCACGCCGGACTGGCCGTCGTAGGACTCGGCCTGGATGGTGGAGTAGGCGTCGCGGTTCCCGGTCGGCGGGGGCGTGGTGCCGCCGCCGGACGACAGCACCTGCACGTAGTCGACGACCATCGCGTGCCCCGGCTGCGTTCCGGCGTCGGGGCCACCGCCGAACGCGTCGGGGAAGCCGCCCCCCATCGCGACGTTCAGGATGACGAAGAAGCCGTGGTCGGTGGCGTTCTTCCAGGTCGTCGCGTCGACCTGATTCGCGCGCACCGTGTGGTAGTTGACGCCGTCGAGGTAGAAGCGGATCTCCTCGACGCCCGTCGAGCGGTCCCACTCCATCCGGTACGTGTGGAAGCCGGCCTGGCAGGAGCTGCCCTGACAGGTGGTCGAACCGCCGATGCCGCTGGTCTCGTTGCAGGGGCCGCCCGGGGAGGTGCCGCAGTGCATCGTGGCGAACACCGTGTTCATGCCCTGGGTGTTCTCCATGATGTCCAGCTCGCCCACGGCCGGCCAGTTCCAGTAGTTGCCGCGGTACGGGCCGCCCAGCATCCAGAACGCAGGCCAGTAACCCTTGGCGGCGGCGCCGGTGACGTTCGGTACCTGGATGCGCGACTCGACGCGGAGCTTGCCGCCGGCCGGAGGCCGGAAGTCGGTGCGGTTGGTCTCGATCCGCCCGGAGGTCCAGTTGCCGGCGGCGTCCCGCCGGGGCGTGATGCGCAGGTTGCCGTTGCCGTCGAGCGAGACGTTGTCCGTGCTGTTCGTCATCGTCTCGATCTCGCCGGTGCCCCAGTTCGCGGGGCCGCCCGGGTAGCCCTTGCCGGTCGCGTACTGCCAGTCGGAGGTGTTGACGCCGGAGCCGGCGGCGCCGTTGAAGTCGTCCACGAACAGCTGCGTCCAGCCCGACGGGGGTGGGGGCGCGGAGGCGTTCGCGGACGGGCTGGCGACCATGGTGGCGGCCGCCGCGAGCCCGAGGGTGCTGACCACGGCGACGAACGCCCGCCGCAGCGGACGCCGTCTCGGGGAGGTGCCGGTGGTGTCGCTCATGTGGGGATGCCTCTCGGAAGGGAGACGGGGGTGAGAGCACGCTTGAGAGCGCTCTCAAAGTGCCGTCAATGTGCTCCACGCGGTCTGGGCCGTCAAGAGGTAAAGCCGGGATTGGTGCGGGGCTGAGCATGAGTGCACTCCTTGAACGGGACTGCAGGGTCCGGCCCCGGGCCGGGCTCCGCGCTGTTGAACAAGAGGTTCCGGGGCACTCGGGGGTCGACGGACTACCGGTCGAGGCAGCTGGAGGCATCCGTGGCCGTTCGCCATCACCTGATCCGAGTCGGCCCGGGCGCCGTGTGGGACGTCCTTGCCGACGGCAACCGCTACGCCGAGTGGGTGGTGGGCACCTCCGGATCCCACCCCGTGCGCGGACAGTGGCCACGTACCGGAGCGGCGATCCGCTACGAGGTCCGGCTCGGCCCGATGCGGCTCAACAACGAGACGACCGTCCGCGACTGCGAGGAAGGTTCCCGGCTGGAGCTGGAGGCCCACGCCGGTCCGCTCGGCACGGCACGCATCGCGATCGAGCTGCGGCCCTGGGGCGAGCACTGCCTGGTGATCGTGGACGAGCATCCGCTGCGCGGCACGGGCGGCCGGTTGCACAACGTCGGTTTCGAGGCGCTGATCCAGCTGCGCCACCGTGCCATGCTGGCCCGGCTGGCCAGGCTGTGCGAGGCGGAGGCACAGGTCCCGGGAGGAACCCGCCGCGGCCTCGGCCAGGTGACCATCGGTCCCGACACGGGCGGGGCCCACCATGCCTGACGCCGTGGTGATCGGCGCGGGCCCCAACGGCCTGGTCGCCGCCAACGTCCTCGCGGACGCCGGGTGGCACGTCGAGGTGCTGGAGGAGCAGCCCGAACCGGGCGGCGCCGTGCGCCACGACCGGGGCGTCGACCCGGCGTTCGTCAACGACCTGTTCAGTTCCTTCTACCCTCTCGCCGCCGCCTCGCCCGTCCTGGCCGCGCTGCGCCCCGAGGAGCACGGACTGCGCTGGAGCCACGCCCCCAGCGTGGTGGCCCACCCCCTCACCGACGGCAGCTGCGCAGTCCTGGACCGGAACGTGGACACCACCGCCGCGTCCCTCGACGCCTTCGAGCGGGGCGACGGAGCCGCCTGGCAGCGGCTCCACGACGTGTGGGAGAGCCTGCGCCCCGACCTCCTGGACGCGTTGTTCACCCCGTTCCCGCCCGTGCGCGCGACCGCCCGGCTGGCGCTGCGGCTGCGGGCCGCGGGCGGACTGCGCATGGCCCGCTCCCTGGTCCTGCCGGTGCGCCGCCTGGGCGAGGAGGAGTTCCGCGGCCAGGGCGGGCGCCTGCTGCTGGCCGGCAACGCCCTGCACGCCGACCTCGCGCCCGAGTCGGCGGGCAGTGGCGGCTTCGGCTGGCTGATGGCCATGCTGGGCCAGAGCTACGGCTTCCCGGTCCCGGTCGGCGGTTCCGGCGCGCTGACCTCGGCCCTGGTGCGCCGCCTGGAGTCCCGGGGCGGACGGGTGCGCTGCGGGCAGCGCGTCGAGCGGGTCGTCATCGGCGGCGGGCGGGCGCTCGGCGTGCGCACGGCGGCCGGTGACGCGGTGCGGGCCCGCCGGGCGGTGCTGGCGGACGTGTCGGTGCCCCTCCTGTACGGCGAACTCGTCGAGCCCGAGCACCTGCCCGCGCAGACCCTCGACGACCTGCGGCGCTTCCAGTGGGACTTCGCCACGTTCAAGGTCGACTGGGCGCTCGACGGCCCGGTGCCCTGGCAGAGCGAGCAGGCATCCCGGGCCGGTACCGTGCACCTCTCCGACGGGATGGACGAGCTCACCCGCTTCGCCGCGCAGATCGCCATGCGGCAGGTGCCGGACCGGCCGTTCGTGATCTTCGGCCAGATGACCACCGCCGACGCCTCCCGTTCCCCGCAGGGCACCGAATCCGCCTGGGCCTACACGCACATCCCCCACGAGATCGCCGCCGACGCCGCCGACGAGGGCATCACCGGCCGCTGGGGCACCAAGGACCAGGAACTCATGGCCGACCGCGTCGAACGCCAGGTGGAGCGCTTCGCGCCCGGCTTCCGCTCGCTGATCCGCGGCCGCCGCATCCTGGCGCCCCCGACCCTGGAGGCGCTCGACGGCAATCTCGCGGGCGGCGCCATCAACGGCGGCACCACCGCCATGCACCAGCAGCTCGTCTTCCGGCCCCTGCCGGGCACCGGCCGCCCGGAGACGCCGGTACCGGGCCTGTACCTCGCCTCCTCCGGAGCCCACCCGGGCGGCGGGGTGCACGGCGCGCCCGGAGCCAACGCCGCCCGGGCCGCCCTGCGCCGTCACCGGGCCCCCGGCCTCGCCGGCGCCCAGCGGATCCTGGCCCGCCGCGACCGCACCGGAGCCAGACGCTGACCCCGCCCCTCCGGGAGAGGGGCCCGACGCGGGAAGAAAGGGCAGCCCATGCGCAGCAGCCCGCTCGCCGACCGCACGATCGTCGTCACCGGAGCCGCCCGCGGCGTGGGCGCGGCCCTGGCCCGCGAGGTGGCCCGGCGCGGCGCCCGGGTGGCGCTCCTCGGCCACGAGAAGGCCGCCCTGGACGCGGTGGCCGCCTCGCTGCCGGGCCCGGCACTCGGCCTGGAAGCCGACGTCACCGACCTCGCAGCGCTGGACGCCGCGGCGCAGACCGTGCGGGACGGTCTCGGCCGCCCGTCGGCGGTGGTGGCGAACGCCGGCATCGCCGAGGGCGGTTCCCTGCTGGCCTCCGACCCGGCGGCCTGGCGTCGCGTGGTCGACGTCAATCTCACCGGCAGCGCCCAGACCGCCCGGGCGTTCCTGCCTGACCTGCTCGACACGGCGGGCTACTTCCTCCAGGTCGCCTCCCTGGCGTCGATCGGCGCCGCACCGCTGATGAGCGCCTACTGCGCCTCCAAGGCGGGGGTCGAGGCCTTCGCGCACTCCCTGCGGGCGGAGGTGGCGCACCGTGGGGTCGGGGTCGGCATCGCGTACCTCAACTGGACGGACACCGACATGATCCGCGACGCCGACCGGTACGCGGTCCTGCGGGAACTGCGCCTGCACATGCCGCCACCGGCCCGCCGCGTGTACCCCGTGGAGGTCGTCGCCGCCCGCCTGGTCGAAGGCATGGAGCGGCGGCGTACAGCCGTCTACGCCCCCGCGTGGCTGCGGCTGGCCCAGCCCATACGCCCGGCCATGCCCCCGGTGGTGCTGCGCGTGGCGCGCCGCGCACTGCCCCGCCTGGAGGCTTCGGGCCCCGTCCGCTACACCGGGCCGCTCGGCGCCGGGGGCCGGGCCGACCGCGCGGCGGCCGGGGGAGGGGCCTGACAGGGGGTGACCGGCCAGGCCCGGACCGGCGCGGTCATGCCGGACACTGGTCATCAGGGGAAGGGAGGCCGACCGTGCTGACCGGAGTCCGAGAACAGCTGGGCCAGGCGCTGTTCCGCCGCGTCGCGGGCCCGGGCGGGCCCGCGACCCGTGCCCGCATCCACCACACCCCCGGCCCGCGCTGGTTCGGTCCCGACCGGCCGATCCGCGCGGTCCACGGCGACGCCTCGATGTTCATCGGCGGGCTGACCGCGCTGCTCCTGCAGTCGCTGCATCCCCTCGCCATGGCGGCGGTCGCCGGTCACTCCGGCTTCCGCGGCGACCCGTGGGGCCGGTTGCAGCGCACCAGCACCTTCCTGGCCGTCACGACGTACGGCACCGCCGCGGACGCCCAGCAGGCGGTCGACCACGTACGCGGCATCCACGAACGGATCCGTGGCACGACGGCGGAGGGCGTGCCGTACCACGCGGCCGATCCCCATCTGCTCGGCTGGGTGCACGCGGCCGAGACGGACAGCTTCCTGCGCGCCCACGAACGCTACGGGGCCCGGCCGCTGGACGACGCGGGCTACGACGCCTACGTCGCCGACACCGCGCGCGTCGCCGAGGCGCTGGGCGCGGTCGACCCGCCGCGAAGCCGCACCGAACTGGCCGAGTGCCTGACGGCCTACCGGCCCGAACTGCGGGCCACGCCCGAGGCCCGGGCGGCCGCCCGCTTCCTGCTGTTCCAGCCTCCCCTGCCCCTGGCAGTCCGGCCCTTCTACGGCGGGCTGGCCGTGAACGCCGTCACCCTGCTGCCGCCCTGGGCGCGCGGCATGCTGTGGCTGCCCCGGGTCCCGGTCGTCGAGGACCTCGCCGTGCGCCCCACGGGCCGGGCCCTGACCCGGACCATCCGCTGGGCCATGACACCGGCCCGGGAAGTCTGAACCAGGGGTGTGCGGCGCGCGTCGAGCCAGGCACCGCTCAGGGCTGCCACCCCAGCGCCCGCGAGATCCCCCGCGCCGCCACCCGCACCGCCGGTCCCAGCACCGGCACCTGGGCGTCGGCGTGGGGCACCACGATCGACACGGCGGCGGTCACCGTGCCGTCCGCGCAGCGCACCGGCGCGGCCACCGACAGGGCGTCCTCCGTGACTTGACGGTCGCTCACCGCCACACCCGACCTGCGCACCTCGGCGAGGACCCGCCGCAGCCGCTCCGGTTCGGTGATCGTGTACGGGGTGAAGGAGGCGAGTTCGCCCGCGCAGTACTCCTTCTGGAACACCGGGTCGCCGTGGGCCAGCAGGGCGAGGCCGACCCCGGTGGCGTGCAGGGGCCAGCGGGCGCCGACGCGGATGTGCACACCCACCGCCGACCGCCCCGACAGCCACTCGATGTAGACGACGTCCCGGCCGTCCCGCACGGCCAACTGCACGTTCTCGTGCGTCGCCTCGTACAGGTCCTCCAGATACGGCAGCGCGATCTGCCGCAGCGCGAGGCCGCGTGGGGCCAGCGCGGCGAGTTCCCACAACCGCAGCCCGACGTGGTAGACGCCGGACGCGTCCCGCTCCAGGGCGCCCCATTCGGTGAGCGCGCCCACCAGCCGGTGCGCGGTGGTCAGGCTCAGCCCGGCCCGCCGGCTGATGTCCGTCAGGCACAGCGCCGGATGCTCGTGGTCGAAGGCCGCGAGCACGGACAGCAGCCGGCCGGGCGCGGTGGGGGCGGTCATGGCCGGGCGTCTCCCGGGTGGGCGAGGTCGTAGGGGCGGGGGTAGGGGGCCGGGCGGTATGTGAGGTAACGGGGTTCCGCCGTCGGGTCCGCCGCCCTCGCGCGGGAGTTGAGGGCGCCCGGCGAGGTGTCCCAGCGGCCGGTGTCCAGGCGGTGCTCCAGGGTGTGCAGGGCGGCCAGTGTCTCGCCCGGGGTGAAGGTGCAGTGGCCCGGCGCGTCCACGTACGCCTGGCGGAGCAGCCCGGCGGCGCCCGAGGCGGTGGCGGCCCGTCGGTAGGCGCTCTCCGACTGCACCGGGATCAGGGCGTCACCGGTGGTGTGGATGTTCAGCTGGGGGTCGCCGAGGCGGCCGGAGAGCACGCTGGTGTTGCGCATCCACCGCACCGCCGACGGGTCGGCGGAGACCCGGGGTGCCCGGCCCAGAGCCGAGAGGTCCGTGCGCAAGGACAGTCCCGCCTCCTTGTAGAGCTCCGTCACCTCTTTGTACAGCGGGGAGCGTACGAGCATCGAGCGGTAGTCGACGCCCGTGTTCCAGGACGGGTTGCCGCCCGCACGGCTCTCGGCCTCCTGCCGCCAGCTGAACGCGGGCCGTTGGAGCAGGCCCCGTACCGCGGCGTACTGGTTGGACTGCGCGGTCTTCCAGTCGCCGGGGCCCGGCTCGGTCTGCGAGGCGTCGTTGTGGCCGGGGATGTTGTGCAGGGCGGCGGCCAGGGCGATCCGGGCCCGGCCCTCGGGGGTCTGCTGGGCCGCGTCGACCTTCGAGGTGAGCGCCTTGGCCGCGGCGACGGCCTCGGCCTGGTCGGCGAACCCCGCGAGCCGCACACCGGAGTCCGGGGCGAGGAGGGTGCGCAGCGCGAACACCGGGTCCAGGGTGCTGTTCCAGTTGGCGACCCCGCCCTGCACCAGCCCGCACATCGACAGCGATCCGTCGAAGCGGCCGGCGTGCCGCTCGGCGAGCATGCTGGTGACGAAGCCGCCGTAGGAGGTGCCCCAGGCCAGCGTCCGCCGGGCCGCGCCGAACTTCTGCGTGAACAGGTCCAGCGTGGCGAGCTGGTCGGGCACCGCCTCGGTGATCGCCCAGCCGTTCGTCGCGTACGAGGAGCCGATCAGGGCGTAGCCCTCGGCCAGCAGCTTGTCCCGGGCGGCCGTACTCGGAGTGTTCTGGGCCCGCTTGGGGGATCCGGCCGGGGCGTAACCGTGGCTGTACAGCAGCACCGTGCCGTTCCAGGACGCGGGCACGTCCATCACGTACAGCGCGCCGGAAGACAGCTCGCCCTCCAAGTGGGCGTCGGTGGCGTCGGCGGCCTGCGCGGGCAGGGCGGTCGCCGCCAGGGCCAGGCAGGCGGTCGTCAGTAAGGCGAGGCGGATCCTCAAAGCGGGGTTCCTTCCAGGGCGGGGGCGGCGGTGGGGGAGTCCAGGGCGTCCGTGTGCGTCTCGCGCAGCCGCCACACGGTGACCGCGGTGACGGCCGCGCCGGCGCACAGCAGCAGCGACACCGGGGTGCTGCCGCCGCCGAAGGAGGCCAGCAGGCTGCCCGCGATCAGCGGGGAGAACCCGGCGCCGATCAGAGTCGCCCCCTGGTAGCCGAGGGAGGCGCCGGTGTAGCGGACGCGGGTGCCGAACATCTCGGTGAGCAGGGCGCCCAGAGGGCCGTACATCGTCGACTGGGCGACGCCGTGGCCCAGGGCCAGCGCGAGGATCAGCAGGCCGGGCGAGCCGGAGTCGACCAGGGCCAGCACCGGGAAGGCGAGCGCCGCCGAGGCGACGGCCCCGGCGAGGACGACGGGCCGGCGCCCGACACGGTCCGACAGGGCGGAGGCGGCGGGCAGGACGACGAGGGCCACGCAGGAGGCGACGGTCACCGCGGTCAGCACCTGCGGTCGGGTGTATCCCTCGTCGACGGCGTAGGAGATCATGAAGCTGGTCAGCAGCGACTGGGCGGTGAACGCGCCGATGCCCACGCAGGCGGCCAACAGCACGGGCTTCGGGCGGCGCAGCACCTCCACGATCGGGGGCCGGTCCACCGGCTCCCTCCTGACCTGTGCGAACAGCGGGCTCTCGGCGACCTTCAGACGCACGAACAGGCCGACGGCCAGCAGCACGATGCTCAGCAGGAACGGCACCCGCCAGCCCCAGGAGCGGAAGTCGTCGTCCGGCAGCGTGGCGACGAGCGTGACCACACCGGCCGACAGCACGGATCCGAGCGGGGCGCCGAGCTGGGTGAAGCTGGACCACAGGCCGCGCCGGGTACCACGGGCGTGCTCGGCGTGTTCGACGACCATCAGCATCGCGCCGCCCCACTCGCCGCCGATCGCGATGCCCTGCACCACGCGCAGGGCGACCAGCAGCACCGGCGCCCAGACGCCGATGGTGTCGTACGTCGGCAACAGGCCGATGAGGAAGCTGCCGGTCCCCATCAGGACCATGGTCAGCAGCATCATCGACTTGCGGCCGATCCGGTCGCCGAAGTGCCCGAAGACGATGCCGCCGAGCGGCCGGGCGAGATAGCCCGCGGCGAAGGTGCCGAACGCCGCGATGGTGCCGACGGCCGGGTCGGCCCGCGGGAAGAACAGCTCGCCGAAGACGAGCGCGGCGACGGTGCCGTAGACGAGGAAGTCGTAGAACTCGACGGTCGTGCCGAGCAGGCCGGACACGGCGACGCGGCGCAACTGCCGGGAATCGGGGGAGGGTTGGGGGGTGGACGGAGATGGCTGCACGGTGGGCTCCCTGGGGACGGGGCGCGGTTGGTCCGTGAAGTTATGCATCCATCGTGCAGCCGTCAATCATTTGCACAACATCAGTTCAGGTCGTTCTCCGCGATCCGCAGCAGCAACGCGTGCAGCGTCTCGCGCTCGGCCGGGTCCAGCGGGCCGAGCAGCTCACCGGTCACGCGCTGGCCGTCCTCGTCGGTGTCGCGGAGGAGGTCGCGGCCGCTCTCGGTCAGGACGACGATCCGGCTGCGGCGGTCGTCGGGGGAGGGGCGCCGCTCGGCCAGGCCCAGTTTCTCCAGGTCGTCGACCAGGCCGACGATCGCGCTCGGGTCGTAGCCGAGCCGGGCGCTGAGTTCGCGCTGCAGGGCGCCGTCGGTGGTGGCGAGGAAGCGCAGCACCGCGTAGTGGCGCAGGCGCAGGCCGGATTCCTGGAGGCAGGCGTTGAAGAGCTGCCCCGAGCGCAGGCCCAGGCGGTACAGCAGGTAGCCGGTGTCGGCGTGCAGTCCGCGCATCCACGGCTCGTGGGCGTCGATGGGCTTCGCGGTGACGTTCTCGCGTGTGATGGCGGGCTCCCTGGGCTCGGTGCTGCTTCCTGCTGATTCCAGCATCCCGCACCCATGGGTCAGCAACAACTATTGACGTCAACAATTATTGCTCTTAGCTTCGACCTCGCAGTCGAACCCGTGTGAAGGGACCCACCCGTGCCCAGCATCGATCTCTCCGGCAAGGTCGCCGTCGTCACCGGCAGTGGCCGCGGCCTCGGCCTCGCATACGCCCACGCCCTGGCCGCCCACGGGGCGTCCGTGGTCGTCAACGACGTCGACGAGGCGGTGGCCGAGGCGGCCGTGAAGTCCATCGCGGAAGCGGGCGGCAGGGCCGTCGCCGAAGTCGTCCCGGTCGGCACCTCCGAGGCCGCCGAGCGGCTGGTGAACCGCGCGGTCGAGGAGTTCGGCCGGCTCGACGTCCTCGTCACCAACGCGGGCATCCTGCGGGACAAGGTCCTGTGGAAGATGACCGACGAGGACTTCGACGCGGTGATCGCCACCCACCTCAAGGGCACCTTCACCTGCGCCCGCGCAGCCGCCGTGCGGATGCGCGAGCAGGGCGAGGGCGGCTCGCTGATCCTGGTCGGCTCCCCGGCCGGGCAGCGCGGCAACTTCGGCCAGACGAACTACGCCGCCGCCAAGGCCGGCATCGCGGCCATGGCCCGTACCTGGTCGATGGAGCTGGGCCGCGCGGGCATCACGGTCAACGCGATCGTGCCCGTCGCCGCCACCGCGATGACCGAGACCATCCCCGCCTTCGCCCCGTACATCGAGGCCATGAAGAGCGGTGAGCCGCTGCCGGACTTCCTGCGCAAGGGGGAGGGCTTCGGCACCCCCGAGGACTGCGCCGCCCTGGTCCCCTTCCTGGCGTCGGAGGCCGCCCGGGGCGTCACCGGCCAGGCCATCGGCATCGGCGGCGACAAGGTGGCACTCTGGTCCCATCCGCAGGAGATCAGGGCGGCGTACGCCGACGGCGGCTGGACCCCCGAGGCCCTGGCCGACGCCTTCCCCACCTCGGTCGGCGCCGAGCTCCAGTCCGTCGGCATCCCGGCGCCCGAGTTCCCGGAGGCGTGATGGCCCCGTCCATGAACCTCGACGAACTGGTCGCGATCGACGTCCACACCCACGCGGAGGTCTCCTCCAAGGGGCACTCCTCCCTGGACGACGATCTGCACGACGCCTCCTCCGCCTACTTCAAGGTGGAGGGCAAGCGGAAGCCGACGCTGGAGGAGACGGCCGCCTACTACCGCGAGCGGAAGATGGCCGCCGTGATCTTCACGGTCGACGCCGAGTCCGCGACCGGCACGGCGCCCGTCCCGAACGAGGAGGTCGCGGAAGCCGCCGCCGCCAATTCCGACGTACTGATCCCCTTCGCCTCCATCGACCCCTTCCGCGGCAAGGCGGGCGTCAAGCAGGCGCGGCGCCTGGTCGAGGAGTACGGCGTGAAGGGTTTCAAGTTCCACCCCAGCATCCAGGGCTTCTTCCCCAACGACCGCTCGGTGGCGTACGACCTCTACGAGGTCATCGAGGAGACCGGCGCGATCGCCCTGTTCCATACCGGCCAGACGGGCATCGGCGCCGGGGTTCCCGGCGGGGGCGGCATCCGGCTGAAGTACTCCAACCCCCTGCACGTGGACGACGTGGCGGCCGACTTCCCGCACCTGAAGATCATCCTGGCGCACCCGTCCTTCCCCTGGCAGGACGAGGCCCTGGCGGTCGCCACCCACAAGCCGGGCGTGCACATCGACCTGTCCGGCTGGTCGCCGAAGTACTTCCCGCCGCAGCTCGTGCAGTACGCGAACAGCCTGCTGAAGGACAAGGTGCTCTTCGGCTCCGACTTCCCCGTCCTCACCCCCGACCGCTGGCTCGCCGACTTCGGCAAGCTGACGATCAAGGACGAGGTCCGGCCGAAGATCCTCAAGGAGAACGCGGCCCGCCTGCTCGGGCTGACGAAACCGTAAGGGGCGTGACATGCGCAACGAGGGACTGGGGTCGTGGCCCGCACGCCGGGCCCGCAAGACCCCGCACCGCACCGCCCTGATCCACGGCGACACATCGGCCGACTACGCCACGCTGTACGACCGCACCACCCGCCTGGCCCACGCCCTGCGCGCCCGGGGTGTGCGCCGCGGCGACCGCATCGCCTACCTCGGCCCGAACCATCCCTCCTACCTGGAGACCCTGTTCGCGGCCGGCACGCTCGGCGCGGTCTTCGTCCCGCTCAACATCCGCCTCGCCGGCCCCGAGATCGCCTACCAGCTCGCCGACTCCGGCGCGCGGGCCCTCGTCTACGGCCCGTCCTACGCCGGTCTGGTCGCGGGCCTGCCCGGCAGCACGGACGTACGCGTCTACCTGGAGGTCGGCGGCGAGTACGAGGCGGCCGTAGCCGAGGCGCCCGGGGAGCCGGTCGACGAACCGGTCGGCGCCGACGACACCTGCATCATCATGTACACCTCGGGCACGACCGGCCGCCCCAAGGGCGCCATGCTCACCCACGGCAACCTCATCTGGAACGCGGTCAACGTCCTCGTCGACACCGACCTGATCGCCGACGAACGCGCCCTGGTCTCCGCCCCTCTGTTCCACACGGCAGGGCTGAACATGCTGACGCTGCCGGTCCTGCTGAAGGGCGGCACCTGCGTCCTGGTCGACGCCTTCGACCCCGACGCCACCTTCGACCTCATCGAACGGCACCGGATCACCTTCATGTTCGGCGTGCCCACGATGTTCGACCAGGTGGCCCGCCACCCGCGCTGGCCCGAAGCGGACCTGTCCTCGCTCCGCATCCTCACCTGCGGCGGCTCCCCGGTCCCCACCCCGCTGATCGCCGCCTACCAGGAGCGAGGCCTGACCTTCCTCCAGGGCTACGGCATGACCGAGGCCGCCCCCGGCACGCTGTTCCTGGACGCCGAGCACGCCGTGAGCAAGGCCGGATCGGCGGGTGTGCCGCACTTCTTCAGCGACGTCCGCGTCGTGCGGCCGGACCTCGCGCCGGCCGACGTCGGCGAGGTCGGCGAAGTCGTCGTGCGCGGCCCGCACGTCATGCCCGGCTACTGGGGGCTGCCCGAGGAGACCGCCGCCTCCTTCGCCGACGGCTGGTTCCGCAGCGGCGACGCGGCACACGTCGACGAGGACGGCTATGTGCACATCGTCGACCGCATCAAAGACATGATCATCTCGGGCGGCGAGAACGTCTACCCCGCCGAGATCGAGGACCGGCTCCTCGCCCATCCGGACATCGCCGAGTGCGCGGTGATCGGGGTGCCGGACGACAAGTGGGGCGAGGTGCCGCGCGCGGTCGTCGTGCCCCGCGAGGGCGCCGCCCTCGACCCCGACGAGGTGCTCGCGTCGCTCGCGGGCCACCTGGCCAAGTACAAGATCCCGAAGTCGGTGGTCCTCGCGGACGAACTCCCGCGCACCGCCTCCGGAAAACTCCTCAAGTCCCGTGTCCGTACGCGCTACGGCCAGAGTTAAGGATCCGTATGAGCATCACCGTCAACGGTCTCGACGAACTCAAGAAGCTCGCCGGCGGCGACCTCGGCACCAGCGAGTGGATCGAGGTGACGCAGGAGCGCATCGACACCTTCGCCGACGCCACGGGCGACCACCAGTGGATCCATGTGGACCCCGAGCGCGCCAAGGACGGTCCCTTCGGCGCACCCATCGCGCACGGCTACCTCACGCTGTCCCTCTTCATTCCCCTGTTCACCGAGCTGCTGGACGTCCAGGGAGTGACGACGAAGGTCAACTACGGCCTCAACAAGGTGCGTTTCCCCGCCCCGGTCAAGGTTGGCTCCCGCATCCGCCTGACCGCGAGGCTCGCCGAGGTCGAGGAGGTGCCGGGCGGTGTGCAGATCACCGTCGAGGGTGCCATCGAGATCGAAGGCGGCACCAAGCCCGCCGCCGTGCTGCAGAGCCTGTCGCGGTTCTACGCCTGAGGCCGCGCGGGCACCAGGTCCAGAAGGCGTTCCGAGGCGACGTGTACGAGCGGTGAGAGCCGCTCGTACACGGTCCGGAACGTCTTCTCGGCCTGTTCGGCCGGCCAGTCGTCCGGCAGGTGGCCGACGGGCAGCCGTGGGTCCCGCCGGACGATCTGCAACCACTCCGTCTGGAGCCGCAGCCGCAGCACGAGGGCGTCGTCGGCGTCCGGCAGGTCGTCCTCCCACGGCTGCCAGCGCCGTACGAACCCCCCGTAGCGCCCGGCCAGGTCGGACAGTTCCCACGTCTCCTCGATCATCCGGCCGATGTCCGTGCCGGTGTCCGCGTGGGCCCGGAAGACCTTCACGTGGGCGGACAGGCCGAGCTCGGCCACCAGTGCCGACACGTCGACCTCGCCGGGAGCGATCCACAGGCCGTTGAAGAGCGGACCGAAGCCGCTCCAGGTCAGCCGGGAGCGCAGGTCGTGCCGCTGGCGCTGCCAGGACTCCGGCAGGGAGAAGCCGAGCAGCGTCCAGGTGCCGTCCCACCGGCGGTTGACGGCACCCGTCCGCCAGATCCGATGCTCGCCGTCGCGCAGCACCGCCTCCGAGCGCTCGGTCAGCCCGAAGTACATGCGGCGGCCCTCACGCTGGCGGCGCAGCAGGTCACGGCCCGCCATACGGCTCAGCGTGGAGCGCGTCGCCTGCTCGCCGATCCCGGCCCGGGCGAACACGTCGATGACGCTTCCCGAGTACACGCACACGTCACGGCCGAGCACCTGGTCGCCCAGGAACGTCAGCATCAGGGACTGGGGCCGCAGCGGCTCTTCACCGGTCACGCGGCCCACCGTACCTCCGCCCGATCGGTCCGTGACCTGCTGGTACCCGGGGATCAGGCCTCCTCGACGTCGACGAACACGGGGTTCGAGTAGAACCACGTGTCCGCCCACGGGTCGCCGTCCCCGGGCGCGTGCGGGACCGGGCCGTGCGGATCGACCGAGGCGCCGAGGTACCCGGTGCCGTTCCGTTTGCCGTCACTGCCGCGCAGCCGGACGTAGAAGGACTCCTCGCCGGCGGTCAGCGGGATCCGCAGGCTGTAGGTGCCCTTGCGGCCGGAGACGTCCTCGGTCCGCACGACCCGCGTGTCCGGGGCCTGCCAGGCGTCGCGGTCGGCGACCGGCCCGCGCACCGCGCCGCGGATGACGTCCACATGCGCCAACTCGGGCAGGATTCCCCGCGGGTTGGGCCGGGAGGCGGTCGTCACCGTGACGTTCAGCGTGAGCCTCTCGCCCTTGCGGACCCGCAGCCGGCCACCGAGCGTCACGCCCCGGCACCGGTCGCAGTCCCGGGTCAGGCGGACGTCGAGCCCGTCGAGCAGATGCCCGTGGTCCAGCCAGACCCGGCCCGCGCGCATCCCCGACATGACCGCGCGGTAGCCGTAGCGTGTGACGCCCACGTGCGTACGGCTGAACTGGCCGGGCCAGAAGTCGCTGCCCGGCTGCGGGGTGTCCGTGTTCACCGGGTCGGGCAGCCTGCCGGTGTTGTCGAAGGTCTGCCCGGGCCGCCAGTCGCCGTTCTTCCAGGTGTCGAAGACGATCCGGTGGGCGTCGGAGTTGGTGGTGACCGAGAACAGCCGGCCCTCGGCGAGCATCGAGTCCCACAGGCCGCCGACGGTCGCGGTCGCCCAGTCGAAGCCGCCGTACGTGAGGTAGGCGTCCGCGGGGTAGCCGGGCCAGGACTGCGCGGACGGCTTGTTCTCGTACTCGCCTCGGATGGACGTGGCACCCCGCCAACCCGGGATGGCGGCGCCCTGGGCGCCGGGCGCGCCCTCCATGCCGATCACGATCCCGGGCGCCGCGTCCCGCCAGTTGCGCATCTCGTGCGGGGAGTCGATCCCGAGGCGCATGGGATGGTTGGCGAGCACCAGCACGTCGTCGACGTATCCCGAACGACGCTGCTCCGCGAGCCACTTGATGCCCTTGAGGGCATGCGCCTCGTTGCGGGCGGTGTCCGCGTCGGCGGGGCCGCCCTTGTCGTAGGCGAGGAGCTTGCCGTCGTAGGCGCTCTCGAAGCGGGTCAGTACGTCGACCTCGTGCGGGCCGGGCGCGGCGAACACCGTGCAGTGCTCGGCGGCCGGGATGTACCACTCCAGGCCCTGGAAGATCAGCTGCCGCGGGTTCTCGGCACGGGCCCGGAGGATTTCCTCGTGTTGCAGCGCGGCCCCGAAGTCGGCGTGCCCGAAGTTGGAGTGCTCGGTGAACACCATCCAGTCCAGGCCGTACTCCGCGCCCTTCGCGGCCAGCTGGGAGAAGGTGTACTTGGCGTCGTGGCTGTAGACGGAGTGGATGTGGTGGTCGCCGACGAGGTAGGCCAGGCGCGGGTCCTCACCGCCCGGCCGGCCGCTGTCACCGGCGGCCAGGGCGGGTGTCCGGGAAGTCGCCGCCGAGCCGAGGGCGAACGCGGCGCCGAACAGGCCCGCGCGGCGCAGCAGCCCGCGGCGGGACACGCCCTGGGGATCGAGGACGGCGGGGGAGACGGTGGGATCGGCCCAGGCGGGCAGTTGCTGCTCGGTCATGACGGATCCTCGGCGTTCTGTGAGGTCAGTGGTTCATGAAAGAGGTGACGGGCAGCGCCCGGGCGACGATCCGGACGTCGCCCAGCCGGCCGTGGAGGATCTGGTCGATCTTCCCGCCGTACTCGTAGCCGCCCAGCAGCCACGGCAGCCCGACGGAGGTGATGCCGACCGCGGACGCCTTGGGGTTGCGGACCACCGGGCAACCTTCGACGTACAGCGTGGTGTGCCTGCCGTCGTTGACGACCGCCAGGTGCCACCAGGTCTCCAGCGGCGTCTCCTGGCCCCAGTTGGTCGCGATGCCCTGCTGGTTCAGCGGGCGCATCGCCCACTGCGGCTCACGGTCGTTGGACAGTGACAGCGTGGCCAGCGGCTCGTCCGGGTCGTCGGCGGTCTTCCCGGCGGCGCCGCCCGTGCCCGTGCGGGAGACCAGACCCGACCAGGCGTTGTGGTCCGGATCCCAGTCGGCGGGCAGCCGGTAGAACGCCTCGATGGTGTAACCGTCCCCGAAGGTGGCCTTGTTCAGCGGGGCGCCGTCGACCGTGCGCAGGTAGGCGCCCTTCAGCGGGGACTTGAACCCCTGGAACTCCAGGCTGCCGTGGCCCGGCTGGTCGGGGTGGTGGTCGGCCGACCAGCCCAGCGTGCCGCCGCCCACGGTGACCAACGTGAGGTCGTTGCCCCGGCCGGACAGGTCGCGGACCCTCCCGGCCGTGCCGTCGACGGGTTCGTCGAAGCGCCAGTACGCCATCGTGCCCGGGACGAGCAGCTTCGACGCGGGCCGGGCGGGACGGGCGGGCACGGGCGCGAAACCGGAGAAGCGCTCCTCGAAGTCGATCTCGACGGAGAACCGGTCGGCGTCGCCGCTCAGCTCCATCTCCCGCCGTTCCAGCTCGTTGAGCCCCTTCGCGGCCCGGCCCAGGATCCACGGCGAGAGCGTCTCCACGTCGATGACGCCGCGGTCCAGGTCGAACCGGTACAGACGGATCATCGCCGCGCCGCCGAAGTAGCGGTTCTGGTAGTTCGTCAGATGCAGATGGACGTCGTGCCCGGCCGCGTTCTTGCGCGTCGCGCGCCCGGCGGGCCAGTAGTGCCCGCCGAGGGCCAGGAAGATCTGGTCGTGGTCCTCGATCAGCCGGTCCCACAGCTGCTGCCCGTAGTCCGACAACGTGTCGTCCTCGACCACCAGTTCGTGGGTGGTGAGGATCACCGGCGTCTTCGGGTGCTGCGCCAGGACACCCTTCGCCCACGTGTAACCCTGCGGCGACAGCCGCCAGTCCAGCGCGAGCACCAGCCACTCCCGGCCGCCCGCCTCGAACCGGTGGCAGGTGTTGTAGCCGTCCGGGGAGGCGCCGCCGAACGTCGGCTTCCCCTCGAACCGCTGCGGCCCGAAGGCGTCCAGATACGGGGTCGCGCCGCGCTGGTCGGTCGTCGACGACTTCACGTCGTGGTTGCCGGCCAGGACGCTGTAGCCGACGCCCCGCCGGTCCAGCAGCCGGAACGCATCGCCGATCGCCGCGAACTCCTCCGTCACGCCGTTCTGCGTGAGGTCGCCGAGGTGGGACAGGAAGACGATGTTCTCCTCCCGGCCGTGCTCCAGCAGATAGCGCAGCGAGGCCTCGACCGGCGCCTTGTCGATGCTCGGGCCGTCGAAGAGGTACTGCGTGTCCGGCATCACCGCGAGCGTGAAGCGGCGGCTGCGCGGGTCGGGACGCCAGCTCGCGGGCGCCCCCTGCGCCGCGACGGCCGGCAGTGCGGTCACAGCGGCGGCGGTCGCGCCGAGCAGCGCGGTGGCGCGGAGGAAACCGCGTCTTCCGGCACCGGCCTGGGGCGCTTCGCCCGGGTCGTGGTCATGCGAAACGCACATGGGTGCTCCATGGGGTGACTGAGAGGGGAGGAACTCAGAGAACGCGCAGTGTCCAGCTCCAGCGATGGACGCCTGTCGCGACGAGATGGGAAGCGAAGGTGTCGGGCCCGCACGACGCCGTGCCGAGCCCGCGGTGCGCCGCGTCGATGTGCACCACGCACCCGGCCCGCGGCACCAGTTCGTCATGGTGTGCGACGGCGGCGAGACCGGCCGCGCGGTGCCGGGTCACGGAGACCTGCCGGGGCCGGTCCAGCCGCACCGCGAGCCCGGTGGCGTCCGGCGCGGACAGCGTGAACCGCCGTACACCGTGCCGCCCTCCGCTCTCCTGCGGCCGCAGATAGGGCGTGAACAGCTCGTCCACCGGGAGGCAGTGGTGGCCGACGGGCGCCCCGGCGGCCCGGTCCGGATACGACTCCCAGGGGCCCTGCCCGAACCACTCCAGCAGGTTCAGCCCGGGGACCGTCTCGAACACGGTCCCCACCCGGGCCACGTCGTGCAGCGCCTCGGGCAGTTCGGCGCACTCGTCCACGATCAGCCCGCCGCCCACGGCCGTCAGCACCTGCTCGTGCCGGACGGTCCCGCCCGCGCAGACGTAGTCGCACACCACGGTCACCCGGCCCGGATCACGCCGCACGGAGACGACCTCGCGGGTGGGCGCCTCCAGCCCCCAGTCCCGCCAGCGGGCCGCCATGCCGCCGAGTTCGTCGTTGTCGGTCGGTGCCCGCCACAGCGACAGCACGGGCGCGGCCGTCAGCAGCGGATGGACGAGCAGCCCCTCGTCGTCGACCTCGACCACACCGTCCGGGACCCGGGTGTACGGCGGCGGGAGTGCCGCCCGCAGCCGCACCTGCGGCAGGCACACGACCGTGCCGCGCGGCGCCCACGGCTCGTCCCCGGCCGTCGTGACCCGCAGCGTCAGCCACGCCTCGCCGCCCTCCGCGGGCAGCTCGAACGGCAGGGGCACCGCGGCCGTCTCACCCGGCCTGAGATCGGGCAGCTCGGCGGGCGCCGTCAGGGCGGTGCCGTCGGCGAGGGACAGCTCCCACTCGCCGGACAGCCAGTCCAGGCCCCGGAAGTGCTGGTGGTTGCCCAGCACGACGCCCTCGTGCCGGAAGCAGTCGATGCGCACCGGCGCGGCGATCTCCCGGTGCTCGAACATCACGGGCTTGGGGGTCCGGTCGGGAAAGACGACACCGTCGGCGATGAAGGCGCCGTCGTGGTCCGTCTCCCCGAAGTCGCCGCCGTAGGCCCAGCGATGCCCGGGCGCGGCGACACCGTTGTCATAGAGCCCGGCGCCCCCACGCCCGGCCGGTCTGCCGTCGTTCACACGCTGGAGGATGCCGTGGTCCCAGAACTCCCAGATGAACCCGCCCTGAAGACCCGGGGTGGCCTCGATGGCCGCCCAATGGTCCGCCAGCGTGCCGTTGCTGTTGCCCATGGCGTGCGAGTACTCGCACTGGATGAGGGGCTTGGTCTGGGTGCCGGACAGGGCGTGCGCCAGGCACTCCTCCAGCGGCGCGTACATGGGGCAGGCGATGTCGGAGGCCAGGTCCGGATCCGCCCAGCCGCGCTTGGCCGCGCCCTCGTACTGCACCGGCCGGGTCGGGTCGTGCCGGCGCACCCAGCCCGCCGCCGCGTCGTGGTTCGCGCCGTAGTCGGACTCGTTGCCCAGCGACCAGATGATGACGGACGGGTGGTTCTTGTCCCGCAGCACCATCCGTGAGACCCGGTCCACGAAGGCGCCCAGATAGCGCGGGTCGTCGGCGATCTCGTGCGCGTGGTCGTGGGACTCGATGTCCGCCTCGTCGACGACGTAGAACCCGAGCTCGTCGGCCAGGTCGTACAAGGCCGGGTCGTTCGGGTAGTGCGCGGTGCGGATCGCGTTGAAGCCGAAGCGTTTCAGCAGGACGAGGTCCGCGCGCATGTCGTCGTACGTCACCGTCCGCCCGGTCAGCGGATGGAAGTCGTGCCGGTTCACGCCCCGGATGAACACCCGCTCGCCGTTGACCAGCAGGTCCCGGCCGTTGATCTCCACGTCGCGGAAGCCGACGCGGTGCCGTGAGGTGTCGGCGACGGTGCCGTCGGCGCGGTGCAGGCGGACGGTCAGGCCGTACAGCTCGGGCGTCTCGGCGTTCCAGGTGCGCACCTCCGGCACGGCGGCGCGCAGCCGGGCCTCGCCGAGGAAGCCGGAGACGCGCTCGTCCTCGGCGTTGGCCCGGTCGAACTCCGCGTCCTGCGTGAGCAGGTGCCCCTCCAGCTCACCGCTGACGTACCAGCCCTCGGGCAGCGCCCCGCCCGCGTTCCGCACCCGGCACTCCACCAGCAGGTCGCCGTCCCGCCGGGCCCGCACGGTCACGTCCGCGAGGTGCAGCGGGTCGACGGCGTACAGCAGCACCGAGCGGGTGACCCCGCCGTGCCACCACTGATCCTGGTCCTCGATGTGCGAGGCGTCCGACCACTTCACCACGGTCAGGCGCACGGTGGCCCGCTCCCCGGGGCGCATGAGGCCCGTCAGATCGAACTCGGCGGCCAGGTGCGAGTCCTTGGAGATCCCGACCGGCCGCCCGTCCACGTGCACCAGCAGTACGCTCTCGGCGGCCCCGACCTGAAGCACGATCCGCCGCCCGGCCCACTCGGCCGGCACGTCCACGGAACGCTCGTACACCCCGGTCGGGTTGGCGGCGGGCACGTGCGGCGGGAACTCGGCGAACGGCATGCGGATGTTGAGGTACCGCGGGAGGTCGTCTGTGCCCTGCATGGTCCACACACCGGGCACGTACGACGACGACCAGACCTCCCCGAGCGGGGCGTCCGGCGCGGGCAGCAGCTGGAAGCGCCAGTCGCCGTCGAGCAGGACGGCTCCGGGGCGCCGGTCGACGGCGTTCATCGGCAGCCGGCCCCAGGAGGTCACCTCGGGGGCTTCCCAGGGACGCAGGGCGATGAGGGGATCGGGGCGTTCGTCGGTCATGACCATTCCGAAGTCGGTGCTGTGGGGCGGGGCAGGACGCGGCCCTGCAGGCCCCAGGCGGGGTCGACGGGGATGCCGAGACGGTCCAGGACGGTGGGGGCGATGTCGATGAGGCGGGGCGTGTCGAGCCGGTTGCCCGCGTGTCCGCCGGGCTCGGCGAGGATGACGAAGACCTCCCGTTCGGCATGCGAGTCGCCGCCGTGGCCACCGGCGTCGAGATGCCCGTGGTCGGTGGTGACCAGTACGGTCCAGCGCTCCTCGGCGCGCCCCGGGCGTGCGCGCCGGGCGTCGATCGCCGCCAGCAGCCGCCCGAGGTGGGCATCCTGGTCGAGCAGGGCCCGGTCGTAGGCGGGGGAGAGGGGGCCGGTGGCGTGCCCGGCCTCGTCGGTGGCGCCGAAGTACACGAACAGGGCGTCCGGGTCGCCCTCGGTGAGCCAGCGCAGGACGGTGCGGGCGACGCGGCGGTCCGCGGTTGCGTATCCCCTGCGTTCACCGTTGGGGCGCACACGGCGGCCGATGGCCCGGCCGAGGGTGCCGCGGCGGACGAGTGCCGGCCAGGACACCGCGGCCGCCGTGCGCAGACCGGGCCGGGCGGTGCCGGCGCGGGTCAGGAAGTCGGGGTAGCGGGCGTAGTCGGCACCTTTGAAATCGTTGCCGGTGACGCCGTGGCGGTCGGGCCACACCCCGGTGAGGATGCTCGACCAGCCGGGTCCGGAGTCGGTGTAGGCCGTGCCGTCCGAGGGGTCGTCGTCGGCCCGGCCGTAGGGCAGCAGGCTCGTTCCGTGGGCGCCCGTGGCCATCAGGTGGTGCAGCACGGGCGCGGTGGAAGGGGAGCGGGTCAGCCGGTCGTAGCGCAGGCCGTCCATGCCGACGACGAGCACCTTGGGGCGTCGGCTCTCGGTGTTGACGTCCGTCACTGAGTGCCTCTCTCGTGTGGTTACCAAGAGCTCGGGACCGCTGGCCGGTTCTTGGCTGCGTGTCCGTCGTGGCTGGTCGCGCAGTTCCCCGCGCCCCTACGGGGCGCTGCCCTGGCGGGGCGTGGCCCGGAAGGCGTCAGCTTCCCTGTACCGCCCCCTCCGTGGCGCCCGCGATGAACCCGCGGGCGAAGATCGTGAAGACCACGACCAGCGGCACGGACGCCATGAGCACGCCGGCCATGACCATGCTGTAGTCGGTGGTGTGGCCGACGTGGAGCTGGGCCAGCGCCACCTGGAGGGTGAGGTGGGCGGGGTCGTTGAGCACGACGAGCGGCCAGATGTAGTCGTTCCAGGCGTTGACGAAGGCGTAGATGGCGAGGAAGGACAGCGCCGGCCTGATCATCGGCAGCACGATGTTCCAGTACTGGCGGAAGAAGCCGGCGCCGTCGATGCGCGCGGCGTCGAGGAGCTCGTCCGGCACGCCGTTCTCTATGTACTGGCGCAGCCAGAAGATGCCGAAGGCGTTGGCGAGGGCGGGCAGGATCAGCGCCTTGAGCGTGCCGACCCAGCCGATGTCCGACATGAGGATGAACTGGGGGAGGACGGCCAGCTGGAGCGGCAGCATCATGAAGCCGACCAGCGTCGCGAACAGCACCTTGCGCCCGGGGAAGTCGAACTTGGCGAAGACGAACGCCGCCAGGGAGTCGATGAACAGCACCAGGACGGTGGTGACGGACGCGACGACGACCGTGTTCAGCATCGACCCGAAGAAGTCGATGGTGTCGAGCACGTGCCGGATGTTCTCCAGCAGGTGGGAGCCGAAGGTCAGTTTCGGCGGGCTCTTGTAGATGTCCTCGGTGGTGTTCGTCGCCATGACGATCGTCCACGCGAACGGGAAGACCGAGATCAGGACTGCCAGGACGAGGACGATGTGCGCGGTCAGGCCCCTGGGACGCCGTGACCGCCTCGGGACCACTGCGGTCATGATTTCCTCCCGCGCTGGACGACGCGCCAGTTGACGACGACCAGCACCATGATCAGTACGAAGAAGGCCCACACGATGGCCGCGCCGTAGCCGTAGTCGTTGTTGACGAAGGCCGACTGGTAGAAGTACAGAAGCGTGGTCAGGCCCGCCTGGCCGGGACCGCCGAGGTTCGGGTTGGCGGCGTTGCTGCCGAACAGGACCTGGGGCTCGCTGAAGCTCTGCAGGCCGTTGATGGTCGAGATGATCACCGTGAACAGGATGATGGGCCGCATGATCGGCATGGTGATCTGGAAGAACGTGCGGATCGGGCCGGCGCCGTCCAGCCTGGCCGCCTCGTAGATCTGGGTGGGGATGGCCTGGAGGCCGGCCAGATAGATGATCATGTTGTAGCCGGTCCACATCCAGGTCATCAGCAGTGCGATGACCAGTTTGATCAGCCACGGGTTGCTCAGCCACGGCACGGGTGAGATGCCGAACGTGCCCAGGATCGCGTTGACCAGACCGAAGTTGTTGCTGAACACCGCCCCGAAGAAGATCGACACGGCGACGATCGAGGTGACGTTCGGTATGTAGAGGGCGATGCGGTAGAAGCCCTTGAAGCGGCGCACCGAATGCAGCAGCGTCGCCAGCACCAGGGCGCCGAACAGGGTGGGGACGGTGGACAGCACCCAGATCGCCAGGGTGTTGCGGATCGACAGCCAGAAGACCGGGTCGTCCCACAGAAACCGGAACTGGTCCAGTCCCACGAACTGCACGGTGCCCATGCCGTCCCAGCGCTGGAAGGCGAGGTACAGCGAGTAGCAGACCGGGAAGAGCGAGAAGACGCCGAAGATCAGGAAGAAGGGCGAGATCGCGAGGTACTGCCGCCAGTGGGACAACACCCCGCGACGCCTCGGCCGCACGGCGCCCGCCGGCGGCGTGCGCCGCGGACGGAAGCGGGCCGGGCCCGGCCCGCCGCGGTGCCGGGGCGCCACGGCGGGACCGGTGACCGGAGGTGACGTCACCTCACTTCACCCCCTGTCGCCGAGCGATCTGCCTGGCCTGGCTCACCGCGTCGTTCCAGGCGTCGTCGGGCTTCTTGCCCTTGGCCTCGATGCTGGTCAGCCCCGTCATGTACGGCGCCATGACGGCGGCGTCGGCGGGTGCCTCATAGCTGGCCGGGATGGCCTTGGCGGCCGGGCCGAACACTTCGATGACCTTCTGCCCGCCGAAGAAGGGGTCGCCGCCCGTCATGGCCGGCATGGAGTACGCGGCGGGCGCGGCGGGGAAGATGGCGGCGTCGGCGAAGCCGCGGGCGTCGTTCTCCGGGCTGAGGATCCAGCTGATGATCTTGAACGCCTCTTCGGGGTTCCGGCACTGCTTGGGCAGGGCCAGGTAGGAGCCGCCCTGGTTGGCCGGTCCGCCGGGCATCGCGCAGACCCGCCACTTGCCCTTGGTGTTCGGAGCCGCCTGCTCGATGTCCAGCGCGTGCCAGGCCGCACCGAGTTCGGTGGTCAGGCTCTTGCCGATGGCGGCGTTCCAGCTGTTGTCGTTGATCTTGGCGTCTATGCCGAGGGTGTAGGGGCGCACCGCCGTGGTCCACGCCTCGCGGATGTGGTCCTGGTCGCCGATGAAGCGGTTGTCCTTGTCGATGAACCGCTCGGTGCCCTGCCCGACCGCCATGTTGAACACCGAGCTGATGTTGTTGATCAGGTAGGTGCCGGGCAGCTTCTTCCGCAGCTCGACGCCGAGGGCGAAGTAGTCCTCCCAGGTCCCGGCCTCGGCGGCGACCTTGTCGGGGTCGGTGGGCAGCCCGGCCTTGTCGAACTGGTCCGCGCGGTAGAAGAGCGCGGTGGGGCCGATGTCGATCGGGAAGCCGATCTGCCTGCCGTCCTCGGTCCGGGCGAGTTTGGTCTTCCAGTCCAGGTACTTCGACGAGATCTCCTTGAAGCCCAGGTCGTTCAGGTCGAGGAAGCGGTTCCCGTTGGGCAGGAAGGACGCCATGTCCTCGCCCTTGATGCCGGTGATGTCGGGCACGGAGGTCCCGGCCGCGAGGGTGGTCGTCAGCTTCTGCTTGAAGTCGCCGCCGATGGAGGCGGCGGTCAGCTTCACGTCCTTGCCGAAGTGCGTCTTCGCCTCGGCGACCACCTTGTCGCTGAGCGCGCCTCCCCAGTACCACAAGGTGAGGTTCTTGCCGTTCTTGCTGCCTGCCGAGTCTGAGCCGTTGCCGCAGGCCACGGTCAGTCCGGAGGCGGCCGCGGTGAACGCGGCGGCCTGGAGGAAGCGTCTACGGGAAAGGTCCACGGGTCTCTCCTGCTGTTGCTGTTCGACGTGCCGAGGGGTTTCGAGGGTCAGTGCCGCCGTTCGGAGGCGCGTGGGCCGACGGACGTATGAGGGGCCGGCGGGGTGACGGGCGCGTACGCGAGAGCCGGCCCGGGATTCTCCGGGAGCCGGTCGGCCAGGAAGCCGTACCCGCGCTTCACTTCGGGATCGGTCAGGGAGTGCCACCAGCGGTCGACGCCGTACCAGCCGGGGGCCGCGAGGGCCCCGCCGTGGCGGGTGACGGACAGCCCGGCCGCGAGCACCGCGAACCGCAGCCGCTGCGCCAGTGGCCAGCCGCCGAGCGAGGCGGTGACGAACGCGGCGCCGAAGACGTCCCCGGCACCCGTAGCGTCGAGCACGTCGACGCCGAGGGCGGGCACGTCCGCGTATTCGCCGGTGATCTGGTCGACGGCCACGGCGCCGTCCCCGCCCCGGGTGACCACGGCGACCGGC
Source organism: Streptomyces sp. NPDC013187 (assembly GCF_042899705.1). Taxonomy (NCBI): domain Bacteria; kingdom Bacillati; phylum Actinomycetota; class Actinomycetes; order Kitasatosporales; family Streptomycetaceae; genus Streptomyces; species Streptomyces sp. NPDC013187. Next base: position 328,636 of record NZ_JBIBAF010000004.1, on the reverse strand, counting down.
ACCAGCTCGGACAGCGTGCCCAGCGCGGCGACCGCGCTGTCCGTGCGGGTGTAGGCCATGGCCTCCGTCTCGTTCGGGAGGAAGGCGTGGCACAGGGCCAGCTGCTCCAGGAGGGCCGTCGGCCACTGCTGTGTGGGGTCCCAGCCGACGTCGGCGTAGACCTGTGTGCCGTTCGCGGCGGCCTTGGCGAGCCACTCGCGCGGCTCGGCCTCCAGGTGCACCAGGGCGGTCCGCGCCTCGGGCGGGTCGCCCATCAGCACGTCCTGCGAGTACGGCGGTTCCTGGCCATGGGTGAGCAGGGCCCGGTCGTGACCGTACGCGACGGAGACGGTGACCGGGGTCGGCCAGCCCTCCGCCGTACGGGAGAGCGAGAGGTCGACGCCTTCCTGGTCGCACAGGACGTCCCGGCAGTGCTCGCCGTAGAAGTCGTCGCCGAACACCGTGGCCAGGGAGGTGCTGAGGCCGAAGCGGGAGGCGGCCACCGCGAGGTTCGCGATGCCGCCCGGGCCGCAGCCCATGCCCCGGGTCCAGATCTCCTCGCCCGGCGTCGGCGGCCTGCCGAGCCCCGTGAGGACGAGGTCGTAGAAGAGCAGCCCGGTCAGCAGCACATCGGGCCGGTCGTCGTCCACGGCTGTGTCCTCTCGCTCACGGCTTCGACGGAGATCGTCAAAACTCTTCATTTCGGTGACCGGAATCGTGCGACGCTCAGCGAGATTGGTCAATACCCGAGCAGAAATAAGCATGGCGATGATTGGAGATGACGAGTAATGTGCACGCCGTGCTGGCAGAACGACGACACCAACTCATCCTGCGGGCCCTGCGCGCCGGCGGGCCCGCGGCCGTGACCGACCTCTCGGAGCAACTGGGAGTGAGTCCCGCCACAATCAGGCGTGACCTGGTCAAACTGGAAGAAGACGGACTGCTCACGCGCGTGCACGGCGGTGCCGTCGTGGAGGAGGGCGACCAGCCCTTCGCCGAGGTCGCCGAGGTGCGCGTCACCGAGAAGGACGCCATAGCCGAACGCGCCGCAGCGATGGTCAGGGACGGTCAGTCGGTGCTGCTGGACATCGGGACGACGGCCTACCGGCTGGCCCGGCAGCTGCACGGCCGCCGCCTCACCGTGATCACCAGCAACCTGGTGGTCTACGAGGAACTCGCCGACGACGAGGGCATCGAGCTGGTCCTGCTCGGCGGCATGGTCCGCCGCGAGTACCGCTCCCTGGTCGGCTTCCTCACCGAGGACAACCTGCGCCAGCTGCACGCCGACTGGCTCTTCCTCGGCACCAGCGGGGTACGGCCCGGCGGGCAGGTCATGGACACGACCGTCGTGGAGGTGCCGGTCAAGCGGGCCATGATCAAGGCCGGCGAGAAGGTGGTGCTGCTCGCCGACGCGGCGAAGTTCCCAGGGCACGGGATGGCGAAGGTCTGCGGTCCCGAGGAACTGGACGCGGTGGTGACGAACGAGCCGGTCGACGCAGTGACGCGAGCCTCCTTCCAGGAGGCGGGCGTCGAGGTGGTCGTGGCGGGAAAGGTGCAAGCGTGAAGCTGACGATTCTGGGCGGCGGAGGATTCCGCGTGCCGCTGGTGTACGGGGCGCTCCTCCAGGACCACGCCGAGGGCCGGGTGACCCGCGTCGTCCTGCACGACCTGGACGCCGGACGGCTGTCGGCGGTGACACGTGTCCTCGCCGAGCAGGCGGCCGGAGTGGCCGACGCGCCCGAGGTGAGCGCCACCACCGACCTCGACGAGGCACTCCGCGGCGCCGACTTCGTGTTCTCCGCGATCCGCGTCGGCGGTCTGGAGGGACGGGCGAACGACGAACGCGTGGCCCTGGCCGAGGGCGTACTGGGCCAGGAGACGGTGGGCGCGGGCGGCATCGCCTACGGCCTGCGCACGGTCCCGGTCGCCGTCGACATCGCCCGGCGGGTGGCCCGGCTCGCGCCCGACGCCTGGGTCATCAACTTCACCAACCCGGCCGGACTGGTCACCGAGGCCATGTCCCGCCACCTCGGCGACCGCGTCATCGGCATCTGCGACTCCCCGGTCGGCCTCGGCCGCCGCATCGCCCGGGTGCTCGGCGTGGAGAATCCGGCGGAGGCGTGGATCGACTACGTCGGCCTCAACCACCTGGGCTGGGTGCGCGGCCTGCGCGTCGCCGGCCGCGACGAGCTGCCGCGGCTGCTAGCCGACCCCGACCTGCTCGGCTCGTTCGAGGAGGGCAAGCTCTTCGGCGCCGACTGGCTGCGCTCCCTGGGCGCGATCCCCAACGAATACCTGCACTACTACTACTTCAACCGCGAGGCCGTCCGCGCCTACCAGCAGGCCGAGAAGACCCGCGGCGCCTTCCTGCACGACCAGCAGGCCCGCTTCTACGCCGAGATGAAGAACCCGCACGCCCCGGCCCTGACGGTCTGGGACCGCACCCGCGCCGAGCGCGAGGCCACGTACATGGCCGAGAACCGCGAGACCGCGGGCGCCGGCGAACGCGACGAGGACGACCTGTCCGGCGGCTACGAGAAGGTGGCCCTCGCCCTGATGCGGGCGATCGCCCGGGACGAGCGCACCACCCTGATCCTCAACGTCCGCAACCAGCGCACGCTGTCGGTTCTCGACACCGACGCCGTCATCGAGGTCCCCTGCCTCGTCGACGCGAACGGCGCCCACCCCGTCACCGTCGACCCGCTGCCCGACCACGCCACGGGCCTGGTCTGCGCGGTCAAAGCCGTCGAGCGCGAGGTGCTGGCCGCCGCCGACTCCGGCTCCCTCACGACCGCCGTCAAGGCCTTCGCCCTGCACCCGCTCGTCGACTCCGTCAACGTGGCCCACAGGCTGGTCGAGGGCTATACCGAGGTCCACCCCGGGCTGGCGTACCTTAGGTGAACGCCGATCGGTAAGCGCTTTCCCCCACCGCTTCCCGCCTGCTCGCTCTTCCCGCTTCCTGGAGACATCCCATGCACGACGAAAGCCGCCGCATCGAGGAGCGCGTGCAGCGCCTTCACGACCAGCGCATCAAGACCGCCGTCTACGCGGCCACCGTCCCCTTCCAGGTGGAGGCCTGGCAGGCCCCGGGGGAGCCGGTCCCGTTCGAGGAGGCGGCCGCCGCCTCCTACGAGCCGTTCGCGATGGGCACCCCGTGGGGCCCGCCCTGGGGCACGACCTGGTTCCGTATGCGCGGACAGGTGCCCGCCGACTGGGCCGGCAAGCGCGTCGAGGCCGTCATCGACCTCGGCTTCACCGGCGACTGGCCCGGCAACCAGGCCGAGGCCCTCGTCCACCTCACGGACGGCACCCCGCTGAAGGCCGTCAACCCGCTCAACCAGTACGTGGCGATCGCCAACCCCGCCCGCGGCGGCGAGAGCGTTGACTACCTCGTCGAGGCCGCCTCCAATCCGGACATCCTCGCGGACAACTTCTCGAAGACCACCCCGCTCGGCGACAAGCTCACCGCGGGCGACAAGCCCCTCTACACCTTCCGCGCCGCCGACCTCGCGATCCTCGACGAGGAGGTCTGGCACCTCGACCTCGACGTGCAGGTGCTGCGCGAGCTGATGCTGGAGCTCGGCGAGCACGACCCGCGCCGGCACGAGATCGCGCACGCCCTCGACCGGGCCATGGACCTGCTCGACCTGGACGACGTCTCCGGCTCGGCCGCCGCGGTCCGGGAGGCGCTCAAGCCGGTGCTGTCCAAGCCCGCGCACGCCAGCGCGCACACGATCTCCGGCGTCGGCCACGCCCACATCGACTCCGCCTGGCTCTGGCCGATCCGCGAGACCAAGCGCAAGACGTCCCGCACCTTCTCCAACGTCACCTCGCTCGCCGACGAGTACGACGACTTCATCTTCGCCTGCTCCCAGGCCCAGCAGTACGAGTGGGTGCGCGACAACTACCCGAAGGTCTGGGCCCGCATCCAGGAGTCGGTCAAGAACGGCCAGTGGGCGCCGGTCGGCGGCATGTGGGTCGAGTCCGACGGCAACCTGCCCGGCGGAGAGGCCGTCGCCCGCCAGTTCATCCACGGCAAGCGGTTCTTCATGGACCACTTCGGCATCGAGACCAAGGGCGTGTGGCTGCCCGACTCCTTCGGCTACAACGCGGCCTACCCGCAGATCGCCAAGCTCGCCGGTAACGAGTGGTTCCTCACCCAGAAGATCTCCTGGAACCAGACGAACAGGTTCCCCCACCACACCTTCTGGTGGGAGGGCATCGACGGCACCCGCATCTTCACCCACTTTCCGCCGGTCGACACCTACAACGCTCGCTTCAGCGGCGTGGAGATGTCCCGCGCGGTCCGCAACTACGCGGAGAAGGGTGGCGCCTCCCGTTCCCTGGCCCCCTTCGGCTGGGGCGACGGCGGTGGTGGCCCCACCCGCGAGATCATGGAACGGGCCCGCCGGCTGGCCGACCTGGAGGGCTCCGCCAAGGTCGTCGTCGAGCACCCCGACGAGTTCTTCGCCAAGGCCCGCGAGGAGTACCCGGACGCACCCGTGTGGGTCGGCGAGCTCTACCTGGAGCTGCACCGCGCCACCTACACCTCCCAGGCCCGCACCAAGCAGGGCAACCGCCGCTCCGAGCACCTCCTGCGCGAGGCCGAGCTCTGGGCGACCACGGCCGCGCTGCACGCGCCGGGCTACAGCTACCCGCACGAGAAGCTGGACCGGCTGTGGAAGACGGTGCTGCTGCACCAGTTCCACGACATCCTGCCCGGCTCCTCCATCGCCTGGGTGCACCGCGAGGCCGAGGCCGAGTACGCCCGCGTCGCCCGGGAACTGCACGCGCTGACCGCCGAGGCGGTGGCCGCGCTGGGCACCGGCGGGACCCGCGTCTTCAACACCAGCCCCTACGACCGCGCCGAAGTGGTCCGCGCCGCCGACGGCGCGCCGGTGTACGTGGAGGTACCCGCGAGCGGCTCCGCGCCCCTCGCCGACGCAGCGCCCCCGAAGCCGGTCACGGTGGACGGCCTGGTCCTCGACAACGGACTGGTCCGTGTGGAGGTCGCCGGGGACGGCACCCTGTCGTCCGTCCGCGACCTGCGCGCCGGCCGCGAGGTCCTCGCCGAGCCCGGCAACCTGCTCCGCCTGCACACCGACCTGCCCAACTACTGGGACGCCTGGGACATCGACAAGCACTACAAGAACCGCTACACGGACCTCCTGGACGCGTCGTCCGTCACGGTCGTCGAGGAGGACCCGCTGATCGGCGCGATCCGCGTCGAGCGGGCCTTCGGCAAGGGGTCCACGATCACCCAGACGATCACCGTCCGCGCCGGCAGCCCCCGCATCGACATCGAGACGGACATCGACTGGCACGAGACGGAGAAGATCCTCAAGGCGGCCTTCCCCGTCGACATCCGCGCCCCGCACTCCTCCGCCGAGATCCAGTTCGGCCACATCCAGCGCCCCACCCACACCAATACCACCTGGGAGGCGGCCCGCTTCGAGGTCTCCGGCCACCGCTGGGTGCACCTCGGCGAACCGGGCTACGGCGTCGCGGTCATCAACGACTCGACGTACGGCCACGACGTCTCCCGCACGGTCCGCGAGGACGGCGGCACCACGACCACCGTCCGCCTCAGCCTGGTCCGCGCCCCGCGCATCCCGGACCCCGAGGCCGACCAGGGCCGCCACCGCTTCACCTACGCGCTGCTGCCCGGCGCGACCATCGAGGACGCCGTCGCCGAGGGCTACTCCCTGAACCTGCCGCTGCGGGTGGCCGACGCGGCGGGCGCACCCGAACCGGTCGTCTCCGCGGAGGGCGAGGGCGTGACCGTGGAGGCGGTCAAGCTCGCCGACGACGCGTCCGGCGATGTCGTCGTACGGCTCTACGAGTCCCGCGGCGGCCGCGCCACCGGCACCCTGCGCACCGGGTTCCCGCTGGCCGGCGCCCAGATCACCGACCTGCTGGAACGCCCGCTGGAGGACGCGGAGATCACCGACGGGGCCGTCGCCCTCACGCTGCGGCCCTTCCAGATCCTCACCCTGCGCCTGCGAAGGGGCTGACCCCATGGCCGTGCAGCCGTGGTTCGAGGACGCCAAGCTCGGCATCTTCGTGCACTGGGGCATCTACGCTGTCGACGGCGTCCAGGAGTCCTGGTCGTTCTACGACGACATCGTCCCGCACGACCGGTACATGTCCCAGCTCGACCGGTTCACGGCCGCCCGCTACGACCCGCGCGACTGGGCGAGGCTCTTCGCGCGGGCCGGCGCCCGGTACGCCGTCCTGACCAGCCGCCACCACGACGGAGTCGCCCTGTGGGACACCGCGTACGGCGACCTGAACGTGGGCCGTGACCTGATCGGCGGCTACGCCGAGGCCCTGCGCGAGCAGGGCCTCAAGGTCGGCCTCTACTACTCCCACTCCGACTGGAACCACCCCGACTACGCCTCCACCCGCAAGCCGGGCCGCCCGCCGGATTTGGAGGACAACCGCTACTCCGAGGTCGCCGCCGAGTTCGAGGACCTGGACGCCTGGGAGAGGTTCCTCGCCTACCGCGACGGCCAGATCCGCGAACTCACCAGCCGCTACCGTCCCGACCTGATGTGGTTCGACGGCGAGTGGGACCGCAGCGAGGAGCAGTGGCGCATCCCCGAACTGGCCGCCCTCATCCGCTCCGAGGTACCGGACGTCGTCTTCAACGCCCGCATGCTGAGCGAGGGCGACTACGCCACCCCCGAGCAGGGCGCCCCCGTCATCCCGCCGGAGGGCCCCTGGGAGCTGTGCCTCACGATCAACGACTCCTGGGGCCACCAGCACCACGACCACCACCACAAGTCCGTCGACCAGCTGATCCGCTACTTCACCGAGACCATCGGCGGCGGAGGCAACCTGCTCCTCAGCGTCGGCCCGCGGGAGGACGGCACGATCACGGACGAGCAGGCACAGCGGCTGGAAGGGCTCGGCGACTGGATCGCCCGGCACGCCGAAGCGGTGTACGGCACCGTCCGAGGACTCCCGCCCGGGCACCACTACGGCCCGAGCACCCTCTCCAAGGACCGCCGCACCCTCTACCTGACCCTCTTCGACGCCCCGCGCGCCGAGATCAACGTCCGGGGTCTGCTCGGCAAGGTCCGCCGCGTCTCGGTCCTGGGCACCGGCACCGAACTGTCCCAAAGCGTCACCGGCGGACTCCACGAGACACCCGGCATCCTCTGGATCGAACCCCCCACAGCGGCGGACCTCGACCCGCACGCCACGGTGCTGGCCGTCGAACTGGAAGGAGAACTGGAGCTGTACCGGGGCGGAGGCCGCTTCTGACCCCCTCGCACCCCTACGTCGGCAGCCCGGTGTGGCGCGAGGCGCTCGGCCAGGGCGAAGACGCCTCAGAGGGGAAGTGCTTGAGCCGCCGTCCCGACGGAGCCGGCCTGCTCGGCCGCGGCGGGCGCGGGCACCGCGGGGAGCGGATCCGTCGCCTCGGGCCGCTGCTGCGGCAGCGACACCGGTCGCAGCGGACGCGGCCCCGACACCACCGTGTAGTCCTGGCCCAGGAACGGCGGGACCATGTCGCCCGGGTCCTCGCCGAGCGCCAGCTGCACGGCGGCCCAGGGGACGTTGACCCCGCACTGGGACAGCTGGTGCAGTCCGCCGGCCGGGCGCGTGTTGACGTCCATGAGCACCGGCCGGTCGCCGAACATCCGGAACTGGATGTTGGACAGGTAGTGCAGACCGAAGCCCTCGGCGATCCGCCGGGCCGGGTCCAGCCACTGCTCGTGCAGGGTGAAGCCCCGGCGGCGGCCGTTCTTGGTGCGGCCCACCGCCAGCCGGACCCGGTCGTCCGGGCCGGTCAGGCAGTCGACCGACACCTCGGGCTGCTCCAGCCGCGGCATCACCAGCCAGTCCACCGGCTCCTCACCCTGCCGCAACGCCTCCCGCACCAGGTCGAGCGGCACGTACGGGCTGGGGAACCCGCTCAGATGCACCAGCGAGAAGGGCGTGCGCGTGATCACGCGGAAGCCCACCCCGCCGGCCCCGGACGCCGGCTTGAAGCACGCCTTGTGCCCGCCCGCCTCCAACTCATCGACCGCCGCGACGAGTTCACCCTCCGAACGGACCCGATACCACGGCGGCACCGGCACACCGATCGCCTGGACCGCCTCGTAGGCGATCACCTTGTCGTGGAAGACGGCCACGGCCTCGGGCGGCGGCGCCAGCACCGCCGTACCGGCCGCCTCGAACTCGGCGCGGTGCGCCACGATCGCCGACTGGTGCAGCCGGGGCACGAACACGTCGATGCCCCGCCGCGCGCACTGGTCCAGCGCGTACTCGACGTACCCGGCGGGGGAGAGGTTCTCGGGCTCCAGCTCGGCGGTGTCGGCGGCGGCCAGCACCGGCGAGTCGGGGTCGCCGTGCGTGGCATGGATCTCGACCGCCCGGTCGCTGGGATTCCTCCGCAGCTGATCCATGAAGAACACGTTCTCCGCGTACGTGCGGTTGAGCCAGACGCGTACGCGAGAGACCATGCAGGCCGCCTTTCACGGTTCGCGGGCAGGGCTGAGCAGCCCGTGCCCGGGCAGGAGATAGGGAGGGACACCAAACCGCCCCTGTGAAAGGGAAGTTCGTAGCGGTGGTGTTGGGCCAGATCATACGGCTTCGGCGGGCCACCTCGTGCAACGCGCGTGTGAAGGAATTCTCCCGCCGCTGCCCTCGGGCCGCTCTTGTCCCGGTCGGACGGATGTGATCTCTTGGTGACGTCCGGGTGCGCTGAGGGGGGCGAGAGGTGACGTCGACGGCCGGTGGTGCCGCACAACTGCTGGCCATCAGCGATCTGCACATCGGTTACCCGGAGAACCGCGCCCTGGTCGAGGACATGCGGCCCGGGACGGACGACGACTGGCTGCTCGTCGCCGGGGACGTCGCGGAGACCGTGGTGGACATCCGCTGGACCCTGAAGACACTCGCGGGCCGCTTCCGCAAGGTCGTCTGGGTGCCCGGCAACCACGAGCTGTGGACCCACCCGAGCGACGCCGTCACCCTGCGCGGCGTCGCCCGGTACGAGTACCTGGTCGACATGTGCCGTGAACTGGGCGTGACCACACCGGAGGACCCCTACCCCGTCTGGGAGGGCCCCGGCGGCCCGGTGGCCGTCGCCCCGCTGTTCCTGCTGTACGACTACTCGTTCCTGCCGGCCGGCTGCACCACCAAGGAGCAGGGCCTGGAGTACGCGCAGGGCACCGGCATCGTCTGCACCGACGAGTACCTGCTGCACCCCGACCCGTATCCGAGCCGGGAGGCCTGGTGCCGGGCCCGGGTCGCCGAGACCGAACGCCGACTCGCCGAACTGCCCGGCGACCTGCCGGTGATCCCGGTCAACCACTACCCGCTGCACCGGCACCCGATGGACGTGCTGTGGCACCCCGAGTTCGCCCTGTGGTGCGGCACGGACCTGACAGCCGACTGGCACCGCAGATTCCGCGTGCACACCATGGTCTACGGCCATCTGCACATCCCCCGCACCACCTTCCACGAGGGCGTGCGCTTCGAGGAGGTGTCGGTGGGCTATCCACGCGAGTGGAGCAAGCGGTCCCGGCCGCCGGGGCGGCTGCGGCGGATCCTGCCGGGGGAGGGCGAACAGCGGTGATCGAGGAACTGCTGCCGGAGACGGTGGTCAGCGTCGAGGCGTACGGGTACGACGACGCGGACGCCCCGCTGTACCCCGAGGAGGCGGCCCTCCTGACACGGGCTGTCGACAAGCGGCGCAGGGAGTTCACCGTCGTGCGCTCCTGCGCCCGCAGAGCCATGGAGAAGCTCGGCGTCGAGCCTCAGCCGATCCTGCCCGGGGAACGCGGTGCCCCCGGCTGGCCGGCGGGGCTGACCGGCAGCATGACCCACTGCGACGGCTACTGCGCCGCCGCGCTCGTTCGCGCCACGGACCTGGCGTCGCTGGGTATCGACGCCGAGGTCCACGGCCCGCTGCCCGAGGGTGTCCTGCCGTCCGTGTCCCTGCCGGCCGAGGCCGACCGGCTGCGACGGCTCGCGGCCGAACGCCCCGACGTGCACTGGGACCGGCTGCTGTTCAGCGCGAAGGAGGCCGTCTACAAGGCGTGGTTCCCCCTCACCGGGAAGTGGCTGGACTTCATGGAGGCCGACATCGAGCTCACCGCCGACGGCACCTTCCGTGCGGAGCTGCTCGTCCCCGGGCCATGGGTGGGCCACCGCCGCCTCGGCCACTTCGACGGCCGCTGGACGGCGGGACGGGGCCTGATCGCGACGGCGATCGCCGTACCGCACACCTGACCCCGCGCCCCGGCACCCGCCCGGTGGCACTTCCGGTCAGGGGCGGGGCTCCGGACACCAGTTCTCCAGGAGGCGGAAGAACGCCTCCTCGTTGCCGGTCAGTCCGGCACGCTCCAGGGCCTGCTCCGCCTCGGCGAGCACCGCGGGCGGGACGAGCGGCGGGCTGCCCTCCAGGTCGAAGGCGGCCCGGACGGTGTGCAGCAGCCGCAGATAGGCCTGGACGGCGGTGCGTTCACGATCGGTCAGAACGGCGGTGGGCATCGGTCGGTTCTCCCCGTGTCGGCGTCGTCGGTCCCGCGCCCTCGCGGCGCGTACGCCCCGCACAGCGGTGGCGCACCTCCAGCTTGCCGCCCGCCACTGACAATCCGGTCCCGTCGCCATCCGGTTCGCCCGCTCGGCGGAGGCGGACGCCCCACGTCGCCTGCGCGGTGCGGTCCGTCAGCCCTGCGGTCCGCGGTACCCCAGCGACGCCTCGATCCGCCCCGCCAGATGGTCCCGCTGCACCGGCCCCCGCGAGGAGGAACCGGCCAGCCACGCCCGGCACTTGCTGGCGAGCAGCAGCCCGAAGCTCTCAGCCTCCCGCTCGTCGTCGAGGTCGAAGCGGGTGCGCGCGGCGACCTTCAGCACGGTCGCCTGGAGGTCGGCCCCGTCGTCGAGCAGCCTGGCCGCGACGGCCGCGCCCTCGACGTGGTGGGAGCAGTGCCCCGCCTTCATGTGCCACAGCTCATGGCCCAGGATCACCAACTGGTGCTCGGGAGCGGTGCGTTCCTCGATCACGACGAGGTCCTGCTCGGCCATGTCCAGCCAGAGCCCGCTGGCCGTCCCGGGCGGGAACGCGGCCGTGCGGAAGCGCACGGGGCGGCCGCGGCGTCTGCTCATGCCGTCGCACAGGGCGGTGTACAGCTCCTCGGGCCGAGCCGGCGCGGGGAGGGTCAGCTCCGCGACCAGCTCGCCGCACAGACGGCGCATTTCCTTACCGATGCCCACAGTTCTCCCCACGGTCACGACTCGGGCCGCTTGACGCTCTCCAGGAGCATGTCCAGCCACTCCGCGACCTTGTCGCGGTGCTGGTCGGTGGGCAGTTGCGCGGCCCGCCAGGCGATGCCGCGCACGCCGTGGTCCTGCAGCAGCCGCTCCAGCGGGTCGTCCTGTGCCGCGGCCGCCTGCCGCTCACGGTCGGCGAGCTTCTGCAGCAGATCCTGCTCGGTGTGCTGGAGGGCGCTCACGAGCGCCTCGGGGTCCTCGGCCGTCAAGAAACCGGCGTGCACCCGGAAGAACCGCTGGAGGGCGTCGCAGTGCTCCATGGTCGGCCGTCGGTCGCCGTTGATGAGAGCCCCGGCCTGCTGGCGGGACATGCCGGCGCCGTCGGCGATCTCCTGCTGCGTGTACTTGCGGCCGTTGGGCTTGAGCCGGGTCCGGCGCAGCAGGTCCAGCCGCTGCAGGAACCGGGCCTGCACATCGGGCTCGCCCGCGGGTCTGCCGCACAGCAGGGCCTTCACCACCGGCTCCGGGACGCCGGAGGCGACGGACAGCCGGCCGATGTCGAAGACCTCGGCGTGCGGCACGCCGAGCCGGTCGGCGAGCGCGCCGACACGGGAGACGACAGCCGGCAGCACGGCCGTCGGCGTGACGCCCGGACCTTCGACGAAGCCACCCGTCACCGACAGATCTCCTACGTATCTCACAGGCTTCTCACAAGTGGATGCCGTGACCTACCCCGGCGTGAACTTCCCGGAGCGTAGCCGGTGGTTCGAACTCACATCCAGGTCTCGCCACAACTGTGGCCAATTTCAGCCGTCAACAGACATGGAATGCCACGATAGTTGACACGCCTCAGCCCGGGGCAGCAGGATCGGGGCGCCGCGTCAAGGCCGCACAGGCAAGAGGGGTGACCTCCCGATGGCACATCAGGCAGGAGGGCAGCGGCCGGCACCGCGGCCCCTCCCCGATACTCCCGAGGCCCAGGCCTACCTGGAGGACTACGCCGGGCTCCTGGAGGGTGTCTCCTTCCCCGCGCTCGTCGTCGACCACTGCTGGGACGTGGTGCTCACCAACGGCGCCTTCCGGTCACTTTTCCGTGAGATCGGACCGCACCCGACGGCGATGCCGGGCGACAACTTCCTCAGGTTCGTCCTCTTCCACCCCGACGCCCCCACGGTGCTCGGCGATCACGAGGCGAGCTGGTGCCTGCCGATGCTCGCGCACTTCGCACGGACCGTGGAGAGTCACGGCCCCGACCACGGGCTGCAGGCCGTCCGGCGCGACATCGCCCAGGACCCGATCATGGAGGCCGCCTACCGGCATGGCCTGCCGCACTGGATCCGCGCGGTCGGCGAGGGCGCCGTCGAGCAGGACGGAGCCGTCCGACCCCTGGTGCACCCGGACCCGCACCGGGGTGCCACGGAGTGCCGGGTCGTCGTGGAGACGTCCAGGACGCTGGAGGAGCTGGGCTGCGCCCGGGTCACGTTCGTCCTGCGCGAGACCCGCCGCTCCGCGTCCCGGGAGCGCCGCACCCGCCGTACCGCCTCCCACCTGAGGGTCGTCCCCGCGGCCGACTGACCGTCACCGGGTGTCCGCCCACCTTGCCGGCACCCTTCCCGGACCCTGTGGTGTGTGACATAGTACTGGCGTGAGCGAGTCGCTGACCTGCGATGTCGTGGTGGTCGGAGCCGGAGTGGTCGGCGCCGCCGTCGCTTTGTACGCGGCCCGCGCGGGCCTGGACACCGTCGTGGTGGACCGGGGCCCGGTGGCCGGCGGCACGACCGGAGCGGGGGAGGGAAACCTCCTCGTCTCCGACAAGGAACCGGGACCCGAGCTCGAACTGGCCCTGCTGTCCACCCGGTTGTGGGCCGACCTGGCCCGGGAGGGGCTGGGCAGCGCCGTCGAGTACGAGGCCAAGGGCGGTGTGGTCGTCGCCCGCACGGACCGGGCCCTGGCCGGGCTGGAGAAACTCGCGGCGGAGCAGCGCGCGGCCGGGGTCGAGGCGGTCCCGGTGCCGCCCGACCGGCTCACCGGCCTTGAGCCGTGTCTGACCCCCGGCCTCGCGGGCGGCGTGCACTACCCGCAGGACGCCCAGGTGATGCCCGCCCTCGCGGCGGCGCACCTGCTGCGCGCCTCGAAGGCCCGGGTGCTCACCGGCCGGGAGGTGACCGGAGTCCTGCGCGGCCCCGACGGTGCGGTGCGCGGCGCACGGACCGACCGCGGCGACCTCCACGCCCCCGCGGTCGTCAACGCGGCCGGCACCTGGGGCGGCGAGGTTGCGGCCCGCGCCGGAGTGTCCCTGCCGGTGCTGCCACGGCGGGGGTTCGTCCTGGTCACCGAGCCGCTGCCGCCGCGCATCCGGCACAAGGTGTACGCCGCCGACTACGTGGCCGACGTCGCCAGCGACTCGGCGGCGCTGCAGACCTCCCCCGTGGTCGAGGGCACCCCGGCCGGACCGGTCCTCATCGGCGCCAGCCGCGAACGGGTCGGCTTCGACCGGTCGTTGTCGCTCCCGGCGCTGCGCGCGCTGGCGGCCGGGGCGACCGGGCTCTTCCCCTTCCTGGCCGGAGTGCGGGCGATGCGGACCTACGCCGGCTTCCGGCCGTATCTGCCGGACCATCTGCCCGCGATCGGCGCCGACCCGAGGGCGCCCGGGCTCTTCCACGCCTGCGGGCACGAGGGCGCGGGCATCGGACTCGCCACCGGCACCGGGCATCTGATCGCCCAGGTGCTGACCGGACGGACGCCCGACCTGGATCTCGGCCCGTTCCGGCCCGACCGCTTCACCGAGGAGGCCGAGTGAACCCACTGGAACGGGCGGAGGCCGGACCGGGCCCCGCCTTCACGGTCACGTTCGACGGCCGGCAGATGCGGGCCCTGCCCGGGCAGACCGTCGCCGCCGTGCTGTGGGCGGCGGGCGTCACGTCCTGGCGTGCCACGCGCGGCGGGGGCCGTCCGCGCGGGGTGTTCTGCGGGATCGGCGTCTGCTTCGACTGCCTGGTGACGGTCAACGAACGCCCCAACCAACGCGCCTGCCTGGTGCCGGTACAGCCGGGGGACGCGATCGGCACGCAGGAGGGAACGGGCCACGGGGATGTGAGCGGCACGCGGGACGGGGCCGGTCACCGCGGGGACGCGATCGGCATGCGGGGCGGCACGGGTCACGTGGGCTCGCCGGGCGGGGCCGGCCTCCAGGGGGATGTGAGCGGCACGCGGGACGGGGCCGGTCACCGCGGGGACGCGATCGGCATGCGGGGCGGCACGGGTCACGCGGGCTCGCCGGGCGGGGCCGGCCTCCACGGGGGTGTGAGCGGCACGCCGGGCGGGACCGGGCAGGCGGAGGTGCGGCATGTGGACTGACCTCGCCGTGATCGGCGCGGGACCGGCCGGACTCGCCGCCGCCCTGGCCGCCTCCGCGCGCGGCGTACGGGTCGCGCTCGTCGACGCCGCGGCGCAGCCCGGCGGGCAGTTCTACCGGCAGCCCGCCGCAGGACTCGGCGCCGCGCGGCCCGAGGCGCTGCACCACCGGTGGCGGACCTGGGAGCGGCTGCGGGACGGCATCGCCGCCAGTACCGTGCGCGTCCTGACGGAACACCACGTGTGGTGTGTGGAGCGGACCCCCGAGAGCTTCACCGTGCACGCCCTGCTCGGGCCGGACCAGGAGGAGCCCGCCGAGGTGCACACCCGCACCGTGCTCCTGGCCACCGGCGGCTACGAGCAGGTGCTGCCCTTCCCCGGCTGGACCCTCCCGGGCGTCGTCACGGCCGGGGGAGCCCAGGCCATGCTCAAGGGCGGACTGGTCGTGCCCGGGCGTCGAGCCGTCGTGGCCGGGACCGGACCGCTGCTGCTGCCCGTGGCCACCGGACTCGCCGCAGCCGGCGTCGACGTCGCCGCACTCGTCGAGTCGGCCGCCCCCGGGCGCCTCGCCCGTCACGCCCCGGCCCTGGCCGGCAAGCTCCCCGAGGGTGCCGGACACGCCGCCCGGCTGCTGCGCCACCGCGTCCCGGTCCTCACCCGCAGCACCGTCGTCCGCGCCCACGGCGACGACCGGCTGACCGGCGTCACGGTCGCCGCCCTCGACGCCGAGGGCCGTGTCCGGCCCGGCACCGAGCGGCACCTGCCGTGCGACACCCTCGCCGCCGGCCACGGCATGCTCCCGCACGCCGACCTCGCCGAGAGCCTCGGTTGCCGTCTCGACGGGCTCACCGTGGCCGTCGACCCCGAGCAGCGCACGGACGTCCCCGGCGTGTGGGCGGCCGGCGAGGCCACCGGCATCGGCGGTGCCGCCCTCGCCCTCGCGGAGGGGCACATCGCCGGCTGCTCCGCCGCCGCCCACCTGCGCGGCACCGCCCCCGGCCCGGCGCCCGCCGCACTCAAGGCCCGTACCAAGCTCAAACGATCCGCCGCCGCCCTCGACTCCGCCTACGCACCCCCCGCGCACTGGCCCGAGCAGATCACCGACGACACCGTGATCTGCCGCTGCGAGGAGGTCACCGCGGGGTCCGTGCGCGAGGCCCTGGACCTCGGGGCGGGCGACGAACGCACCGTGAAGCTGCTCAGCCGGGCCGGGATGGGCTGGTGCCAGGGCCGGATGTGCGGCACCGCGATCGCCGCTCTCGCAGGCTGCGCACCCACCCCGGCCAAACGCCCGTTCGCCCGTCCCGTGCCGCTCGGCGTCCTCGCCCGGCAACACCCCCAGGAGGGACCGTCATGACCGAACACCGCCCCTGGCGCGGCGTCCTCGTCGCCACCGCGCTTCCGCTGAACGACGACCTCTCGGTGAACCACGACCGGTACGCCGAGCACTGCGCCTGGCTGGTCGACAACGGATGCGACGGCGTCGTACCGAACGGCTCCCTCGGCGAGTACCAGGTGCTCACGCCCGAGGAGCGGGCCCGGGTCGTCGAGACGGCAGTCGCCGCGATCGGCGGGGAGCGCGTGATGCCCGGCGTCGCCGCCTACGGGTCCGCCGAGTCCCGCCGCTGGGCCGAGCAGGCGGGCGAGGCCGGCTGTCGCGCGGTGATGCTGCTGCCCCCGAACGCCTACCGCGCCGACGAGCGTGCCGTCCTCGCCCACTACGCCGAGGTCGCCCGGGCGGGCCTGCCGGTCGTCGCGTACAACAACCCGATCGACACCAAGGTCGACCTCGTGCCCGAGCTGCTCGCCCGGCTGCACGGCGAGGGGCACATCCAGGGCGTCAAGGAGTTCTCGGGCGATGTCCGCCGGGCCTACCGGATCGCCGAACTCGCCCCCGAGCTGGACCTGTTGATCGGCGCGGACGACGTCCTGCTGGAGCTGGCCGTCGCGGGCGCCAAGGGCTGGGTGGCGGGCTACCCGAACGCGCTGCCCCGGTCCTCGGTCGAGCTGTACCGGGCCGCCGTCGGCGGCGACCTGGACACCGCCCTGCCCCTGTACCGGCAACTGCACCCGCTGCTGCGCTGGGACTCGCGGGTGGAGTTCGTCCAGGCCATCAAGCTGTCCATGGACCTCGTCGGCCGCCACGGCGGCCCCTGCCGCCCGCCGCGGGTGCCGCTGCCGCCCGAACAGGAGACCGCCGTCCGAGCCGCCACCGAGAAGGCCGTCGCGGCCGGAATGAGCTGAGGACCATGCGCAGCGCACTCGTCCTGCACGCCGTCGACTCGCACACCGAGGGCATGCCGACCCGCGTGATCACCGGCGGCATCGGCACCATCCCTGGTGCCACCATGAACGAGCGACGGCTGTGGTTCCGCGAACACCGCGACGACATCAAGCAGTTGCTGATGAACGAGCCCCGCGGCCACTCCGCCATGAGCGGAGCGATCCTCCAGCCGCCGACCCGGCCCGACTGCGACTGGGGTGTCGTCTACATCGAGGTCTCCGGCTATCTGCCGATGTGCGGGCACGGCACCATCGGCGTGGCGACCGTGCTGGTCGAGACCGGCATGGTCGAGGTCGTCGAGCCGGTCACCACCATCCGGCTCGACACCCCGGCGGGCCCCGTCGTCGCCGAGGTGGCGGTCGAGGACGGCGCCGCCCGGGCGGTCACCCTGCGGAACGTCCCCTCCTTCGCCGTCGGCCTCGACCGCAAGGCCGTCCTCGCCGACGGCCGGACGGTGACGTACGACCTCGCGTTCGGCGGCAACTTCTACGCCATCCTGCCGTTGGAGCAGTTCGGGCTGCCCTTCGACCGGTCCCGCAAGGACGAGATCCTCGCCGCGGGCCTGTCCCTCATGGCCGCCGTCAACGCCGAGGACCCGCCCGTCCACCCCGAGGACCCCTCCATCCGAGGCCTCCACCACGTCTACCTGGCCGCCCCGGGCTCGACCGCCCGCCACTCCCGGCATGCCATGGCCATCCACCCCGGCTGGTTCGACCGCTCGCCCTGCGGCACCGGCACCAGTGCCCGCATGGCCCAGCTGCACGCGCGCGGCGAACTCCCGCTGCACACCGAGTTCGTGAACGAGTCCTTCATCGGCACCCGCTTCACCGGCAGACTGCTCGGCACGACCGAGGTCGCCGGCCGCCCGGCCGTGCTGCCCAGCTTCACCGGCCGCGCCTGGATCACCGGCACCGCCCAGTACCTGCTCGACCCCGCGGACCCGTTCCCGGCGGGGTTCGTCCTGTAGGCACCCCGCAAGCGCACCGAGAGGAACCCCGACCGTCATGGCTCCGCAGCACACCCCCGCCCTGCCCGTGCTGGGCAGCAGGAAGCCCAGCCACCGGGAGCGGGTCGCGGACGCGCTGCGGGCCGCCCTGATCGCCGGTGAACTCCGGCCCGGCGAGCTCTACTCGGCCCCCGGTCTGGCCGCCCGCTTCGGCGTCTCCGCCACACCGGTGCGCGAGGCCATGCTCGACCTGGCCAAGGAGGGGCTGGTCGACACCGTGCCCAACAAGGGCTTCCGCGTCACCGCCGTCTCCGAGCGGCAGCTCGACGAGTACACCCACATCCGGGCGCTGATCGAGATCCCCACGACGGCCGAACTGGCCCGCACCGCCGACCCGGTGGCCCTGGAGGCGCTCCGCCCGGTCGCCGAGGAGATCGTCACGTCCGCCGCGGCCGGTGACCTCATCGCCTATGTCGAGGCCGACCTGCGCTTCCACCTCGGCCTGCTGTCCCTCGCAGGCAACGGCCACCTCGTCGACGTCGTACGCGACCTCAGACGCCGCTCCCGGCTCTACGGCCTGACGGCGCTGGTCGAACAGGGGCGGCTGCAGGCGTCGGCCGAGGAGCACCTGGAGATCCTGGACGCGCTGCTCGCCCGCGACGAGGCAGCCGTACGCGCCGTGATGGCCCGGCACCTCGGACATGTCCGGGGTCTGTGGGCCGCGCCCTGAGCAGGCCGGGACGGCGGACGGGGCGGGCCCTTCACAAATCCAGCACGAGCCGCTTCCCGCGGCAGCGCGACACACAGATCATCATGGTCTCGCCGGCCGCACGCTCGTCCTCCGTCAGCACCGAGTCCCGGTGGTCCGGCTCACCGTCGAGGACGTCCGTCTCACACGTGCCGCAGGTGCCCTCGGTGCAGGAGTACAGCACCTCGACCCCGGCGGCGCGCACGGCGTCGAGCACGGACACGTCCGGCGCGACGGTGAGTGTTCGGCCGCTCTGCGCGAGCTCCACCTCGAACGCGGTGTTGGCCTCGCTCTCCTGCTCCTTCGGCTGGAACCGCTCGACGCGCAGCACCCCGGACGGACACCGGGCCTCCACCGCGTCCAGCAGCGGCCCGGGACCGCAGCAGTAGACGAGGGTGCCCTCGGGTACGTCGTCGAGCACGGACGGCAGGTCCAGCAGGCCCGACTCGTCCTCGGGCGCCATCGTCACTCGGTCCCCGTAGCGGCCGAGTTCCTCCGCGAAGGCCATGGACCCGCGGGTGCGCCCGCCGTACAGCAGCGTCCAGTCGGCGCCCGCCGCCTCGGCCGCCGCCAGCATCGGCAGGATCGGTGTGATGCCGATGCCTCCCGCGACGAAGCGGTACCGGGGAGCGGGCTCCAGACGGAAGTTGTTCCGGGGCCCGCGCACCCGCACCTTGCCGCCCTCGCCCAACTGCTCGTGCACATGGGCCGATCCGCCCCGCCCTGGGCGCTCGCGCAGCACCGCGATCCGCCAGGCCGACCGGTCCGCCGGATCGCCGCACAGCGAGTACTGCCGCTCCAGACCGGGCGCCGGCAGGACGTCGACGTGGGCGCCCGGTTCCCATGCCGGGAGCGGCTCGCCCAGCGGATGGCACAGGGTGAGGGCGAGCACGCCATCGGCCGCGAAGTCCCTGCTTGCAACGACGAGTTCGGACTCGTACATGCTCATGAACTGTTTCCTCGTGGTTCGTCGACGAAGTGTCCCTGCGGATGGGCGAGCATCCACTCCCACATCTCGACGGGGTCCTGCGCGGTGTGCTCACGGCCGCAGTGGCACGTGCCGTGCAGGGTGTCGGTGCCGGGCAGCCAGGCGATGCGGTAGACCTCGCCGGTGGGAGCGGTCACCGGACCTTCTCCACGGGCTTCTCGCCCTGTTCCACCAGCCGGGCGAGGATGCGGCGGGCGGCCAGGCCACCGGTGTCGATGTTGATGCTCAGCTCCTGGTAGCCGGTGCGTTCGGTGCCCAGGGTCTTCTGCAGCAGGTTGAGCGCGGTGACGTCCTGCATCACCACCGTGTGGTTGTTGCCCCGCAGGAACTCGGTGACCTCGGCGTCGTCGGTCGCCCAGTCCCGGGAGACCGCCCAGAAGTCGTACACCGTGCCGTCGCCGGACGGTGTGATCGCGTAGGTGATCTCGGTGTGGAAGCCGTTCGGGTCGCTGCCGTCCGCCTCGGGCAGCACCCCGACCGGGGCGATACGGCTGTGCAGCAGATACAGGCAGGGGGCGTGGTACTCGATGTCCTGCCAGCGCGTGATACGGCCCTCGATGCCGGTCGACCTGGCGTAGAACGGCGGGCACTCGGCGTCGTCCATGTGCCGGCTCACCCGCACGATCCCGGCGCCTTCGTCGACCTCGGTGGTGATCGGCGTCTCGGCGACCTCGGGGGTGCCGATGTAACCGCCGTGCAGATACGTCTCGTGGGACAGGTCGAGGAGGTTGTCGACGAGCAGGCCGTAGTCGCAGTCGATGGGCTCCATGCCGCGCACGGTCACCCAGCCGGGGGAGTCGAGGTGCCGGGCCCGGGGGATGCTCTGCGGGTCGGCGAGCGCCGGGTCGCCGATCCACACCCAGATCAGCGAGTCCTGCTCGACGACCGGGTAGGAGGCGACCCGGGCGGTGCGCGGCACCCGTTTCTGTCCGGGCACGTACACGCACGTACCGGACGTGTCGTAGGTGAACCCGTGGTACCCGCACACGATCCGGTCCCCGTCCAGCCGCGTCGGCGCCTCGGACAGCGGGTAACGGCGGTGCACACAGCGGTCGTGCAGGACGACCGGCGTACCGTCCTCCTCGGTCCGGTAGAGCACGAGCGTCTCACCGAGGATCGTCCGGCCGAGCAGCTCCCGCCCCACCTCATGGCTGTAGGCGGCGACGTACCACTGGTTCCTGGCGAAGGCGGTCATGTGAGGCATGGGGTTCCCGTCCCTGTCGGCGGGGCGTCGGCGCCCCGCGTGCCGTGATTGGACTCAGAGTCCTGACGGCTGTGGTGCTGCGCAAGGGCAGCTTCCGTCAGGCGGAAGTGAAGAGATGACCTCGTGCTGCGTGACCACGCCGTCGGGTTTCCACATGGAGATCTGCTGCGAAGGCGTGGTGGTCGACGACGACACGTGGCAGGTCACCCCTCCATGGCGGTCATCACCGCACGTCGAGATCTGTGGCGAGCAGGGCCGCCAACCGGTCGAGCGCGGGCCCGGCCGTCTCGTCGTCGGAGGTGAGAACGACCTCCTCGCCTTCCTTGAGTCCCAGACTCATCAGCATGAGGGTGCTGCTCACCGGGACCGGGTCGCCGCCCGTCCTGCGAATGGTGATGCGATGGCTCATCTCTGCTGCC
This sequence comes from Streptomyces sp. NPDC013187, assembly GCF_042899705.1. Taxonomy (NCBI): domain Bacteria; kingdom Bacillati; phylum Actinomycetota; class Actinomycetes; order Kitasatosporales; family Streptomycetaceae; genus Streptomyces; species Streptomyces sp. NPDC013187. Next base: position 307,485 of record NZ_JBIBAF010000004.1, on the reverse strand, counting down.
GCGCGGGCGAAGGCGGCCGCGGGTCGGGCGTGCAGCCCCTGTGAGCACAGGACGGTCGCGTAGCGCTCCGGCATTTTTCACTCCTCGGGTTCTGTGTGCAGCGCCGTTCGATTCACGGCACCGGCGAAGGTGGAGATTGGGTACACCGGGCCGCCGGACGGGTATCGGAGATACGAAAACCGACGACGATCTCGGCGCGGGACCGGATGATTTCGAAAGCCGACGGGCTGTCGTGGCCGAGGGAAGACTCCGCGTCGCGTTCGGCCTCTCAGGCGTATCCGCACAAAAAAAGACCCGGGAAAAGCCGCCTCACGACAACTCGTCCCAGGTCTTGCCCGGCTGACGCCGGTCACAATCCGTGCCGCGTACCGTAGCCGCGAGTCCTTCCCGGCGTCAATGAGACCACCGCCACACCGTATGGATCACCCCTGGGGAAAATGTGGTGCCCGGTCTCTGGACACCGAATGAGAATCGTGTCTACTGTCTCGCCGCAAGGCATCCACGGATGTCTTGCCAAGGCTGGGATTGTTACTGGACCGCAGGCAAAACCCAAGCCGGGACCCGCCGCTTCCCAAAGCGGCTCGAGGGTCACGGCTTGGGTTTTTTTGTTGCCGAAATCGGCAGCGGTTCCGGGGCAGCGGGGCTCGAGGAGGAGCCGTGACAACCACAAGCAAGTACGCATTGATCGCCGAAGAGGTCCTGCGGGGCGTCGGCGGCAAGGACAACGTCAGATCCCTGAGTCACTGCGCTACACGACTGCGTTTCGTGCTCGTCGACCCGTCCAGGGCCGACAAGGCCACCGTGGAGTCCACGAGCGGTGTCATCACCGTCGTGGAGGCCGGCGGCCAGTTCCAGGTCGTCATCGGCAACACCGTCGGCCACGTCTACGAAGCGGTCGTCGTCCAGGGCGTGGACGGGGAGGGCGGTGGCTCTTCCGGTGGTCCGCTCTCCCGCGTGATCGACCTCGTCACGAGCATCTTTCTTCCGTTCCTGTGGACCCTGGCGGCCGCGGGGCTGCTCAAGGCACTCCTCGCGGTCGCGGTGAAGATCAGCCCGGGCTTCGGCACCACGTCGACGTACGCCATCTGGTTCGCCGCGGCCGACGCGGTGTTCCAGTTCCTGCCGATCCTGCTGGCCGTCACCGCCGCCAAGCGCTTCAAGGCGAACCAGTTCACGGCGATCGTCATCGCCTGTGCCCTCGTCTACTCCGCCACCGTCGCCGTCATGCCCGGTGCGCACGGCGCGAGTGTGACGCTGCAGGCGTTCGCCCAGGGAGGGGGCAAGCTGACCTTCCTCGGCATCCCGGTCGTCATGGCCAACTACCTGTCCGCCGTCGTCCCGGCCATCCTGGCGGTGTACTTCCAGTCGCACGTGGAGCGAGTGGTGGAGCGAGTGCTGCCCGCGACGGTGCGCAACTTCGGAACGCCGCTGATCACGCTCGCGCTCGTCGTGCCCGTCTCCTTCCTCGCCATCGGGCCGGTCTCGACCTGGGCCGGTGACAGCCTCGCGTCCGGAGTCGGCGATCTGTGGGGGCTGTCCCCCTGGGCGGCCGGCACGGTGCTCGGCGGTCTGTGGCAGGTCTTCGTCGTCTTCGGCCTCCACTGGGCCTTCATCCCGATCGCTTTCCAGCAACTGGCTACCACGGGCCACACGGACCTGGCGGGCGCGCTGTTCGCACCGGTGCTCGCCCAGGCCGCGGCCACGTTCGCCGTGTTCCTGCGCACACGCGAGCGCGACCTGAAGGTGGTGGCGGGGCCGGCCGCTCTGTCCGGCTTCCTCGCGGGGGTCACCGAGCCGGCGATCTACGGTGTCACGCTCCGCCTCAAGCGCCCGTTCGTCTTCGCCTGCGTGGGCGGCGCGGTCGGCGGTGGCATCGCGGCGGCGGGGGGCTCGGCGGCGACGAGCTTCGTTCTGCCCGGCGCGATCACCCTGACCTCCACCCTGAACGCCGGCAGCTTCGCCCTCCAGCTGATCGGTTGTGCCGTCGGCACGGTCATCGCCTTCGCGCTGACTCTCCTCATCGGATTCAAGGACCTGCCCGCGGCGGGTGGGACAGCCGCCGGCACCGCGGACGAGGCCTCCGACGGCACCGTGTCCGATGCCGGGACGGCGACCCTCGCGGCACCCGTCGCGGGGAAGGTCGTCGCGCTCGCCGACGTCCCCGACCAGGTGTTCGCCTCGGGCGCGATGGGCTCCGGCCTGGCGGTCATCCCCAGCGAGGGCAAGGTGTACGCGCCGCTGAGCGGCACCCTGGTGAGCGTCATGCCACACGCGTTCGGCATCCGCAGCGACTCGGGCGTCGAAGTGCTCGTGCACATCGGCCTGAACACCGTCGAGCTGCGAGGCCGGGGCTTCGCCCCCGTCGTCACCCAGGGGCAGCGTGTGCACGCCGGCGATCTGCTGACCGAGGTCGACCTCCAGGTGCTCACGGACGCCGGCTACGACCCGATCACCGTACTGATCGTGACCGACCAGGGCGGACACACCGCCGTCGTGCGGGCGGCCGCCGGTGACGTACAGGCCCGCAACGCCGCACTCGACCTCGTCGGCTGAGGAGACACGCGTGACCGACCGCACCGCGCCCCGCCCCTTCCCGGACGGTTTCCTCTGGGGCGGCGCGACAGCCGCCAACCAGATCGAGGGCGCCCACGACAAGGGCGGCAAGGGCGTCTCCATCCAGGACGTCCTGCCCCGCGGCCTCGCGGGCCCGCGCACCGCACACCCCACGCCCGACAACCTGAAACTGCAAGGCGTCGACTTCTACCACCGCTACGCCGAGGACATCGCCCTCCTCGCCGAGATGGGCTTTACCGTCTTCCGTTTCTCGATCGCGTGGAGCCGGATCTTCCCGCACGGCGACGACGAGCTGCCCAACGAAGAAGGCCTGGCCTTCTACGACCGTGTCCTCGACGAACTGGAGAAGCACGGGATCGAACCGCTGGTCACGATCTCCCACTACGAGACGCCGCTGGCGCTCGCGGAGAAGTACAACGGCTGGGCGAGCCGCGACATGATCGGCTTCTACGAGCGCTACGTCCGCGCCCTGTTCGACCGCTACGGGCGGCGCGTCAAGTACTGGCTGACCTTCAACGAGATCAACTCCGTGCTCCACGCGCCCTTCATGAGCGGCGCCATCAACACGCCCAAGGAGGAGCTGCCCCGCCAGGAACTCTTCCAGGCCGTCCACCACGAACTCGTGGCCAGCGCCCTGGCCACCAAGATCGCCCACGAGACCGCGCCGGACGCGCGGGTGGGCTGCATGGTGCTCGCCCTGCCGGTCTACCCGCTGACCCCCCACCCTTCCGACGCCCTCGCCGCGCTGCATGCCGACCACGCCAACCTCATGTTCGGCGACGTGCACGTGCGCGGCGCGTACCCGGGTTACGCGCTGCGGCACATGCGGGAGAACGGCATCGAGCTCGACATCACCGACGAGGACCGCGAACTGCTCACGCACACCGTGGACTTCGTGTCGTTCAGCTACTACATGAGCGTCTGCGAGACCGCCGATCCCAAGCGGCGCGAGGCGGGGGAGGGCAACATCATGGGCGGTGTCCCGAACCCGACGCTCCGGGCCAGCAAGTGGGGATGGCAGATCGATCCGATCGGTCTGCGGATCGTGCTGAACCAGTTCTGGGACCGGTGGCAGAAGCCGCTGTTCATCGTCGAGAACGGTCTGGGCGCCAAGGACGAACTGATCCACGCGGACGGCCGGACCACGGTGAACGACTACTACCGCATCGCCTACCTGAACGACCACCTGGTCCAGGTCGCGGAGGCGATCGCCGACGGTGTCGACGTTCTCGGCTACACCACCTGGGGCTGCATCGACCTCGTCAGCGCGAGCACCGCGCAGATGAGCAAGCGCTACGGGTTCGTCTACGTCGACCGCGACGACGACGGCAACGGCAGTCTCGCCCGCCACCGCAAGAAGTCCTTCGGCTGGTACGCCGACGTCATTCGCAGCCAGGGCGCCGTCCTGCTGCGCCGCGACGGGAGACCGTAGCCCCCCGACCCGACCCGGCCGTGCCCCTGGGGCCAGGTACCCTGCCCCGGGGGCCAGGCCAGTGAGGACTCCGTAACCATGCTCGTCAAGAAGATCTTCAACAACAACGTCGTGCTCGGGATCGACGAGCACGGCGGTGAAACCGTGTTCCTGGGGCGGGGGCTCGGTTTCCAGGTCAAGCCCGGGGACGTCGTGGACGCCGGCCGGGTCGAGCGCCGGTTCGTGGCGCAGGCGATGCCCGCCGAGCGGCTCGCCGCTCTGGCGGCCGAGATCCCGCTCGGTGTGATCGAGGTCATGGAGGAGGTCGTCGCCACCGCCCGGGGGCGGCTCGGCGAGAAGATCAGCGAGCACATCCTGCTTCCCCTGGCCGACCACGTCCATGTCGCGCTCGCCCGCGCCCGTACCGGATCCGTGATCGAATACCCGCTCAAGTGGGAGATCGAGAACCTGTATCCGGCGGAGACGGCGATGGGCACAGCGGCCCTGGAGATCATCGAGAGGCGGCTCGGGGTACGGCTGGACGAGACCGAGGCGCTGCCGCTGGCCCTCCACTTCGTCAACGCGCAGATCGGATCCGGCGACATCGCGGCGACCATGCAGATGACGCAGTGGCTGAGGATCGCGCTCCAGACGATCGGCGAGGACCTGGGAGTGGCGGTCGATCAGCGCTCGCTCGATGCGGCGCGGTTCCTCACGCATCTGCGCTACCTCTTCCTGCGCGCCCGGGACGGCAAGCAGGCCGCCGATGTGGGGGACCAGATCGGCGAGGCCGTCAGGAGCACCAGGCCGCTGGAGTACGCCTGCGCGGAGCGGCTGGCCCGCCGGATGGAGGAACTGTTCGACTGGCAGGTCGGCCGGGAGGAGATCCTCTATCTCGCGCTGCACGTCAGCCGCCTCACGGCACAGCGCGACCCATCGGAGGGTGACCGTGTCGATGCCTAGCGGCGCCCACGACGCGGACGTGATCCTGAGAGAGGTGGGCGGTCGGGAGAACGTCACCCTGCTGACGCACTGCTTCGTCCGTCTGCGGTTCCGGTTGCGCGACCCGGCAGCCGCCGACATCGACGCGCTGCGCGCTCATCCCCTCGTGGCGTTCACCGCGTGGCAGATGGACGAGTTGCACGTCGCGCCCCGGCGTGACCTCTTCCGGTTGTTCGCGGCTCTGCAGGACGCGCTCGGCGACACCGCCGTTCCCTGACACGTCCCCCCCCGGGACTTCCACCCTTCCCCCGGCAGCAGCCCGCGGACGGCCGGCGAGCCGGTCCCCGACGGCGCCCCCTCACCGCCGCAGCGGTCCGTGAGCCGTCTCCGGCAGGCGCAGGTACACCACCGACGACACCAGGCAGATCACCGCGACATACCAAGGGAACAGCCCCGAGTGCCCCTGCTCCTTGAACAGCGTGCCCACGTACGGGGCCGTGCCGCCGAAGAGGGCCACCGTCAGGGAGTAGGGGAAGCCGATGCCCGCCGCGCGGACCCGGGGCGGGAAGATCTCCGCGTTCACGGCCGCGCTGATCGAGGTGAACCCGGTCAGCAGCACCATGCCCGCGCAACTCACGAGCAGCAACACGGCGAACGAGTCGCTCAGGGTGTGCAGCAGGGGCACCGCGAGCAGCGCGAAGCCCAGGCCGAAGAAGAGCAGCAGGGGGCGGCGGCCGAAGCGGTCCGAGAGCAGACCGCCGAGCGGTTGCAGCAGGGCGAAGAACGCCAGTGAGATCGTGCCCGCGAGCAGCGCGTCCGCCTTCTCGACGCCGGCGTTGAGTTCGGCGTACGTCGGCAGGTACGACGTCCACGTGTAGTAGGCGATGGTGCCGCCCGCGGTGATGCCGCCGATGAGCAGCGACTCGCGCGGATGCCGGCGCAGCGCCTCGAACAGGCCCGGGCGCGGGGCCCGCTGCTGCTCGGCGCTGCGGGTCTCCTGCGCGCCCTGCCGGATCCAGAAGCCGACCAGGCTCAGCACCGCCCCGAGCACGAACGGCACCCGCCAGCCCCAGCCGTTCATCTGCCCGTCGCTCAGCGTGTCCACGAGCAGGGTGGCGATGCCGGAGGCGACCAGCTGCCCCACGGTCGTCGACACGTACTGGAAGCTGGAGAACAGCCCCCGCCGGCCGGGCCCCGCCGACTCCACCAGGAACGTCGTCGAGGCCGCGAACTCGCCGCCCACGGAGAGTCCCTGCAACAGCCGGGCGAGGACGAGGACCACCGGCGCCAGCACACCCACGGACGCGTAGGTGGGGGTGAGCCCGACCAGCAGGCTGCTGCCGCCCATCAACAGGATGGTGACCGTGAGGGCGGCCCGCCGTCCGTGCCGGTCCGCGACGGCGCCCATCAGCAGCCCGCCCACCGGACGCATGAAGAACCCCACCGCGAACACCGCGAACGTGGACAGCAGCGGCACCAGCGAGTTGTCCGCGGACTCCGGGAAGACCTGGGCGGCTATGTAGGTGGCCAGAAACGTGTAGGCGTACCAGTCGTACCACTCCACCGCGTTGCCCACCGACGCGGCGAGGAGCTGGCGAACGGGCCGTTTCGTCGGCGGGGAAACCGTCTGCGTCTCTGTCACGCCCCTCACCCTCCCCTGGCGACGCCCCGGCACACCCTCCGTACCGGCGACTTTCACACGAGTGTCACGTGCCCCTTCCTTGGCGTTTGGTGTCCCTGAAACACTCCTTCCGCGCAGATTCCGTCACGTTCCGGCCATCCCGCACCTCAGGATGAGAGGTCTGTCCTTCATGTCCGAAGTCAACCGGCGCCGCTTTCTCCAACTCGCGGGTGCCACCACGGCCTTCAGCGCCCTGTCCGCCAGCATCCAGCGCGCCGCCGCCCTGCCGGCGAACCATCGCACCGGGTCGATCGAGGATGTCGAGCACATCGTCGTCCTCATGCAGGAGAACCGTTCCTTCGACCATTACTTCGGCACCCTGAGAGGCGTCCGCGGCTTCGGCGACCCCCGCCCGGTCACCCTCGACAACGGCAAACCGGTCTGGCACCAGGAGAAGGACGGCAAGGAGATCCTGCCGTTCCACCCGGATGCCGACGACCTCGGCATGCAGTTCCTGGAGGGCCTGCCCCACTCCTGGCCCGACGGCCACCAGGCCTACGACGGCGGCAAGTACGACCGCTGGGTGCCCGCGAAGGGCACGACGACCATGGCGTACCTGACCCGCGAGGACATCCCCTTCCACTACGCCCTCGCCGACTCCTTCACGGTCTGCGACGCCTACCACTGCTCGTTCATCGGCTCCACCGACCCCAACCGCTACTACATGTGGTCCGGGTACACCGGAAACGACGGCACCGGCGGCGGCCCGGTCCTCGGCAACGACGAGCTGGGCTACGGCTGGACGACCTACCCCGAGCGCCTGGAGCAGGCCGGCATCTCCTGGAAGATCTACCAGGACATCGGCGACGGTCTCGACGCCCAGGGCTCCTGGGGCTGGATCCAGGACGCCTACCGGGGCAACTACGGCGACAACTCACTGCTGTACTTCAACAAGTACCGGGACGCCAAGCCGGGCGACCCCTGGTACGACAAGGCCCGCACCGGCACGAACGCCAAGGCCGGCGAGGGCTACTTCGACCTGCTGCGCGCCGACGTCAAGGCCGGCAAGCTGCCGCAGATCTCCTGGATCGCCGCCCCCGAGGCCTTCTCCGAGCACTCCAACTGGCCCTCGAACTACGGCGCCTGGTACATCGCGCAGGTCCTCGACGCCCTCACCTCCAACCCGGAGGTCTGGTCGAAGACCGCCCTGTTCATCACCTACGACGAGAACGACGGCTTCTTCGACCACGTGGTGCCGCCGCTGCCCCCGAAGGACGCCTCCCGCGGTCTGTCCACCGTCGACGTCTCCCTCGACCTCTTCCCGGGCGACGGCAAGAACACGGCCGGCCCCTACGGCCTCGGCCCCCGGGTGCCGATGCTGGTCGTCTCGCCGTGGAGCAAGGGCGGCTACGTGTGCTCCGAGACCCTCGACCACACCTCGATCCTGCGGTTCATGGAGCGCCGCTTCGGCGTCCGCGAGACCAACATCTCGCCCTGGCGACGCGCCATCTGCGGTGACCTGACGTCCGCGTTCGACTTCTCCCGCAAGGACGCGCGCCCCGCCCCGCTGCCGGGCACCGACGCGTACGAGCCGCAGGACCGCGAACGCCACCCCGACTACAAGCCGGTCCCGCCCGCCGACCCGCGCATGCCCCGGCAGGAGCGCGGCCTGCGCCGCTCCCGGCCACTGAAGTACGCCCCGCACGTGGACGCCTCGGTCGACACCGCGGCCGGGAAGCTCACCCTCACCTTCGCCACCGGCGCGAAGGCCGGCGGCGCCTTCCACGTCACCTCGGGCAACCGCACCGACGGCCCCTGGACGTACACCACCGAAGCCGGCAAGACGCTGTCCGACACCTGGAACTCGGCGTACTCCGGCGGCTCCTACGACCTGACCGTGCACGGTCCGAACGGCTTCGTGCGCGTCTTCAGGGGCTCGAACAAGGCGGCCGGCTGCGAGGTCACCGCCCGCCACACCGGCGACGACATCGAGCTCACCTTCACCAACCAGGGCTCCGGCACGGTCCGCCTGAAGCTCACCGACGCCTACGGCGGCCGGCCCGCGACCGTCACCGTCCGCCCCGGCGCGAAGGTGTGCCGGACCGTCGCACTCGCCGCCCACCGCTGGTACGACCTGACCGTCAGCGCCGAGGGCGACAAGGCGTTCCTGCGGCGGTTCGCCGGGCACGTCGAGAACGGGCGGCCGGGGGTGAGCGACCCGGCGATCATCACCGGGTAGCGGGGGTGAGGTGCCCCGGCTCGTGCGGCCGGGGCACCAGAGCCGGTTCGGGCGTGGCCGAGCCGGGCTCCAGGGCCAGGACGGCGGCCACCGGGTGGTCGTCGTCGACCGGGCCGCCCGCCGCGGGGGCCGCCCTGCTGAGCAGCACCACACCCCAGGACGCCAGGCCCGCCCCGGCGAGCGCGAGCAGCACACCCGCCGGCCCGCCCTGAAGACGTTCGCCGAGCAGCGACAGGCCGATCACGGCGGCGGCCAGTGGGTTGGACAGGGTCACCATCGCGAGGGGTCCGCCCAGACCGCCCCGGTACGCCGTCTGCGACAGCACCAGTCCGCCGGCCGCGAAGGCCGCCACCAGCAGGGCCACGCCGACCACCTGGCCGGTCAGCACCGGGCCGGACCGGTCCGTCGCGGCCACCGTCACGGTCTGCGTGAGGGCCGAGGCGACCCCGGAGGCGAGACCGGACGCGGTCGCGTGCCGCAGCCCGGGGCGGGCGCCGGGCCGGGACAGCACCCCGATGAACGCCGCGGTGGCACCGGCCACCGCCAGTGCCTCGGGAACGCTCAGCACACCCTCCGGCGCGGGACCGGACGCCGTGGCCAGGATCGCGCCCAGCCCCAGGAGGGTCAGGGCGGTGCCCTTCCACTCGACCCCGCTCACCCGCCGTCCCGCCATCCGCGCCCCCATGGGCACCGCCGCGACCAGGGTGAGCGCGCCGAGCGGCTGGACCACGGTCAGCGGGCCGTACCGGAGGGCGACGACGTGCAGCAGCGCGGCCGACGCGTTCAGCCCGACGGACCACCACCAGGCGCCGCTGCCGAGCAGCCGCAGCGTGCCCGCTCCCGGGGAACGGGAGGCGAGCCGCTCCTGGGCGACCGCGGCGGCCGCGTAGGCCACGGCGGAGACGAGGGACAGGGCGACGGCGATCAGGACGGCGTTCATCGGTCCGCTCCCACGAGTGCCTGCTCGTCCCGCTGGGCCGGTACGAGGCCGCCCCGCGCACGACCGGCCGTGCTGGACGTGCGGTGCGGCGAGCGAAGCGAGGCGGGGGTCCCTGCGGACGGGGTCCGGGGGAGGATCACCGCGAGCGCCAGGCCCAGCAGAGCCGCCGCGACGATCGCGTCGAGCCAGTAGTGGTTCGCCGTACCGACGATCACCAGCAGCGTCAGCAGCGGGTGCGCCAGCCACAGCGGGCGCCACCGCGAGCGGGTCGCCACGATCAGGCCGATCGCCACCATCAGCGCCCAGCCGAAGTGCAGCGACGGCATCGCCGCGAACTGGTTCGACAGGGAGTCGGTCGCCGGATTGCCGTACACCGAGGGCCCGTACACCCGCGCGGTGTCCACCAGACCGGTCGCGGCCAGCATGCGCGGCGGGGCGAGCGGGAACAGCAGGTGCAGGATCAGGGCAGCGGCGGTCACCGCGGCCAGGACCCGGCGGGCCCACACGTAGTGGGCCGGGCGGCGCAGGTAGAGCCAGACCAGGAAGGCGGCGGTGGCGGGGAAGTGGACGGCCGCGTAATAGGTGTTGGCGATGTGCACGAGGCCGTCGCCGTGCAGCAGCAGCGACTGCACCGCCCCCTCGCCGGGGAGATGGACCGCTCGCTCCAAGTCCCACACGCGGTGCGCGTTGTGGAGGGCCTCGCCGGTGTGGCCCGTCGCCAGCTGCCGGCCGAACTTGTAGACGAGGAAGAGCCCCGCGACGAGCAGGACCTCCCGGACGAGCGGTGGTCGCGCTAGCGCGTCGGACCCCGCCGGCGCAGGCTCGGTGCGGGCATTCATCCCCCGGCCCCTTCGGTGACGACGGTGCTGTTATCGGTACGGGAGCGTACCGATACGTCAGTGTACCGATACGGTTGCGTACCGGTACACTGGCGTATCGATAGACGTAGAACACATCGCGAGCCGGGAATTTTCCGGCCGCCCGACGAAAGCCAGGAGCACCGCCCATGACGTCGCAGGCTGCGGACCGGCCCGAGCCGGTCGGTGTCACGCGCCGCTCCAAGATCACGCCCGAGCGTGAGCAGGAGTTCTACGACGCCGTGCTGGAGCAGCTGAGGGAGTGCGGCTACGACTCCGTCACCATGGAGGGGATCGCCGCCAGCACCCGGTGCAGCAAGTCCACGCTCTACCGTCAGTGGAAGACCAAGCCCCAGTTCGTCGCGGCGGCTCTGCGCTCGCACCGGCGGACACGCTGCATCGACACCGGCTCGCTCGCGGACGACCTGCGCGAGGCCGCCCGTGCGGCGGGGGAGTTGTCGGGCCGGGACACCAAACTCCTCCAGGCGCTCGCGCACGCGGCGCCTCAGGACCCGGAGTTGCAGCGTGCCCTGCGTGAGGCGCTGGTCGAGCCGGAGATCGCCGCGCTGAAGGAAATCATCCGGCGCGGGGTCGAGCGGGGAGAAGTGCCCGCCGACCACCCGGCGCTGGAGTACATCCCGGCGCAGATGTTCGGCGTCCTGCGCATCCGGCCCGTCCTGGAGGGCCAGTACGCGGACCCGGACTACCTGGTCCGCTTCGTGGAGGCCGCCGTGCTGCCGGCACTGGGCCTGACCTGAGACCCGGGGCGCCGTCCGCGGGATGACCGGACGGCGACCCGACCGCGCCGACCCGTGGGGACGGGGGCGGCGCGCACCCCCCCCGGCCGGGTGGGGTGCCCCTGTGAGCGGCGGGGGCGCCCCCCCCGGCCGACCGGGGCGCGGGGCGCCGGGCGTCAGACGTCCTGGCCGTTGCCGCTGCCCGTCGACACCTTGATGCCCTTGGTGATGTCGTCGAGCACGGCCTCCTTCTGGTCCGCGTCGACACCGAAGCGCACCACGACCATCTGCTTCGTGTTCGCGGGGGAGGGGAACGCGAGGGACTCCACGATGCCGTCGGCGCCCTTGCTCGTGACGGCCTTCCAGCGGACCAGGTAGCCCTTCTGCCCGGCCACGGTCACGGCCTTGGAGTCCAGCACGTCGTGGGAGGTGATCCCGCCGTACGACTTGCCGCCGTAGGACTCCTCGGCGTTCTTCGCGATGTCCGCCTTCGCGATCTCCTCGGCGGTGGCCCCCTTGGTGCCGAGCAGCAGGGCCGGTGCCGAGTAGGCGCCGCCCTTCGTGCAGGTCGCGGAGGTGTCGCCGGGGCACTTGTAGGAGTCGTCGGACGTCACCTGGGCACCGGCCTCGGCCTGCTGGCCGTACCAGCCCTTCGGGATCGGCAGACTGATGCCGCTGACCGCATCGGTCACGGACCCGCTCCTGATCTTCGGCGGCTCGGACTGCTCGGGCCGCGGACTCTGCCCACCGGACCCGCCGTCGCCCCCGTTGCCTCCGGACCCTCCGGACCCTCCGGACCCTCCGGATCCACCCGAGCCGCCCGACCCTCCGGAGCCGCCCGGTCCGCCGAACGGGCCGCCCTGACCTCCGGGGGCGCCCGGCCCGCCGGGCCCCTGCGAGGTGGGCGAACCGCCCCCGCCGCCGTTGTCCGCCAACGCGTAGACGCCCACGCCGATGCAGGTGAGGACGACTACGGCAGCGGCGACGGCGGCACCTATCCGCAGCCGCCGCCCCTTCCCGCCGGGAGGCGCTGTGGGAAAGGCGGGGTAGGCGGCATACCCGGCGGCTCCGGGGCCCCACCCTCCCGGGTGCTGCCCGACTCCCGCCTGACCGGCGGGGTTCGGTCGCGCCGGGGTCTCGGCGGGCGGCGCGTCTGGTGCCGTCTGCTGCGTCGATACGGAGTCGGCGGACGCCGGGCCCGTCGGGGGACCCCAGGTCGCGGGCGGCTGCGCCGGGCGGATGCGGTCCGTCCACGCCCGGCCGTCCCACCAGCGCTCGGTGGCGGGCCCGTCAGTTGTCTGTCCGGGGTCGGCGTACCACCCGGGAGGAGTCTCCTGCGTCATGCCCCCACCGTATGAGGCGTCGGTGAAAGAGGCATGAGAGGACTCGGAACCGGCTGTTCCAGCAGCAGCCGGTCGGCCGCCGGGCCCCCGTGCGACAGCCGCAGCCAGCCCCGGCCCGGGGTCACCGCTGAAGCCCCCGTACAACGCTCTCCGCTGGGCGCACCCTCCAGCTCGCCCACGTGGCACAGGACACGTTGATGACAGGATTGCGCCGGGGAAGGGTCAGGGAAGCCATAGGGCGCCCATGATTGCCGTGAGCCGTGAAGGGATGACCCGTGACGTCCGCTGCGCCTCTCCCCATACCTCGGGCTGCCGGATCGCTTCCGTTCATCGGCCACGCTCTGAGAATGCGCGACAACCTCGGCTTCATCGACTCGCTGCGCGACACACGGGAACCGCTCGTCGAGATCGTCCTGCAACCCGGCACGCGCACCGTCGTGGTCCAGGACCCGGCCCTGATCCACCAGATGCTCAAGGCCCTCGCACCCACTCTCGACAAGGGCCGGCTCTACGACAAGCTGGGCCAGCTGCTGGGCGACAGCGTCGTCACCGTCACCGGCCGGCCTCACGTACGCAAACGCCGCCAGCTGCAACCCGCGTTCGCCCACACCGAGATCAGCCGGTACGTCGACATCATGCGCACCGAGGTCACGGCCACGGTCGCCGGCTGGAAACCCGGGCGGCTCCTCGACGTACGCGAGGCGATGGTCGGACTCAGCCTCGACATGCTGGCCAAGACGGTGTTCGCCGGCAGCCTCGACGACGCCGTCTTCCGCCGGCTGCGCAGCGACCTGTCAGTGGTGATGAACGGCGTCGGTGTGCGCCTCATGCTGCCCGACTGGGCCGAGCGCCTGCCGTTGCCTTTCAACCGCCGCTTCGACCGGGCCCGGGCCGGCGTGCGCGCCACCGTCAACACCGCCGTCGAGGAGTTGCAGGCCTCCGGGCACGACACCGGAGACATGCTCTCCATGTTGCTGCGTGCCGTCGACGAGGAGACCGGCGAGCCGTTGACCGGGCATCAGATCTGCTCCGAGATCCTCACCCTGGCCGTGGCGGGCACCGAGACCACCGCGTCGGTTCTGTCCTGGACCCTGTACGAACTCGCCCGCCACCCCGGCATCGAGGCCCGGGTCCTGGCCGAGCTGGACGAGGTACTCGGTGAGCGGCCCGTCGCCTTCGACGACGTGGCCCGGCTGCCGTACCTGAATCGGGTGATCACCGAGACCCTGCGGCTGCACCACCCCGGCTGGTTGGTCACACGCCGTACCACCGAGGAGACCCGTCTCGGCGAGTGGACGCTGCCCGCCGGCACCGAACTGGCCTACTGCCAGCACGCCCTGCACCGCGACCCCGAGCGTTTCCCCGATCCGCTCACCTTCGACCCGGACCGGTGGAACGACGCCGCGCAGGAGCCTCCGCCAGGCGCGTTCCTGCCCTTCGGGGACGGCAAGCACAAGTGCATGGGGGACCGCTTCGCCCGCACCGAGATGGTCACGGCGATCGCGACGATGCTGCGTTCGGTACGGCTGGAACTCGCCGAGGGCCAGGCCGTCCGCCAGGTCGCCCGGCTCACCGTACGGCCGCGCGCCCTGCGGATGACCGTCCTCCCCCGCAACCGCCCCCGAGCCGGGGCCCGCCACTAGCGCGTGTCTCGCGTACTGCGGATGAGATTGCCCACCGACCCGCGACCAGCGCCCGTCGGCCGCGCCGGGTGTCCCTTCGTTCCTGAATACATGTCACTTCCCTTGGCCGAGCGTACGGTTGACCCGAACGCGGCTGGTGACGGGGCAAGTGCGTCGCCCGGCCGCACCCGGTGTCACCCATCACGGCAAGAGGTGCCCCGACCACCCTCCACTCAGGCAATCGGACGGCTACGCTCGATGTCTGTACGTCGTTCGGGCGACTTGGGGAGGTAGCGGGATGACGGAGGTACGGCCCACGGCCGCCGCCTCGGCTTCCCTGTGGGAGCGCGACGAGGAGGTCGCCGCCGTCGAGCGGGCGGTCGACAGCCTGTGCGCGGACCGTTCCTCGTCCGGCGGACTACTGGTCTTCCGCGGCGAGGCCGGACTCGGTAAGACCGCCCTGCTGGCCGAAACCCGCCGCATCGCCGAGGCCCGCGGCTGCACGGTCTGGTCGGCCCGCGGCGGCGAGACCCTCAGGTCGGTCCCCTTCAACGTGGTACGGCAGTTGCTGCAGCCGGCGCTGGTGTCGATGCTGCCCGAAGAGGCACGCGAGTACCTCGGCGACTGGTACGACATCGCCGGCCCCGCCCTCGGCATAGCGGAGCCCGGCGACCGGCAGGCCGACCCGCAGGGTGTGTGCGACGGCCTGGTCGCGGCCGTGCGCCGGCTCTCCCGCCGCGACTGGCCGCTGGTGCTGCTGATCGACGACGCGCACTGGGCGGACCAGGAGACCCTGCACTGGCTCGCGGGACTCGCCGAGCGCCTCGACGAGATGTCCGTCCTGGTCGTCGTCACGCGCCGCCCCGAAGAGGTCTCCGGCGCCAGCGCCCGCCACCTCGACACCGTCGCCGCCGCCGCGCACGGCCCCGCCACGACCCTGAGCGCCCTCACCCCGGACGCGACGGCCGGACTCACCCGCGCCACCCTCGGTCGACACGCCGACGCCGCCTTCTGCCGCGAGGTCTGGGCCGTCACCGCGGGCAACCCCTACGACACCGTCGAACTCCTCGCCCGAGTGCAGGACAGCGAGCTCGAACCGGTCGAGGCCCACGCCGGCGAACTGCGCGACCTGAACCGCTCGGCCCGCGGCGGTGGCCTTGTCGCCCGCCTGGAGGAACTGGGCATCGACTCCACCAGGTTCGCCTGGGCCGCCGCCATCCTCGGCACCGGCATCTCCACCGACCTGGTCGCCAAGCTCGCCACCCTGCGACCGGACGACGCACGCCGCTGCGCCGAACTGCTGCGCACCGCCCGTATCCTCACCGCGCCCGACCCCGCGACCGGCCGGAGCGCCGACGGCGACCTCGAATTCGTCCACCCGCTGATCGCCACCGCCGTCTACAACTCCATCCCCGACGCCCTGCGCACCGCCATGCACGGCATCGCCGCCCGGATCGTCTCCGACGAGGGACACGGCGCCGCGGCGGCAGCCCGCCACCTCCTGGAGGTCCACCCGGACGACGACGAGGAACTCGTCGGGCAACTGCGCGAGGCCGCCCGTGAGCACCTCGCCGTCGGCGCCCCCGACGCGGCCCGCCGCTGCCTGGAACGCGCCCTGAAGGAACCGCCCCGGCCCGAGTCGCACCCGCAGGTGCTGTACGAACTGGCCGAGGCCACCTTCCTCACCGCACCCGCCCGCACCATCGGCCATCTGCGGACCGCGCTCGCCATGCCCGGACTCCACGGCGGCCAGCGGGTCGACGCCGTCTTCCGGCTCTCCCAGGCGCTGCTCCACAACGACCAGCTGGAGGAAGCCGTCCGCACGGTCGAGGCGGAGGCCGCCCGGCTCGAGCCGGGCCCCGACCGGATGCGGCTGCAGGCCGCGCAGTTCATGTGGGAGGGGCTGCACGCCGGCGAGGCCGCCTCACCCGGCCGCTCCCAGCGGCTCGCCGAGCTCGCCGGCCCCTGCACCGGCCGGGACAACTCCGAACGCGCCCTGCTCATCCTGCGGGGCTTCGACGCCCTGATGCACGGCGAGAACGCCGAGGAGGTCGCCGAGCTGTGCGACCGCGCCCTCGTCAACGGCCGCCTCGCCCCCGGACTCGGCTGGACCGACACCGAGTGGGGCATCGAACTGCTGCTGATGCTGGCCAACGCGTACGGCTTCACCGACCGGCTGGACCGCGCCGAGACCCTCTACAACGAAGCGCTGCGCGCCTACGAGACGGCAGGCTGGAGCGGCGGTCACCTCGCCCTGGCCCACGCCTACGTCGGGATCGGCCACCGCAGGCGAGGCCGGCTGAAGGAGGCCGAGGCGTCCCTGCGCGAGGCACTGCGCCTGGCCGAGCGCGTCGGCCGCGGTCTGCCCCTGTACTGGTCCGCGACCTGCAGCCTGGTCGACACCCTGCTCGCCCGCGGCCGGGTCGAACAGGCCTGGGAGGTCGCCGAACGGCACGGCTTCGCCCCGCCCTACCCCTCCACCATCGTCCTGCCCGATCCCCGTTCGGTGCGCGGCCGGCTGCTGCTGGCCGTAGGCCGCACCAAGGACGGCATCAACGAACTGGAGGCCGCGGAGAAGGCCGCGGCGGCCCGTGGCCACCACAACCCGGTCCTCGTCCCCTGGGCGGCCGACCTCGCCCGCGCCCTGCGCACCGAGGACCCGGCGCGGGCCGCGCGGCTCGCCGTCGACGTCCGCCGCCAGGCCGAGCGCTTCGGCACGGACACGGCGATAGGGGAAGCCCTGCGCTGCGCCGCCGACCTGGAGACGGGCCAGCGAGCGGTCCGGCTCTACGGCCAGGCCGTCACGTACCTGGAGGCGTCGCCCTGCCAGTACGAATACGCGGCGGCCCGCATCGAGTTCGGCATCGCCGCCCGCTCGGCGGCCGACCTGCACCGCGGCCTGGACCTGGCGGTGTCGTGCGGGGCCGACGGCCTGGCGGAGCGGGCACGTGCCGCGCTCAGGGCCGGTGTCGGCCCGGCGTAGTTCACGCGCGGAGCAACGGGCCGGTTCATGCACCTGCCCGTAGTTCACGCGCGGAGCAACGGGCCGGTTCATGCACCTGCCGTGTTGGCAGGCACGCGGGGCAGGCGTGCGCGAGACGCAGCCGGGCTCATGACCCGCAGGGCCGCCTTCCGGCTCCCGAGATCCGGCGGGGGCACGGGCCGCAGGGTCGCCTTCCGGCTCCCGAGATCCGGCGGGGGCATGGGCCGCAGGGTCGCCTTCCGGCTCCCGAGACCCGGCGGGATCATGGGCCGCAGGTCGCCCTCCGGCTCGCGAGACCGGCGGGATCATGGCTCGCGGAATCGCTCCCGGCCCTCACGAGGTGCCGTCCTCCTCCGCCAGCACCCGCTGGGCCGTCGCGAACGCCGAGTTCGCCGCCGGCACCCCGCAGTACACGGCCGTCTGGAGCAGCACAGCGCCGATCTCCTCCGGGGTGAGGCCGTTGCGGCGGGCCGCGCGCACATGCATGGCCAGCTCGTCGTAATGGCCGTATGCGACCAGCGCGGTGAGGGTGATCATGCTGCGCTCACGGCGGGACAGCGTCGGGTCGGTCCAGATCTCGCCCCAGGCGTAGCGTGAGATGAAGTCCTGGAACCGGGCCGTGAACGGTGTCTGGCGGGCCTGCGCCCGGTCGACGTGCTGGTCGCCGAGCACCTCGCGCCGAACTGCCATGCCCAGGAGGGCGCCCTGGCCGAAGTGAGCGCGCAGGGCGGTCAGCACCGCCTCCGGGCACTGGGCGGGTGCCAGGTGCGAGGCGCCCGGAAGCTCCACGAGCGTCGCACCCGGCACGGCGTCGGCGATCTCCCGCAGATGCGCGGGCGGTGTCGCGGGATCCTCGCGGCCGGCGAGCAGCAGGGTCGGCACGGTGATCTCCGGCAGCCGGTCCCGCAGGTCGAACGCGGCGAGCGCGTCACAGCAGGCGGCGTAAGCCTCCGGGTCGGCGTCCCGGTGGTCCCGGACCAGACCCGGCACGGTGAAGTCTCCTGCGAACCAGCGCGCGCCGGCGTTGTCCGCCAGCCCGGCCAGCCCCTCCCGTCGCACCAGCGCGGCCCGCTCCTCCCAGGGCCTCGACCCGTTGAAGTGCGCCGACGAGCAGATCGCGGCGAGCGACGTCAGGCGCTCCGGATGGTGCACCGCGAGATGTAGCCCCACGGCCCCGCCCAGCGACACACCCGCGTACGCGAACCGCTCGATGCCGAGCGAGTCGGCGAGCGCCAGCACCTGCCCGGCGAGGTCACCGACGCTCGCGCCCGCCCGGATGAGACCGGCCGCCGAACCGCCGTGCCCGGGCAGGTCCCAGCGCACCACCCGATGGGTGATCGACAGCTCGGGCGCCACGTCGTCCCACAGGGCGTACGAGGTGCCGAGGGAGGGGCCGAGCAACAGTGGGGGAGCGGAGGCGGGCCCTTCCGCATGGTGGTTCAAAAGTGTCAACGTCGCTCCAGAGCACGGTCGGTGAGGACTCCGGCGGAGCCCGTGTAATGGGCCGGGTCCAGATCCACGCCGGCCAACTCGGGTGCCTCCGCGAGCGGTTGCCCTTCGCAGGCCAGTCGCGTGAGGAGCTCCTTGGCGCGGGCGCGGCCCAGCACCGGGGTCAGTTCGGCGGACAGCCGCTCCGAGACGATCAACCCGTTGGTCAGATCCAGGTGTTCGCGCATGGCCTCGGGCCTGACCCGCAGTCCCCCGGTCAGTTCGGCGGCGTCCCGGGCGGCACCGCCGACCAGCCGCAGCAGATCCCGCAACGGTTCCCACTCGGCGTGCCAGGCCCCGGCCGGGCGTTCGTCCTCCGCGGCCATCGCCCCGTACAGGGTCGCCGCGAGCAGGGGGGCCCGTCGCGCGGCGGACGCGATCAGGGTGGACCGTACGGGGTTGGACTTGTGCGGCATCGCGGACGAGCCCCCGCCGCTGCCCTCCGCGACCTCGGCGATCTCGGTGCGGGACAGGGTGAGGACGTCCACGGCGAGCTTGCCGAGCGCGCCCGCCGTGAACGCGAGGCATCCGGCGAGGTCGGCGACCGGGGTCCGCAGGGTGTGCCAGGGCAGGCCGGGTGCCCGCAGGCCGAGCTCCCGGGCGTACGCCTCCGGCAGTCCGGCCGGATCGCTCGCGCCGTACGCCCCGAAGGCCGCCAGTGTTCCCGCCGCACCGCCGAGTTGGGCGGGCAGCGACTCCCGGACGGCCCGCAGCCGGTCCCGCGCGTCCAGGACCAGTGACCGCCACCCGGCAGCCTTCAGCCCGAAGGTGGTGGGTACCGCGTGCTGGGTGAGGGTCCGCCCCGGCATCGCGGTGTCGCGGTGCTCGGCGGCCAGCCCGGACAGCGCCTGTTCGGTTCGGCCGAGGTCGGCGAGGAGCACGTCGAGGGTCCGCGCGGCGACCAGCATCGTCGCCGTGTCCATGATGTCCTGGCTGGTCGCGCCCCGGTGGACGTAGGGCCCGTACGCCTCGCCCACGGCCTTGGTCAGATCCGCGACCAGGGGGATGACGGGGTTGCCGCCCGCGCGGGCGCGCTCGGCGAGGGACCGTGCGTCGAAGGCACCGGCCCCGGCCGCCTCGGTGACCGCCGTCGCCGCCTCGGCCGGGGCGAGCCCCATGACGGCCTGGGCGCGGGTCAGCGCGGCCTCCGCGTCGAGCAGGGCCCGCAGGTACGCCTCGTCGCCGGTGGCGGAGGAGGCCGCCGAGTCGGCCCATCCGGGGGCGAGCAGGCCGGTGTCGCCGGGGTGCGCTGTCACGTGAACTCCAGGAAGACCGTCTCGCCTTCGCCCTGAAGGCGGATGTCGAAACGGTACGTGCCGTTGCCCTCCTCCGCGGCGATCAGCGTGTCGCGGCGGGCGTCCTCCAGCCCGGACAGCAACGGATCGGCCGCGAGCACCGCCGCGTCGCCCGGCAGGTAGATGCGGGTGTACAGGTGCACGAGCAGCCCGCGCGCGAACACGCACACGCTGAGGTACGGGGCGCTGCGCCCGCGGGCGCCGGGCCGCAGCGTCCGCGCGTACCAGTGGCCGTTCGCGTCGGTCTGGATGCGCCCCCAGCCCGTGAACTCCACGCCGTTGCGCCCTAGGAAGCCTCCGGAGGCCGGGTCGCGCCGCATGGAGCCGTCGGCGGTCGGCAGGTTGCCGTCGGGGTCCGGCCCCCACAGCTCGATCAGGGCGTCCGGCAGCGGGTTGCCGTCGCCGTCGGTGACGTAGCCGTGCACGGTGACGGTGTCGGGATGCCCGAGGGGCGCGATGTCCTCGCCGCCGCGGAACGGCAGGGCGTGGCCGTAGAACGGTCCGACGGTGTGCGACGGGGTGGGCAGCACGCTGTCGGGCCGGCTGCTGTCGATCTTCGTCATGGCCGGTCAGCGCCCTTCTTCGATCCAGGTGGCCTGCGGGCCGTCCAGCACGATGTCCCAGTGGTAGCCCATGGAGAACTCCGGCACCGACAGGCTGTGGTCGTACGTCGCGACCAGCCGCTGCCGGGCCGCGTCGTCCGTCACGGACTGGATGATCGGGTCGTACGGGAACAGGGGGTCGCTCGGGAAGTACATCTGGGTCACGAGCCGCTGGGTGAACGCCGTGCCGAAGAGCGAGAAGTGGATGTGCGCCGGCCGCCAGGCGTTGACGTGCTGCCGCCAGGGGTAGGGGCCCGGCTGGACGGTGGTGAAGCGGTAGTGGCCGTCGTCGTCGGTGAGGGTGCGGCCCACACCGGTGAAGTTGGGGTCGAGCGGGGCGTCGTGCTGCTCTCGCTGGTGGGCGTAGCGGCCCGCGGAGTTGGCCTGCCAGATCTCCACGAGCTGGCCGCGCACCGGGCGGCCGTCGCGGTCCAGCAGCCGTCCGGAGACGGTGATGCGCTCACCGATCGGCTCGCCGTCGTGCTGCCGGGTGAGGTCGTTGTCGATCTCGGTGATGTCCCGCTCCCCGAAGGCGGGGGAGGACAGCTCCACCAGCTCGGGGTCCTTGCTGACGTCGATGGTGACCGGCGGCTGCTTGGGGTGCCGAAGCACCGAGGACCGGTACGGCGCGTAGTCGCGGCGCGGCTGGTGCTCGACGGGTCCCCCGTCGGCGAGCCGCTTCTGGTACGCGGCCCGCTCGGCCGCGATCTCCTGATCGATGTCGTGCTGAGTGAGAGTCATGGGGGTCCCTGAAAGGTTCTTACGGTTGTCGTCGACGGGGGAGGGGGCGCGCCCCGAAGGGGCGCGGGGAACTGCGCGTCCGGCCACACACGGCCCGCAGCCGCGCGCATCGCTCAGCGTTCCAGAACGAGGGCGAGCCCTTGCCCCACCCCGATGCACAACGTGGCCACACCCACACCACTGCCACGCCGGGCCAGCTGATGGGCGACAGTCCCGGCGAGCCGAGCTCCCGACGCGCCCAGCGGATGCCCCAGCGCGATCGCGCCGCCCTGCGGATTGAGGATCCCGGGATCGAACTCGGGCCACTCGGCCACACACCCCAGCACCTGAGCGGCGAACGCCTCGTTCAGCTCCAGCACGGACAGGTCGCCGAACCCCCTGCCCGCCTTGGCCAGCGCGCGGTTCACCGCCTCCACGGGCGCCAGCCCGAAGTAGTGCGGGTCGGTCGCGGAGACACCCGTCGCGCCGACGCGGGCCAGCGGTTCGCGGCCTGTCGCCCTCAGCCCCTCCTCGTCGACGAGCAGCAGCGCCGCCGCACCGTCGTTCAGCGGGGACGCGTTGCCCGCCGTCACCGTGCCGCCCTCCTGGCGGAACGACGGCTTCAGCTTGGACATCGCCGCCAGGGAGGCATCCGCCCGGACACCTTCGTCGGCGGCGAAGACCACCGGCTCACCCTTGCGCTGCGGGATCGTCACGGGCGCCAGTTCACGGTCGAAGAGGCCCTCGGCTTGCGCCCGTGCCGCCTTCTCGTGGCTGCGCAGCGCGAACTCGTCCTGCTGTTCCCGGCCGATCTTGTGCTTGTCCGCGATGAGTTCGGCCGACTCGCCCAGCGGGATCGTCCACTGCGGCTCCATCCGCGGGTTGACCATCCGCCAGCCGAGCGTCGTCGAGTACAGCTCGGTGTGCCCGGCCGGGAAGGGCTTGTCGTTCTTCGGCAGCACGTACGGCGCCCGGGTCATGGACTCGACGCCCCCGGCCAGTGCGATGGACGCGTCGCCGAGCGCGATGGCCCGGGCCGCCTGGATCACGGCCTCCAGGCCGGACGCGCAGAGCCGGTTGACCGTCACGCCGGGAACGGACGTGGGAAGACCGGCGAGCAGTGCGGCCATCCGGCCCACGTTGCGGTTCTCCTCGCCGGCCCCGTTCGCGTTGCCGAAGTACACGTCCTCGATCCGGGCCGGGTCCAACTGCGGCGTGCGGTCGAGAAGTTCACTGATGGCATGCGCGGCCAGGTCGTCCGGGCGGACGCTCGCGAGGCCCCCGTTGTAGCGGCCGATCGGCGTGCGGACCGCGTCGACGATGTAGACGTCCTTCACTTGCATCCCTCCGGCACGGTCAGTTCGGCGTCCGTCCTGGCGACGATCTCGTCGGCGGTCACGCCCGGCGCGGTCTCCACCAGCACGAGCCCGCCGTCGGTGACGTCCAGGACGGCGAGGTCGGTGATGATCCGATTCACGCACCCCTTGCCGGTCAGTGGCAGGGAGCACTCGGTGAGGATCTTCGGCGAGCCGTCCTTGGCGGTGTGGGTCATGACGACGACGACCGTACGGGCGCCGTGCACCAGGTCCATCGCCCCGCCGATGCCGGTGATCAGCTTGCCGGGGACGGCCCAGTTGGCCAGGTCGCCCCGCTCGGACACCTGCATGGCACCGAGCACGGCCACGTCGATGTGCCCGCCCCGGATCATCGAGAACGACAGCGCCGAGTCGAAGAAGGAGGCGCCCGGCAGGACCGTCACGGTCTCCTTCCCGGCGTTGATCAGGTCCGGGTCGACGGCGTCCTCGGTGGGGTAGGGACCGGTGCCCAGGATGCCGTTCTCCGACTCGAGCACCACTTCGACGCCCGGCGGGAGGTGGTTGGGGATGAGTGTGGGCAGGCCGATGCCGAGATTGACGTACTGGCCGTCCCGCAGCTCCCGCGCCGCCCGCGCGGCCATCTCCTCACGCGTCCAGGCCATCAGGACCTCACCGTCCGCTGCTCGATCTTCTTGTCCGCCGCCTGCTCCGGGGTGAGCGCGAGCACCCGCTGCACGAAGATGCCCGGCAGGTGCACCGCGTCCGGGTCGATCTCGCCGGGCTCCACCAGCTCCTCCACCTCCGCGATCGTGACCTTCCCGGCCATCGCGGCCAGGGGGTTGAAGTTCCGGGAGGACTTGCTGAAGACGAGGTTGCCGTGCCGGTCGCCGCGCGCGGCCCTCACCAGGGCGAAGTCGGTGCGGATGCCCCGCTCCAGCACGTACTCCGTGCCGTCGAACACCCGGACCTCCTTCGGCGGCGAGGCGAGGGCCACCCCGCCCTGACCGTCGTAGCGCCAGGGCAGTCCGCCGTCGGCGACCTGTGTGCCGACACCGGCCGGGGTGTAGAACGCGGGGATGCCCGCGCCGCCGGCCCGCAGCCGCTCGGCCAGCGTGCCCTGCGGGATCAGCTCGACCTCCAGCTCCCCGGCCAGGTACTGCCGGGCGAACTCCTTGTTGGCGCCGATGTAGGAACCCGTGACCCGGGCGATCCGGCCGGCGGCCAGCAGCACCGCCAGGCCCGACTCCATCGCGCCGCAGTTGTTGGAGACCACCGACAGCCCGGCCACGCCACGCTCGTACAGCGCCCCGATCAGCACGTTCGGCACACCGCTCAGCCCGAAACCGCCCACCGCGAGCGACGCGCCGTCCGGCACGTCGGCCACCGCCTCCAGGGCTGTGGCGACCACCTTGTCCATCCGAGAAGCCCCATCTCTTCCAAGCGACCAGACCAAATTAATCAGGGCACTGAGTATTTTTGCGAGCTGCCCCTCACGCTGCCACCGAGCCGGGAGGACGTCAAGACCTCGGTGAACAAGCCGGTGGACCTTTGCAGGACCGGCAGACAGTGGGCGTCGCTTTGAGTATTGTTCAGTGCACCGACGAATGAGAGAGGGGTGCACATGGCGGCCGCGGACCTCACCACCCACCCCGGGCACCTGGCCCGGCGGCTTCAGCAGGCGCACTACCTGCTGTGGAACGCGATGGTCTCCGAGGAGATCACCTCGCCCCAGTACGCGGTCCTCAACACCCTCGTCGCCGAGCCCGGCCTGGACCAGCGCACCGTGGGGGAGCGGGTGGGGCTCGACCGGTCCACCATCGCCGAGGTGATCAGCCGGCTCAGCCGGCGAGGGCTGCTCGACAAGGTGCGTGACCCCCAGGACGGCCGCCGTTCCCTGCTGCGTCCGACGGACGAGGGGGTGCGCACGCATCGCAGGCTGACCGTGCGCACCGCCCGGATGAACCAGGTGTTCCTCGCCCCGCTGACCGCCGACGAGCGGACGGTGTTCTTCGACCTCATACGGCGGGTCGCGGACGCGGCCGAAGAGCTCCGCAACCCCGAGGAGCCCCTGGTGACGCCCCGCTGACGGAGGCGGCCCGGGCGGTGAGGGGGGTTGGGCCGGCCGGCGGACGAGGCCGGGGCCGGACGTGCGGGGGCGGTCAGGGCGCCTTGGCGAACACCACCCACACCTGGCCCTCGGCGAAGTTCACCGGAGTGTCGTCGCCGGTGGTGAACGAGGTGCCGTCCGTGGCCCTCTCCCGCTTCCAGTCCGCGTCCCAGGTGCGTCCGTCGCGCAGCACCTGCGCCTTGCCCGAGCCGACCGTCTCGGTGTACGGCGTGTTGTTGCCGAGGAAGTCCCGGAAGGCGGACTCGCGCACCTTCACGTACTGCACGACGACCGTCGCGGCCGTCATCCGCCGGCCGTCGGCCGTCGCCGCGGGCGTACCGTCCATGTCGATCAGCCAGCGGTCGCGGGAGTCCGACCAGGTGAAGGTGAAACGGGCGGCCGGGTAGCGCACGGTCCGGGAATCCGTCGCCGTGCCGCCCGCGGGTGCCGCTCCGTAGTGGAAACCGGTGGTCAGGGCGGCCTCACCCGGAGCCTTCGGCACAATGCGCTCGGGCCGCAGGTAGAGGTTGTGCGGGGCGGGTCGACCGGAGCCGCGGAAGTAGGCGTCGCCGGCGTTGCCCGGTGTCTCCGCCCTCAGGGGCGCCTCGTCGATCAGCGGCAGGAGCTTCTTCTGCGCGCCGGAGAAGGCGAGCGTGGGGCGTTCGAACTGGCGCAGCAGCTCCAGGTCCGACTCGCGTGCGCTGCGCACCGGTCCCACCGTCTCCGGCAACCGCGTCGCGTACACCGCCATCAGCCGGCTCAGCCCGCCCTCGACCTGCTCCGCGTAGACCACGTCCGCCGCGTCGACGCCCGTGTGCGGACGGGCCGCCGACGCGTTGTCGATCTTGACGGCGAGTGCGGAGGGGCCGGTGGCCGACGGGGACGCGCTCCGTCTCGACTCCTTGGGGGAGCCCCGTCCGTCGTCGTGCGACCCGGTGTCGGCGGTGCAGCCCGCCGCCAGGGCGGACGTGGCCGTGGCGGCCAGCAGCGCCGCCACCGTGGCGCGCCGTCCGCGCGCACCTCGTCTCAGTCTCACTGTCGCCACCGCGCCCCATGTCCTCGATGTGTCTTGATTGTGCGCTTATCTGAACATCGATGGCCATAGCCGTTCGTTCCAGCCGGGGAGGTGTCACCACCGCGTCCGTCGATCGGCTCAAGGTTCAGCGCGGGCCGTCCGGGTACCCGGACGGCGCCGTACGACCGACGCGCACGCTGACGGAGGGAGCGCGAGGCGATGAGGGCAGTGACCTGGCAGGGCAAGCGGGACGTCCGGGTGGAGAACGTGCCCGATCCGACGATCCAGGAGCCGACGGACGCGATCATCCGCATCACCTCCACCGGGCTGTGCGGGTCCGACCTGCATCTGTACGAGGTGCTCACCCCGTTCATGACGCCGGGCGACATCCTGGGACATGAGCCCATGGGCATCGTCGAGGAGGTCGGCGCGGGCGTCCAGGACCTCCAGGTGGGGGACAGGGTCGTGGTGCCGTTCCAGATCGCCTGCGGCAACTGCTGGATGTGCCTGACCGGCCTGCCCACCCAGTGCGAGACCACCCAGGTGCACGGCGAGGGGATGGGCGCCGCGCTGTTCGGCTACACCCGCCTGTACGGTTCGGTGCCGGGTGCCCAGGCCGAGTACCTGCGCGTCCCCCAGGCGCAGTTCGGCCCGATCAAGGTCCCCGAGGGCCCGGCCGACGACCGTTTCGTCTACCTCTCCGACGTCCTGCCCACCGCCTGGCAGGCGGTCGCCTACGCCGACGTCCCCGAGGGCGGCAGCGTCGCCGTGCTCGGTCTCGGCCCCATCGGCGACATGGCGTGCCGTGTCGCGCAGGTGCGGGGTGCCGGGAGGGTGTTCGGCGTGGACCTGGTCCCGGAACGGCTGCGCCGGGCGAAGGCACGGGGCGTGGAGACCTTCGACCTGAGGTCCTTCGACGACGAGAAGGAACTCGTCGAAGCGATCCGCGACCAGACCGACGGCCGCGGCCCCGACGCCGTGATCGACGCGGTCGGCACCGAGGCCCACGGCAGTGCGGCCGCGCGCATGGTGCAGAACGCCGCCGCGATCCTGCCCCGCAAGATCGGCGGCCCGATCGCCGAGCGCTTCAGCGTCGACCGCCTCGCCGCGCTGTACACCGCCATCGAACTGGTGCGCCGTGGCGGTACCATCTCGCTGTCCGGCGTCTACGGCGGCATGGCGGACCCGTTGCCGCTGCTCACCCTGTTCGACAAGCAGATCCAGATGCGCATGGGGCAGGCCAACGTCCGCCGCTGGACCGACGACATCATCCCGTACCTGACCGACGAGGACCCCCTCGGCGTGGACGACTTCGCCACCCACCGGGTGCCGCTGTCGGAGGCCCCGCACGCTTACGAGATGTTCCAGCGCAAGCAGGACGGCGCGGTGAAGGTCATCATGCAGCCGTGAGTGAGGGCCGGCCGCGCCGGGACGGTCACGCGCCCGGCTTCTCGAACGGCCGAGCAGGCCCGGGCGGCGGGTGCCGCGGCACTAGGCGCCGAGGATCTCCGCCAGGTCGTAGCGGACCGGCTCCTCCAGTTGCGCGTAGGTGCAGCTCTCGGGGGTCCGGTCCGGGCGCCAGCGGCGGAAACGGGCGGTGTGCCGGAAGCGCTGCCCGTTCTCCATGTGGTCGTACGCCACCTCGGCCACCCGGTCCGGCCGCAGCGGCACCCACGACAGGTCCTTGCGGCCCGACCAGCGGCTCGGCGCCCCCGGCAGCCGGGCCGTCTCGTGGGCGGCCTCCTCGGACCAGGCCGCCCACGGATGCCCCGACACGTCGTCCAGACGCAGCGGCTCCAGCTCGTCCACGAGCTCGGCGCGCCGCTTCATCGTGAAGGCGGCGGACACCCCCACGTGCTGGAGCGTCCCCCGCTCGTCGTACAGGCCGAGCAGCAGCGAACCCACGACCGGGCCGCTCTTGTGCAGACGGTACCCGGCGACCACGACGTCCGCCGTCCGCTCGTGCTTGATCTTGAACATGGCGCGTTCGTCCGGCCGGTAGCGCACGGTCAGCGGCTTGGCGATGACACCGTCGAGCCCGGCCCCCTCGTACTCCTCGAACCACTGCCGCGCCACCTCGATGTCGGTGGTCGCCGGGGCCAGGTGAACCGGCGCCCGCACCCCGGACAGCTCAGCGGTCAGCCGCTCCCGCCGCTCGGTCAGCGGAGCGTCCATCAGTGACGCGTCGTCCAGTGCCAGCACGTCGAACACGACGAGCGAGGCCGGCGTCCGCTCCGCCAGCGTCCGCACCCGCGAGTCCGCCGGATGGATCCGCTCCGTCAGCGCGTCGAAGTCCAGGTGCCCCTCCCGCGCGATCACGATCTCCCCGTCCACCACGCACCGCTCGGGCAACCGCTCCCGCACGGCCGTGACAAGCTCGGGAAAATACCTGGTCAGGGGCTTGCCCGTACGGCTGCCCAGCTCGACCTCGTCCCCGTCGCGGAACACGATGGCCCGAAAGCCGTCCCACTTCGCCTCGTACTGCATGCCCGCGGGGATCGCCGCCACGGACTTGGCGAGCATGGGCAGCACAGGGGGCATCACCGGCAGATCCATGGATCGATTCTGCTCTGATATGCAACGTGTCGCCCGATATGCGAGGTGTGCGGGCTACGCCTACCGTGTCGAGCATGGGTGACGCGGTGGAACTGGAGGTGGACGGCCGGACCGTACGGCTGTCCAGCCCGGACAAGATGTTCTTCCCGGAGCGCGGCTTCACCAAGCTGGACCTCGCCCGCTACTACATCGCCGTCGGCCCCGGCATCCTGCGCGCCCTGCGCGACCGGCCGACCACCCTGGAGCGCTACCCGGAGGGCGTGAACGGGGAGAACTTCTTCCAGAAGCGGGCGCCGAAGAACATGCCCGACTGGATCCCGACCGCGCACATCACCTTCCCCAGCGGCCGCAGCGCCGACGAGATGTGTCCCACCGAGGCCGGGGCGGTGGTGTGGGCCGCCCAGTTCGGCACCCTCACCTTCCACCCCTGGCCGGTACGCCGCGACGACGTCGACCACCCGGACGAACTCCGCATCGACCTCGACCCGCAGCCCGGCACCGACTACGACGACGCCGCCCGCGCCGCTCACGAACTGCGGCAGGTGCTCGACGAGTTCGGCGGGCTGCGCGGCTTCCCCAAGACCTCGGGCGGCCGCGGCCTGCACGTGTTCGTGCCCATCGAGCCGCGCTGGACCTTCACCCAGGTCCGGCGCGCCGCCATCGCGGTCGGCCGGGAGATGGAGCGGCGGATGCCGGAGCAGGTCACCATCAAGTGGTGGAAGGAGGAGCGCGGCAGACGCATCTTCATCGACTACAACCAGACGGCCCGCGACCGCACGATCGCCTCCGCCTACTCCGTGCGCCCCCGCCCGCACGCCCCCGTCTCGGCGCCCCTGCGCTGGGACGAGGTCGGCATCGCGCACCCCCGGGACTTCGACCTCGCGTCCATGCCCGCGCGCTTCGCCGAAGCCGGCGACGTGCACGCGGACATGGACGACAAGCGCTACTCGCTGGAAGCCCTGCTCGACCTCGCCCGCCGCGACGAACACGACCACGGACTGGGCGATCTGCCGTACCCGCCCGAGTATCCGAAGATGCCGGGGGAGCCCAGACGGGTACAGCCGAGCAGGGCCCGCAAGGAGAAGGAGCCTCCTCCTACAGCTCCTTGATCCGGATGTCCCGGTACGAGACCACATCCGTCGTGCCGTGCACCTGGAGCCCGATGTAGCCGGAGGCGAACCGCCGCCCGTCCGTGCCCGGGTCGTCCGAGCGGGGCGGGCTGAACTCCTGGCCGCCGGTGTTGTCGAACTCGTTGATCAGCACACCGTTGCGCAGCACCGAGTAGTGCTGGCCCTCTACCCGGATCTCGTAGTCGTTCCAGGTGCCCTTCTGCGTCACGCCCGCGCCGGCGAGCCCGACACGGTCGAAGCCGTAGACCGACCCCGTCTTGTACATGTCGCCGTCGGGCCGGTCGAGCACCTGCACCTCGTGCCCGTACTTGATGGCGACCCACTCCGGGCGGGACTCCTCGGGGTGGTCGTGGACCCACGGGAAGCGCACGAAGACACCCGAGTTGGCGTTGCCCGTGCCCGGGGCGTCGTCTCGCCACTGGAGCTTCAGCGAGAAGTCGCCGTACTTGCGCTGCGGGAACCACAGCATGCCCATGCCGGGCGTCGTGGTGCTGGAGGTGATCGTCCCGTCCGGATTCAGCCCGAACGAACCGCCGCCCACCTGCTGCCACTTGGCGAGGGACTCCGCGGTGCCGTCGAAGAGCGGGCGGTAGCCCTCGGTCTGCCCCGGCTTGCCGATGCCCGACTCGCGGGCCGCCTTCCGGATCTCCTTGGACTCCCGCTCGTCGACGACCCCTTCCTTCAGCAGCTCGTCGAGCACGGACGTCACGTGCTTGAGGAACAGCGCCTGGGACGTCCACTCCTTCTCGTCCTCGATCAGCTCGCCGATCCGGCACCGGTTGTCGGTCACCCGGTTGCGCACCCCGGAGTCGACCGTGCCCACGATCACCGTCAGCCGTTCGTCGTACTCCGGGCAGTCGGGCGCCGGGACCTGCCCGG
Source organism: Streptomyces sp. NPDC013187 (assembly GCF_042899705.1). Classification (NCBI taxonomy): domain Bacteria; kingdom Bacillati; phylum Actinomycetota; class Actinomycetes; order Kitasatosporales; family Streptomycetaceae; genus Streptomyces; species Streptomyces sp. NPDC013187. The sequence goes on along the minus strand of NZ_JBIBAF010000004.1, from coordinate 277,108 downwards.
AGACGACCGTGAAGGTCACCGTGCGGGCCGCGGCGGTGTTGCCCGCCTTGTCCGTCGCCCGGTACGCCACGGTGTGCGCGCCCGCCCGGTCGACCACCACCGGCGCCGAGTACGCGAGGTAGGGCCCGCCGTCCAGCGAGTACTCGATCTTCTCGACGCCCGAGCCGTGCGCGTCGGTCGCCGTGACCGTCACCCGGGCGCTGTTGACGTACGCCCCGGCGGAGTTCTTCGTGCCCTCCACGGCCACGCCCGTCACCGGCGGCGTGGTGTCCTGCGGCGGCGCGGCGGCCACCGTGAACCGCACGCTCTTCTCCGCCGCCACGTTGCCCGCCTTGTCGGTGGCGCGGTAGCGGACGGTGTGCTCGCCCACCTGGTGCACCATCACGGGGGCGGTGTACGGCTGCCAGGCACCCGAACCGACCGCGTACTCGATGGTGTTGACCCCGGAACCCGTGTCGGAGGCCGAGACGGTGACCGTCACCATGTCGATGTACGCCCCGTCGGCGTTGCGCTCACCGCTCACCGTCGCCGAGGTCTCCGGCGCGGTGGTGTCGTCCGACTGGGGCGCGACGACGGTGAACGCGGCGCTCTTCTCGGCGGAGACGTTGCCCGCCTTGTCGAACGCCCGGTAGCGGACCTGATGGCTGCCGACCTGGTCGACGACGACCGGCGCGGTGTACGGCTGCCAGGCACCCGCCTCGCCGATCGCGTACTCGATGCGGTCGACGCCGGAGCCGCCCTCGTCGGTGGCGTGCAGCATCACGCTCGCCGAACCGACGTACGCGCCCTGTGTGTTCTGCGTGCCGCTGACGTGCGCGGACGCCTCGGGCGCCGTGGTGTCCTCGCCGGTGCCCTCGGTCACCGTCAGGATGCCCTGCATCTGGCCGTGGCCGGGGATCGTGCAGTGGTAGAAGTACCGGCCGGGCGTGAGCGTGACCTGGGCGGTGTGCTTGCCGCCCTGGGCGTCGTTCGGGTTGGCCAGGATGTTGAGCTGCACATCGTTGTTGAACTCGGGATCGCTGGTCACGAACGTCAGCGTGTGCGGCATGCCCGTGGTGTTGCCGGTGGCCGTGCTGTTCTCGAAGACGATCGTGGCCGTGCCGGCGACCGCGGTCTTCGGCGCGGAGAGGTACTTGTCGATGTCGTTGCCGGCCGTCCAGGTGAGCACCTGGTCGGCGGCCTCCTTCCCGGGCTGCCCGGCGGCGGGCAGTGCCTGCACGCCGAGCATCATCAGCAGGGCGGCCAGCAGGGCGGCCCAGACTCTTCGGTGCCGGATCACTCGCTCCCCCTCGCCAGCTGACCGGCGGCCGGGGTGGGCCCGCCGCCCTTGTAGGTGACCCGCCACAGGGCCGACTTGGAGTCCGAGGTGAAGAAGCCGCGCCCGTAGTCGAGGACGTACAGCGCGCCGTCCGGACCGAACTTCCAGTCCATGAGGTTCCTGATGCCGTCGTTCCCGACCGGCACGATCTTCTTCAGCGACTCCGCGTGCACCGGCAGACCGCCGTCGCCCTGCGTCTTCGGGTCCATGAGCACCGCGTGGCGCGGCTGGTCGGCGTCGTAGAAGTCACCGACGAACCACTTGCCGTCCCAGTACGCCGGCCACTTCACGGCACTGTCGGCCGCGACCGTGCCGTGCCGGTAGACCGGCCCGTTCATCGCGGCCTGCCCGCCGCCCTTCAGCCAGGGCAGCCGGTACGTGGCCTCCACCGGCTTGTACGACGGGACACCGCCGGCGTCCCTCGGGTAGTCCGGCGCACCGCCCGACGGCGAGTACCAGATGTTGTTGCCGGTCACCGGCGGCAGGTTGACCAGGCCGTCGTTGTTCGGCGACTCGTTCTTCGGGTGGTCGCAGTCGTACCAGCCCAGCGGCTTGGACGGGTCCGGCAGATTGCGGTCCCGGTAGGGCTGCTTGTTGCCCATGCAGTACGGCCAGCCGCGGTTGCCCGCCTCGGTGATGGCGGCGAACGTGTCGTACTTGGCCGGACCCCAGGTCGTGGACGGCGCACTCGCGTCCGGGCCGACCCAGCCCGCGTAGAGCACGTCGGTCGACTTGTCGACGGAGATGCGCGCCGGGTTGCGTACGCCCATCACATAGATCTCGCCGCGCGTCTTGCCACCGCCTTCGTCGGGCTCCTTCCCGGTGAAGAGGTTGCCCGCGGGGAGCGTGTACGTCCCGTCCGGCTCCGGGTGGATGCGCAGGATCTTGCCGTTGAGGTTGTTGGTGTTGCCCGCGGTGCGGCGCGCGTCCGCGAAGGAGACGCCCTTGTAGTTCGGCTCCGGGTTGTTGCCCGAGTAACCGGCGCTGAAGCCGCTGGAGTTGTTGTCACCGGTGGCGATGTACAGGTTGCCCTTGGAGTCCCAGGCCATCCCGCCGCCCGCGTGGCAGCAACTGTGGATCTGCACCGGCCACTTCAGCAGGACCTTCTCACTGGCGAGGTCCAGCTTGTTCGTGGCCCGGTCGAGCGTGAACCGGGACACCCGCCGCTCCGCCGTCCGCGTCTCGCGGTCGATCCGCTCGTGCGGCGTGTAGTGCAGATACACCCAGCCGTTCTGCGCGAACCCCGGGTCCAGCTCGATGCCGAGCAGCCCCTCCTCGACCTTGACCAGTTCGTCGCCGCCGCCCTTGTTGCCGAAGACGGTGAGCGCCCCGGCCAGGGCGACCTGCTTGGTCTTCGGGTCGTAGACGTGGACCTCGCCCTTGCCCTTGCCGATGTCGGGGTTGTTCCAGTCGGTGATCACGGACTGCGAGGAGTCCGCGCCGCCCCGGCCGATGTAGAAGACCCGGCCGTCGGGCGCGGTGACCATGCCGTGCGGCTCGCCGATCTGGTCGTTCCGCCCGGGCTGGTTGGGCTTGGTCAGCCGCTCCGCCGCGTAGTTGGCGTTGATGGTGGCCTTGCAGTCGGCCTGCTCCAGCCGGGTCGTCCACAACAGCGCGCCGCGCAGGTGATCGCGGAAGTCGGTCTCGTCGTACGACGACACCGTCCCGCCCATGCCCGTGTAGAAGGAACGGCCGCCGTCGTAATCCCGGCACCAGCTGACCGGATGGTCCCAGCCGTTGGACCCGGTACCCGGCTGGTACGTCGACTCGCGGACCCGGGCCACCGTGTGAACGTCGCCCGAGGGGTTCTTCACCCAGTTCAGCCACTGGTCCGGGCGCTTCCACTGCACCGGCAGATCCTTGGTGGCCGGGTGCCGGTGGTCGCCGACCTCCACGGTCGCGCGCTGCACGTTCGTGGGGCTCGACGCGGCCGGGCGGGCACCCACCAGACCGGTGAACCAGTCCGAGTACGGCTCCGCGCGTGCCGCGTCATGAATGCCGACGAACCCGCCGCCGGCCTCCATATAGGCCTCCAGGCCCGCCTCCTGCTCCGCGTCGAGGACATCGCCCCCGCCGGTCAGGAACACGATCGCGTTGAAGCGGCCGAGCCTCGTCTCGTCGGTGAACACCGAGGCGTCGCCGGTGGCCTGCACCTTGAAGCGGCGGTTCGCCGGTCCCGTCAGACCGATGTCCTCGATGGCCTCGATCCCGGCGTTCACGACCGGCGACTCCTCCCCGGCCGCAGCGGAACCGTGGAAGATCAGCACCCGTACGTTCGCGCCGCCCGGCGGCGACTTGATCGACATCGTTGTCAACGGGGGTTCGGGGTAAGGGCGCGCGCTCGCCGCAGGGCCCGACAGCAGCCCGGCGGTCACGACCCCGGCGGCGACGGACGCCGCCCAGACGCGTCTTGACTTGCTCAACCCTCGTAAGTGCATGGGCACCTCCTCGGTCACAGCAACACCGCCAAGGAAGCTAAACCCCTTTGCATGTCCCGCCAATACCTATGACCGGTATGGCGCCAACTTTGTCTTAAGTGTGGATAAACGGAAGCGCGGCCGGTACCGTCTCACAGGTTCATCACAGGTACGCCTCCGTAAAAGCCTTACCAGGGTGGGGAGTTCCGCATGGACAGACGCAGCTTCAACCGGCGGGTCCTGCTGGGCGGCGCGGCCGTCGCGACGTCGCTGTCCGTGGCGCCGGAGGCCGTCAGCGCCGCCGGACCGGCGAAGACGGCGCCCGCCGGAGGCGAGGTGAAGCGCATCAAGATGTACGCCGAGAAGCTGGCCGACGGGCAGATGGGCTACGGCCTGGAGAAGGGCAAGGCGTCCGTCCCGGGCCCCCTGATCGAACTCAGCGAGGGCGACACCCTGCACGTCGAGTTCGAGAACACCATGGACGTGGCGGTGAGCCTGCACGTCCACGGCCTGGACTACGAGATCACCAGCGACGGCACGAAGATGAACCGCAGTCATGTCGAACCGGGCGGCACCCGCACCTACACCTGGCGCACCCACACCCCCGGCCGCCGCAAGGACGGCACCTGGCGGGCGGGCAGCGCGGGCTACTGGCACTACCACGACCACGTGGTCGGCACCGAGCACGGCACGGTGGGGCTGCAGAAGGGCCTGTTCGGCCCGGTCGTCGTGCGCCGCAAGGGCGACGTCCTGCCGGACCGCACGCACACCGTCGTCTTCAACGACATGCGGATCAACAACAGGCCGCCGCACTCGGGGCCGAACTTCGAGGCCACGGTGGGGGACCGCGTGGAGTTCGTCGTGATCACGCACGGCGAGTTCTACCACACGTTCCACATGCACGGTCATCGCTGGGCGGACAACCGCACCGGCATGCTGACCGGCCCCGAGGACCCCAGCCAGGTCATCGACAACAAGATCACTGGCCCTGCCGACTCGTTCGGCTTCCAGGTGATCGCGGGGGAGGGGGTCGGCGCGGGCGCCTGGATGTACCACTGCCACGTCCAGAGCCACTCCGACATGGGGATGGTCGGACTGTTCCTGGTGAAGAAGCCGGACGGCACCATTCCGGGGTACGAGCCGCACGAGCACGGCGACGAGCCGGCGGGCGGTGGTCACGAGCACGGCGACGAGTCGGCGGGCGGCGGTCACGAGCACGGGGAGGAGCCGGCGGGCGGCGGTCACGAACACTGACGGGCGGCTGCTCTCCCCGTCCGGGCCGGTCGGCACGCGAGAGCGCTCTCACCACGCTGCGTGTCCGGGGCTATCCTGATCCGCAGCCGCAGGTGAGGAGCCCGAAGTGACCGACACAGCCCCGCGTCCCACCCTGGAGGCCGTGGCCGCCCGGGCCGGTGTCTCGCGGGCCACCGTGTCCCGCGTGGTCAACGGCGGCGACGGGGTCCGGGACATCCTCGTGGAACGGGTCCGCAAGGCCGTGGACGAACTCGGGTACGTGCCCAACCAGGCCGCCCGCGCCCTGGTCACCCGGCGCCACGACGCGATCGCGGTCGTCGTCGCCGAACCGGAGACCCGGGTCTTCGCCGACCCGTTCTTCGCGCTCCAGCTGCGCGGCATCAGCAAGGAGCTCACCGCCCACGACAACCAGCTCGTGCTGCTGCTCACGGAGGGCAGGGACGACCACGCCCGGGTCGGCCGCTACCTCGCCGGCGGACACGTCGACGGCGCCCTCGTCTTCTCCCTGCACCTCGACGACCCGCTGCCGGAGCTGATCCAGCGGGCCGGTGTCCCCACCGTCTTCGGCGGACGGCCCGGCTGGAGCGGCGACCGGCGCGACGTGGTCTACGTCGACAGCGACAACCGCGGCGGCGCCCGTGACGCCGTCCGGCACCTGGCCGGGCTCGGCCGTACCAGGATCGCGCACATCACCGGCGCCCTCGACCAGACCTCCGCCGCGGACCGCCTCGACGGCTACCGGGACGTCATGGTGGACGCCGACCCGCGGCTGATCGCCGAGGCCGACTTCACCCCGGCCGGCGGCGAACGGGCGATGCGTGAGCTCCTGGAGCGCTGCCCGGACGTGGACGCGGTGTTCGCCGCCAACGACCTCACGGCCGCCGGCGCGCTGCGCGTCCTGCGCGCCTCCGGCCGCCGCGTCCCCGACGACGTGGCCGTGATCGGCTTCGACGACATGCGGCCCGTCGCGGAACAGACCGACCCGCCGCTCACGACGGTACGTCAGGACATCGAGGAGATGGGCCGCCTGATGGCCCGCCTGCTGCAGCGCGGCCTCGACCGTGAGGCCCCGCGGGATGGCGTCGGGGCACCCCCGTCGAGCGTGGTGCTGCCGACGACCCTGGTGCGGCGCGGGTCGGCGTAGGGACCGCGTCGCCGGGGGGACCCGGACGGCGCGCGCCGGGGGGATCCGGACGGCGTGCCCCGGGGGGATCCGGACGGCGCGCGCCGGGGGGATCCGGACGGCGTGCCCCGGTCGGGCTCAGCCCTGCTGCGGCTCACTGCGGATCACCGCGAAGCGGGCGCCGTAGGGGTCGGCGAGTTTGGCGAGGCGGCCGACGGACGGCAGGTCCGTGGCCGGGAGGCGGACCGTGCCGCCCAGCTCCTGGGCCCTGGCGACGATGGCGTCCGTGTCGGCGACCTCGAAGTACGGCAGCCAGTACGCCTCGTTCTCCGCCGGGTCGTCGGCCAGGGGTACGACACCGCCGAACATGGCGTCCTCGCTCAGTCCGGCGGGGTTGAACGTCGTGTAGGTGCCGCCGGCGAAGTCGGCTCCGAAGGTCTCCAGGCCCAGCACGGAGTGGTAGAAGGCCGCCGCGGCCGGGACGTCCGCCGTGTACAGCTCGACCCAGCACAGCGAACCGTGCTCCTGGACGACCTCCAGGCCCTTGTTACGGCCCGGCTGCCACAGCCCGAAGGTCACCCCGGCCTGGTCGGCGAGGATCGCCATCCGGCCCAGGTCCTGGACGTCCATCGGCTGCACCGTCACCGCACCGTGCGCCTGCTCGGCCGCCCGCGCCGTGGCGTCCGCGTCCGGCGCCTGGAAGTACACCGTCCAGGACGGCGGCCCCTGTTCCGGCGTGGTCTGCATGCCCCCGGCGGCCGTCCTGCCGCCGAGCTGGAACAGGCCGTACCCTCCGACCTCCGGGCCGCCCGGCTGGAACCGCCAGCCGAACAGCCCGCCGTAGAAGGCGGCGGCGCCGTCGATGTCGGGGGTGCCGAGATCGATCCAGTTCGGAGCGCCCGTGACATAACGGGTGGTGAGCATCGTCGCCCTCCTCGCACAGGGGCCCGTCGTCTGCCCTCCCGAGTCTCGCACCGCCCGGTGACGACCGCCGCCCGAGCGCCGCCGGACGTGCACCCCGGGTTTGCGCGCGCCGCCGTGCGTCTTCCTGCCCGGCGGGCGATCATCTGGGGCCGGGAGGGGTGAACGCGGTGTTGATCCCGCGTTGATCGAACGTTTTTCACCGCCCGCGACGCTCTCGGTCATGCACATCGACACCATCACCCCGCCCGAACTCGAATGGCAGCAAGAGGCGTTGTGCGCGCAGACGGGGGCGGACTTCTTCTTCCCCGAGCCGGGCAGTTCGGTGCGGGAGGCGAAACGGATCTGCGGTATGTGCCCGATCCGGGCGGCCTGCCTGGCGTACGCGCTGGAGCACGACGAGCGCTTCGGCGTCTGGGGCGGTCTTTCGGAGAAGGAGCGGCTGGAGCTGCGGCGGGTGCCGCGGTAGCCGCCAGGGCGCGGGGACCTCCCGGTCCCCGCGCCGCTGTCCGCAGCCGGTAGCGCACGGGCCCGGCCGCTCGTGGCGGCCGGGGCCCGGGGACGTGCGGGCGGGTTCGGCGTCAGGCGCCGGCCCGGGCGGCCATCCGCGCCTTGCGGGCGGCCAGCTTCTCGTCGAACTTCGACGCCTCGGAGTCCAGACCGCCCATGTACAGACCCAGCTCCTCCTGCGCCTTGCGACCCTCAGGGCCCAGACCGTCGATCTCCATGATCTTCAGGAAGCGCAGCACCGGCTGGAGCACGTCGTCGTGGTGGATGCGCATGTTGTAGATCTCGCCGATCGCCATCTGCGCGGCGGCCCGCTCGAAGCCGGGCATGCCGTGGCCGGGCATCCGGAAGTTCACGATGACGTCGCGCACCGCCATCATCGTCAGGTCGGGCGCCAGCTCGAAGGCCGCCTTCAGCAGGTTGCGGTAGAAGACCATGTGCAGGTTCTCGTCGGTGGCGATGCGCGCCAGCATGCGGTCACAGACCGGGTCCCCGGACTGGTGGCCGGTGTTGCGGTGCGAGACGCGGGTCGCGAGCTCCTGGAAGGCCACGTAGGCGACCGAGTGCAGCATCGAGTGCCGGTTGTCCGACTCGAAGCCCTCGCTCATGTGGGACATCCGGAACTCCTCCAGCTTGTCCGGGTCCACCGCGCGCGAGGTGAGCAGGTAGTCGCGCATCACGATGCCGTGCCGGCCCTCCTCCGCGGTCCAGCGGTGCACCCAGGTGCCCCAGGCGCCGTCGCGGCCGAACAGCGAGGCGATCTCGTGGTGGTAGCTGGGCAGGTTGTCCTCGGTGAGAAGGTTGACGACGAGCGCGATGCGTCCGATCTCGGTGACCTTGGACTGCTCCTTCTCCCAGGCCTCGCCGTCCTCGAAGACACCGGGGAAGTTGCGGCCGTCGCTCCACGGCACGTACTCGTGCGGCATCCAGTCCTTGGCGACCTTCAGATGCCGGTTGAGCTCCTTCTCGACCACTTCCTCCAGGGCGTACAGCAGCTGAGCGTCGCTCCAGGCGCCGGCCGGGCTGCCGAGGTGGGGAGTGGTGATCGTCATGGACTCTCCAGGGGACAAACGTACGAGCGGTGATCAGTGAACCTACGGCATCGTAGGCTACGTCTCCGTAGGTTACGTAGCCGTAGGTTAAGAGTGCCGTAAAGTCCCCTGATCAGCGGTGTCGCCCGGTGACGCGTCAGCCTCCCAGGACCCGCAGGTCGAGAGGTCGGTCGGGGGCACGCGGGCCGCTCAGACGTACAGCTCCCTCAGCCGCACCGAGAGGCACGTCACACATCCCTCGAGTTTCTCGAACTCGCTGATGTCCATGACGACCGGTTCGTACCCGAGGTCGGCGAACAGCTCGGCGGTCTTCGGCGCGCTCGCCGCCATCAGCAGCTTGTCGCCGCCGAGCAGGACCACGTGCGACCCGGCCTCCTCCGGGACCGGCAGGAAGCGGGCGAACAGCGACGGGGTGTCCATCTTCGGAATGTGCCCGATCACCGTGCCGTCGGGCAGCGCCGTGACCGCCGACTTCAGGTGCAGCACCTTGCTCACCGGCGCGGACACGACCCGCGCGCCGAGCGGCTCGAACGCCGCGCGCAGCTGACGGACGCCGGCGGCGTTGGTGCGGCCGCCCCGGCCCACGTAGACCGTGTCGCCGATCTTCAGGACGTCTCCGCCCTCCAGGGTGCCGGGCTCCCAGATCCAGTTCACCGAGCAGCCCAGACCGGCCACGGCCTCCTCCACCCCGGCGGTCTCCTCCCGCCGGGAGTCGGCGCCGGGACGCGCGATCAGGGCGACGTTCTTGTACATCACGACCGTGTCCTCGACGAACACCGAGTCGGGGCAGTCGTCGGCCGGGTCCACCTCGATGGTCTCCCAGCCGTGCGTGCGCAGGGCCTCCACGTACGCCTCCCACTGCTCGACGGCGAGGTCGGCGTCGACCTTCTCCCGCTCGATGTGCGTCACCAGCCCTTCGGCGAGACGCGGGCTGGGGCGGCGGACGAGGGCCTTCTTGCTGGGCACGAGCGTGACTCCGTATCGGGTGGGACGTCGGGACCGCACCGACGGAGCCTCCGGGATCGACCGGAACCCATCGGGCGTCGGCCGACCATCATGCAGGGCGAACGAGGGCGAGGACAGCCCCGGGGAGGGGCGGAGCGGGTGGAGGGGCCGAGTTACCGCCCGCCGGGTACCCGCCGAGCGCCCCCTCCAACTCAGCCGCCGACCCGGCCCCTTCCGGCCGCCCGCCCGGCGCCCCGACCGCGTTCCTCGGCTCCGCCCACCGGACCGGCCCCCTCCAGCCCTGCGCCCCGACCGCGTTCCTCGGCTCCGCCCACCGGACCGGCCCCCTCCAGCCCTGCGCCCCGGCCGCGTTCCTCGGCTCCGCCCACCGACCCGGCCCCCTCCAGTCCTGCGCCCCGACCACGTTCCTCGGCTCAACCCACCGGACCGGCCTCCTCCAGCCCTCGCCGCTGTGCCGGTGTCACCGCACCGGTGGCGGTTTCCTGCTGTTCGTCCGGACGCAGGCACTCGATCAGGTAGTCGCCCGTGTCGGGGTCTCGGGTCACCCCGTGGGTCTCGCTGCCGAAGCCGGGGAAGCGGCGGTCGAAGGACTCCAGGGCGCCGAGGTAGCGCAGGAGAGGACCGTCCGTCTCGCCGGTGCTCTCGCCCGGCATGAGGACCGGGATGCCCGGCGGCGTCACCGTGACCATCGCCGCGGCGACCCGCCCCGGCGCGTCCGCCAGACGGACCCGTTCCGTGCCGCCGCGGATCAGGCGCTGGTAGCACAGCTGGGGCGGGGCGGCCGGCTCGGGCAGGTGCTGGAAGGCGGTGTCGAGCAGTTCGACGAGGCGGGCCGCGCGCAGATGGTCGTGCATCTCCTGGCACAGGTCGCGCAGCGTCAGCCCGGTGTAGCGCCGCGGGTGCTCCGCCACCAGCGCGGGCAGCACACGGTCGAGCGGGGCGTCACCGTCGTAGAGGTCCTTGAAGTCCATGAGGGCGTCCAGCAGGGTGCCCCACTTGCCCTTGGTGATGCCCATGGAGAACAGCACCAGCGTGGTGTAGCTGTCGGTCTTCTCGACGACGATGCCGCGCGTCGTCAGGTACGCGGTGAGCACCCGGGCCGGGATGCCGCGCTCGGACATCTCCCCGGTCGCGTCGAGCCCCGGGCAGGTCAGGGTGACCTTGATCGGGTCGAGCATGCAGTAGCCGTCGGTCAGCCCGGGGAAGCCGTGCCAGTCCGCGTCGGGCGCGAGGTGCCAGCAGGACGGCTCGGTGCGCAGCAGGTCGGCCGGTACCTCGTCGAAGGGCAGACGTTTCCCGCTCGCCGGGTCCGTCACCTCGTCCGGCTGCCACACGCCGAAGAACCACGGCGGCCGGTCGCCCGCCGCCTCGATCCGCCGACCGATCCGCACCATCTCCTGGCGGAACCGGATCGCCTCGGTCACCGCCTCGTCGACCAGCCACTGTCCCTGCGGGCCGTCCATCATGGCCGTCGCCACGTCCAGCGAGGCGATCATCGGGTACAGCGGTGATGTGGTCCCGTGCATCATCAGCGCCTCGTTGAACCGGTCGTGCTCGACCGGTGCCCGCGGTGCCGGCCTGACGTGCACCATGGCTGCCTGCGACAGGGCCGCCAGAAGTTTGTGGGTGGACTGGGTCGCGAAGACCGTCGGCCGGTCGGGGCCGGGGAAGGCCTCCTCGTCCACCGACATGCCGTAGCGCCCGGCGTAGAGCGGATGGAAACGGGCGTAGGCGAACCACGCCTCGTCGAAGTGCAGCCGGGGCGTGGCCGCGGCGAATGCCCGGGCCGCCGCCACCGCGTCGTAACACAGCCCGTCGTACGTGGAGTTGGTGAACACCGCGTACTGGGCGCGCGAGGAGACGGCATCCGAGGTCAGCGGATTCGCCGCGATCCGCGCGGCCACGGAAGCCGGTGCGATCTCGGCGGGCGGCAGGGGGCCGGCGAGGCCGTAGCCGTTGCGGGTGGGGACCAGGTACACCGGGCGCGCGCCGGAGACGACCAGGCCGTGCAGGACGGACTTGTGGCAGTTGCGGTCGACCAGGGCGATCTCGTCGCGGGTCACGCTGAAGTGTCCGACCAGGCGGTTGCAGGTGGAGTCGCCGTGCAGGACGAAGTAGGTGTGCGCGGAGCCGAAGACCCGCGCGGCGTTGCGCTCCGCCTCGCCGATCGGCCCGGTGTGCTCGAACAGGGAGCCGAGCTCCTCCACGGAGATCGACAGGTCGCTGCGCAGCAGCCGCTCCCCGAAGTACGCGTGGAACGCCCGGCCCACGGGTGACTTGAGGAAGGCGACACCGCCGGAGTGCGCGGGAGTGTGCCACGAGTACTCGTGCGCGTCGTCGAAGCGCCGCAGCGCCTTGAAGAACGGCGGCAGCAGGGCGTCCTGGTAGGCGCGTGCGGCGGTGGTGATCCGCCCGGCGATGAACGCCGGCGTGTCCTCCAGCGGCCACACATAGCCCACCACCGACTGGGACACCCACAGCGGCAGCTCGCACAGCCCTTCGTCCGCCATGACCAGGAACACCGGCAGGTTCCGGAACCGGCGCCCGATCCGGCGCAGCACCGTCGCACCGCCCGGCCCGCTCCCAGTTCCCGCTTCGGCCCCGGTGGGGGATCCGCCCCGGCCCTCGGTCCCCGCTCCGCTCCCGCCCTCGGTCCCCGCTCCGCCCCCGCCCTCGGCCGCCGCGAGGGCTTCACCCCGGCCCCCGGCTCCGCCCCCCGCTCCGGACGGAAGGTCCCAGGCGATCACGGCGGCGGCCAGCCCGGCCTCGGTCCGCAGCACCGCCTCGGCGTCGGCGACGCTCACCACCCACCGCACCTGTAAGCCGCGCGCCCGGATTCCCTCGGCGATGCAGGTCAACTGCTCCGCGCCGACACCCCCGTCGTCCGGATGCTCCGCCACCGCCACCAGTACCGTGCCGTCGGCCATGCCGCTCCCCCTCCCCGGTGGCCCGCGCCACCCCCTCCAGTGTTCGCGGGCCCCGCACGCATGATCGGCCGGAGCCGCGCCAAACCACCCCATCGATCCAACGCCCGGATCGCGCGTTGACGATCGGTCCGATGCCCGGACCGCTCATCGGCGATCGGTTCGACGCCCGGGCCGCTCATCGGCGATCGGTTCGACGCCCGGACCGCTCATCGGCGATCGGCGTGGCTCCGGCTCACCGGCGGTGCCCCACCGCCCTCCGCAGATGCTCCCCGGTGAACGAGCCCTCGGCCTCCAGCAGCTGCCGGGGCGTCCCCTCGAAGACGATCCCGCCGCCGTCCCTGCCGCCGCCCGGGCCGAGGTCGATCACCCAGTCCGCCCGGGCCACCACGTCCAGGTTGTGCTCGACCACGACGACCGTGTTGCCCGAGTCGACCAGCCGGTCCAGCAGGGCGACGAGCCCTTCCACGTCCGCCATGTGCAGGCCGGTCGTCGGTTCGTCGAGCACGTAGACCGCCCCGGTCCGGTGCAGTCGCGTGGCCAGCTTGATGCGCTGTCGCTCGCCCCCGGAGAGGGTGGAGAGGGGCTGGCCGAGCGTCAGATACGTCAGCCCGACGTCCCGCAGGGCGCGCAGCCGGCGCCGTACGCCCGGGTCGTCGAAGAAGCCGAGCGCCTGCTCGGCCGTCATCTCCAGGACGTCCGCGACGGAACTGCCCCGTACGGTCAGCCGCAGCACCTCCTCCTTGAAGCGCCGCCCCTCGCAGGCGTGGCAGGTCGTCGTCACCGGGTCCATGAAGGCCAGGTCGGTGTAGATGAGGCCCCGGCCCTCGCAGGTGCCGCAGGCCCCGCCGGAGTTGAAGCTGAAGAGGCCCGCCTCGGCCCCCGTCTCGCGGGCGAAGATCCTGCGGACCGTGTCCATGATCCCCAGGTACGTCGCCGGGGTGGACCGGCCCGAGATGCCGATCGACGACTGGTCGACGACCACGGCCTCGTCGTGCGCGGCGGTGAACTCCCCGGCGAGGGTGCTCTTCCCGGACCCGGCGACCCCGGTCACCGCCGTGAGCACACCGGCAGGGAACCGCACGGTCACGTCCCGCAGGTTGTGCCGGCGGGCGCCCTTGACCCACAGCTCGCCGACGGGCTCCCGCACCTCGCCCTTGACCGCCGTACGGCGGCGCAGGCACCGCCCGGTGAGCGTGCCGGACGCCGCCAGGTCCTTCGGCGTTCCCTCGAACACCACCGTGCCGCCCCCTGCCCCGGCGCCAGGCCCCATGTCGACGACGTGATCGGCCAGTGCGATGACGTCCGGGTCGTGTTCGACGACCAGCACCGTGTTGCCCTTGTCGCGCAGGCGCAGCAGCAGTTCGCCGAGGCGGCCCACGTCCCGGGGGTGCAGGCCGACGCTCGGCTCGTCGAAGATGTACGTCATCCCGGTCAGGCTGGAGCCGAGGTGCCGCACCGTCTTCAGCCGCTGCCCCTCCCCGCCGCTGAGCGTGTCGGTCTCCCGGTCGAGGCTCAGGTAGCCGAGGCCGATCGCCTCGATGCGCTCCAGCGCGGCCACGGCGGCCGAGGCGATCGGCCGGGCCACCGGGTCGTCGATCTCCTTCAGTACGGTGATCAGATCCGTGACCTGCATGCGGGTGCAGTCGGCGATCGTCCGGCCGTCGATGCGGGTCGCGAGCGCCGCGGCGTTCAGACGCGCCCCACGGCAGACCGGGCAGGGACCTTCCACCAGGTACGCGCGGACCAGGTCCCGGGTCTTCTGGCTCATGGCCGACAGGTCACGCTTCAGGTAAAGCCGCTCGAAACGGACGGCCAGCCCCTCGTACTCGGTGGTCCAGGTGCCGCCGCTGCCGTTGACGGTGACCTTGCTGCCGGGCCGCCCGCGCATCAGGAACTCGCGTTCGGCGGCGGTGAACCGCCCCACCGGCTTGTGCGGGTCGAGGTCGGTGCTGTTGGTGTACGCCTGCCCCTGCCAGGTGCCGGCGGCGAACGGCGGGAAGCGGACCGCCCCGTCCGCGAGGGAGCGGCCCGGGTCGAGGATGCGGTCCCAGTCGGGCCGCACCGTCCGGCCGAGGCCGTCGCACTCGGGGCACATGCCCGACGGGTCGTTGAACGAGTACGCCGTCGCCGGTCCGGCGCTCGGCGTGCCGTGCCGGGAGAACAGCACCCTGATCACCGAGTAGACGTCCGTCATGGTGCCGACGGTCGACCGGGAGTGGCCGCCCACCTGCCGCTGATCGACGACGATCGCGGGGGTGAGATCCTCCAGGCCGTCCGCGCGCGGCCGCTCGAACTTGGGCAGCCGGTTGCGGACGAACCAGGGGTAGGTCTCGTTCAGCTGGCGCTGCGACTCCACCGCGATCGTGTCGAAGACGACGGACGACTTCCCCGATCCCGAAACGCCGGTGAACACGGTCAGCCGGCCTTTCGGGATGCGGAGGGTGACGTCCTTGAGGTTGTTCTCGCGTGCTCCGGTCAGGGTGATGGCATCGTGCCCGAAGTCGGTCATGCCACCGACGCTAGGAGGAAATCCCGACAGCCTCTGGCGTGATTTCCCTGAGTTCTCCCTCCTCCAGCAGAAGCCAGCGCGTGATGCCGACCGACTCCAGGAAAGGCAGGTCGTGACTGGCCACGACCAGCGCTCCCTCGTACGACTCCAGGGCCGTGGTGAGCTGCCGGACGCTCGCCATGTCCAGGTTGTTGGTCGGCTCGTCCAGCATGAGCAGCTGCGGCGCGGGCTCGGCCAGCATCAGCGCGGCCAGCGCGGCCCGGAAGCGTTCGCCGCCGGACAGGGTCGCCGCCTTCTGGTCGGCGCGGGCGCCCCGGAACAGGAAGCGCGCCAGCCGCGCCCGGACCCGGTTGTTGGTGGCGCCCGGTGCGAACCGGGCCACGTTCTCGGCGACGGACAGCTCCCCGTCGAGGACGTCGAGCCGCTGTGGCAGGAACCGCAGCGGGACGTGCGCCATCACCTCGCCCGATTCCGGGGCGAGCTCCCCGGTGATCGTGCGCAGCAGCGTCGTCTTGCCGGCGCCGTTGCGCCCGATCAGCGCGACCCGCTCGGGCCCGCGCAGTTCGAAACCGCCCTTCACCCGGGCGCCGTACCGGAGCCCCAGATCCTGGAGGGTGAGAACCGTCCGTCCCGGCGGCACGGCCGTGTACGGCAGGTCGACGCGGATCTCGTCGTCGTCCCGTACGGCCTCCACCGCCTCGTCGAGCCGCTCTCTGGCCTCGGCGAGCTTCTCCTCGTGCATGATGCGGTGCTTGCCCGCGGACTCCTGCGCCGCGCGCTTGCGCGCCCCCATGACGATCTTCGGCTCGCGCTTCTGATCCCACATCTTCTGCCCGTACCGCTTGCGGCGGGCCAGCTTGACCTGGGCGTCCACCAGTTCGCGCTTCTGCTTGCGGAAGTCGGACTCGGCGACGCGCACCATGCGCTCCGCCGCCTCCTGTTCGATCTCCAGTGCCTCCTCGTAGGCCGAGTAGTTGCCGCCGTACCAGGTGATCCCGCCGGAACGCAGATCGGCGATCTGGTCGACGAGGTCCAGCAGTTCGCGGTCGTGACTGACGACGATCATCACGCCCGGCCAGGACTGGACGGCCGCGTACAGCCGCCTGCGGGCGTACAGGTCGAGGTTGTTGGTCGGCTCGTCCAGCAGCAGCACGTCGGGCCGGCGCAGCAGCAGTGCGGCCAGGCGCAGCAGGACGGACTCACCGCCGGACACCTCGCCGATGGTGCGGTCCAGCTCGACGTGGCCCAGGCCGAGTTCACCGAGCGTGGCGAGGGCGCGCTCCTCGACGTCCCAGTCGTCACCGACGGTCTCGAAATGCGCCTCGGAGACGTCGCCCGACTCGATGGCGTGTAGGGCGGCGCGCTGCGCGGCGATGCCGAGGGCCTCGTCGACGCGCAGGGTGGTGTCGAGCGTGACGTTCTGCGGGAGGCAGCCGACCTCGCCGGCCACGCGGACGGTGCCGTCGGCCGGTGCGAGTTCACCGGCGATCAGCTTCAACAGGGTTGATTTTCCGGACCCGTTGACGCCGACCAGGCCGGTCCGGCCGGGGCCGAACGAGACGTCCAGGCCCTCGAAGACGGGGCTGCCGTCGGGCCAGGCGAACGCAAGGGACGTAACGGTGATGAAAGTGGACATGGGGCCTCACTCGCGGTTGCTCGAAGCGGTCAGGGGCAAACGCGTGTCGAGACACCTGCGACCAGGGGGAGGAGGCTCCATGGGCACGTCACGGACATGAAAGATGCCCTGCACCGGGAGGACGGCTCGAACGCCGAGGTCGCACGCAGCGCACACCACAGAGGGATGTGACGCGGTGTCTCAGGACCTCAGACGAGCAACGTCCTTCTCCAATCGGCGGCAACAGGACGCTGTACACGCTACGAAGGCCCTGTGGGCCTGTCAACGCATTAACGCGCGACTCGATCTTCTGCTCCGAGGAGGCCTCCCGTGCCGCACGGCCCGCTCTCGCTGCCGGCCCGGCTCTGCCTGCTGGCCTGGGACGCCGCACGGCCTGCGGCCGGCCGCACCGCCCTGCGGCCCGACCTGGTGCGGGCCGGTGCCCTCGTCGAGCTGGCCCAGCGCGGGCTGCTGACCGACGTGGACGGTGTCGCCACGCCGGTGGACCTGGACGCGAGCGCGGGTGACCCGGTCCTCGACGGGCTGCTGGATCTCGTCCGCGAGTCATGCCCGCACCCCTGGCGGACCTGGGTGACGCTGCGGGCGCGGGTGACCTCCGACGCCGTGCGGGAGCAGCTGGTGGCCGAGGGGTACCTGCGGGCGGAGAAGCGCCGGGTGCTCGGGGTGTTCCCGTCCGTGGAGTACGCGCTGGAGCGTGCGACCGTCGCGGCGGCGCTGCGGGAGGAGACCCGGCACGTGCTTCGTGGGCCGCTGCCCGCCGCCGGGGTCTCCGATCGCGACGCGGCGGTCGCCGTCCTCGCCGCCGCTGCGGACCTCTTCGGCGAAGGCACTTCCGGACAGCGCACCCGGGAACTGACCGAACGGGCCGGAGCGGCGACGCCAGGACCGGGGAGCATCGTCCGCGAGGTGAGCAGGGCGGTGAGAGCGGGGAGGACGCCGGCGGCTTCGCACTGAGGCCCGTCGGGGCCGACCGCGGCGGGTGGTGACGCGGCCTCGTCACCCGCGACGGTGAAGGGGACCACTGTGTCGGATTCCTGCCAGACCCGCCCACCGGCCCGCTGGTTGAGTCCTCCGCATGACGAACCAGACCGACCGCGCCGCCGCCTTCCGTGCACTGCACATCCCCGGGACCCCGCTGGTCCTGCCCAACGCCTGGGACGCCGTGAGTGCCCGGCTCGTCGAGGAGGCGGGTGCCGCCGCCGTGGCCACGACCAGTGCCGGGCTCGTCTGGGCACTCGGCGCGCCCGACGGCGAGCAGGCGGACCGTGACGCGGCCCTCGCCGCCCTCGCCAGGATCGCCGACGCCGTGACCGTCCCCCTGACCGCGGACATCGAGAGCGGCTACGCCGAGGACGCGAAGGGCGTCGCCGGCACGGTCCGGGCGGTCGTCGCCGCGGGAGCGGTGGGAGTGAACATCGAGGACGCCCTGCACGGCGCGGGAACCGGCGGCCCGCTGCGGGAGGTCGCCGAGCAGGCCGAGCGGATCGCCGCCGCCCGCGAGGCCGCCGACGCCGCGGGTGTGCCGCTGTTCGTCAACGCCCGCATCGACACCTTCCTCAGTCGGGCCGGGGGAGTCGGCCCCACCCTGGAGCGGGCGGCCGCCTTCCGCGCCGCGGGCGCCGACGGGATCTTCGTCCCCGGGGCCGTCGACCCGAGGACCGTGAAGGAACTCGTGGGCGGGGTCGACGGGCCGCTGAACGTCATGGCCGGTCCCGGCGCACCCACGGTCGCCGAACTGGCCGCCCTGGGCGTCGCCCGGATCAGCGTCGGCTCGGGCGTCGCCCAGGCCGCCTACGCCATGGTCCGCCGGGCCGCGCGGGAGCTGCTGGACCGGGGAACCTACGGGTCACTGACCGGCGCACTCGACCACGGCGAGGTCAACGCCCTGCTGAGGCGGGCCGGTTAGCTCAGCACGCGTCACGCATCAGCTCGGCGAGACCATGGTCCAGATCCAGCTGGAGGTGCTCCAGACCGACCGGCACCAGTTCGCTCGTGGCCTCGAGGAACCGGCGGATCTCGCTGGAGCGCACATGGACCACGGCCGTGCCCTCGGGGGCGTGGAACTCCAGCACCGTGCGGTCGTAGCCGTAGGGGCGCACGCGCACGTCGCCGTGCCCCTCGGCGCTCTTCTGGCCCGCGGCGAGCAGCTCGCGGGAGAAGGTCCAGCAGACCTCGACGCCCTCCAGCGTGGCCGGGGCGGGGAAGGTCATGCGGACCGCGAAAGGATCACGCCGGTCGTAGTGCAGCGTCGCGGGAATGCTCGGCATACGCGGCGCGGCGGCGACGAGGCGGGCCTCCACGGGCTGCTCGATGACGATGGACAACGCCTTGCTCCCTTGTGACGGCTGGACGGACACTTCCGGGCGGATGAGGCCGGGCACTGGAAGAGACGACGGAATCAGCCAATCCGTGCACACGAAATGCGAGTGACCTCTGTCACCGCGTTCATGCACCAGAGTGACGTGACTCTCCTTGTGCGTCTCCAAGGGCACTTGTGGCGACCACCGCACCGCCCGCACCGCCCGCGAGGCCATCTGGACGGCACCCAAGCGGTGGGCTAGCTTCCCCCGCCATGAGGCGCATGGGGAGCACGCGACGGACGGGACGAACATGGGGCAGGGCGACCGCGATGGCGGCCTGCGCGGCGGCACTGGCAGCCCTGACCGCCGTACCGGCGCAGGCGCACGGGCCTGAGCACCGGCCGCCGCACTGGGAACTCAAGGACACCGGCACCCCGCAGGCACGCTTCCGGGGCCTCGCCGCCGTCAGCCGGAACACCGCCTGGGTCGCCGGCACCGGCGGCACCGTGCTGCGCACCACCGACGGCGGGAAGAGCTGGCGGAACGTGTCGCCGCCCGGCGCGGGGGAGTTGCAGTTCCGGGACGTCGAGGCGTTCGACGCCCGCCGGGCCGTGGTGCTGGCCATCGGCGAGGGCGAGGCGTCCCGGGTCTACCGCACCGACGACGGCGGAGCGACCTGGACGGAGTCCTTCCGCAACCCGGACCCGAAGGCGTTCTACGACTGCCTCGCCTTCTTCGACCGCCGCCACGGCCTGGCGATGAGCGACCCGGTGGACGGGAGGTTCCGCATCCTGTCGACCGGCGACGGCGGCCGTACCTGGAAGGTGCTGCCGGACCGGGGGATGCCGGCCGCGCAGGAGGGCGAGGCCGGATTCGCGGCGAGCGGCCAGTGCCTGGTGACATCCGGGACGAGGGACGTCTGGCTGGCCACCGGCGGGGCGGCACGTGCGCGGATCCTGCACTCCTCCGACCGCGGACGCACCTGGACGGCCACCGACTCGCCCCTCCCGGCGGGCGACCCCGCCCGGGGCGTGTTCGCGCTCGCCTTCCGCGACCGCACCCACGGTCTCGCCGTCGGCGGCGACTTCCGCCCCGACCAGCCCTCACCGCAGGCCGCCGCCCGCTCCTTGGACAGCGGCCGCACCTGGCGCGCGGCCGCCACACCTCCGCCCGCCTACCGCTCGGGCGTCGCATGGCTCCCGCACAGCCGCACCGCCGCCCTGACCGTCGGCCCCACCGGCACCGACCTCACCACGGACGCGGGCCGCACCTGGCGCACCGTCGACACCGGCTCCTACGACACCGTCGACTGCACCCCGGACCACGGGTGCTGGGCCGCCGGTGAGAAGGGCCGGGTTGCCCGCTTGGAGCACTGAGCATGCGGGGTGCCCTGATCGTTGGCAGTGTGGGTACTCGTTCACTGATCGGGAAAGGAAGTGAGCGGACATGCCACGCGGTTCGAGCCCCAAGCGGGAGCGCCAGTACGAGCACATCAAGGAAAGTGCGGAGGACCGGGGCGAAAGCACCGGCCGCGCCAAGGAGATCGCCGCGCGGACGGTGAACAAGGAACGCGCCCGCTCCGGCGAGTCGAAGACGGCCAGCCGCACCTCCACGAAGGACATGTCGTCCGGCAAGCGCGGTGGCCAGCGGTCGGGGCAGGGCTCCCAGGGCCCCACCTACGACCAGCTGTACCAGGAAGCCAAGCGCAAGGGTGTCGAGGGCCGTTCCAGCATGAACAAGAGCCAGCTGCAGCGCGCGCTGGGCAAGTGAGGCGGACGCCTCAGAGGGTCTCCCGGTAGGCCTCCAGCGCGGGCGCCGTCTTCGTCGCCGCGAACTCGGTGACGCGGTACGCGCACACGCCCGCGGTGACGAACGGGTCCTCCGCGGTGATCGCCTCGATCCGCGCGCGATCCCCCGCGACGGCGATGATCACCCCGCCGTCGCGGGGGTTCTTGCGCCCGGACGCGAGGAAGACCCCCTGCCGGTACGGCTCGTCGAGCCAGTCCACGTGGTCCTTCAGCACAGCGTCGACGGCTTCCAGCGGGGCGGTGTACGTCAGCTCCAGCACGAACATGATCGGGAGCCTATCCCCAGGCCTCTGTCCCGGTCCCCGGGGAGCCCGTAGGCTCGGGCCACCATGACGACCGTACGCATCCCCGAAGACTGGCCCGCCACCGAGGAACAGGCCCGCGCCGTCCAGGACGAACTGCGCGCACGCGTGATCCTCGACGCGACCGGACCGCCGCCCGGATCGGGCCGGGTGACCGGGGTCGACGTCGCGTACGACGACGAACGGGACGTCGTCGCCGCCGCGGCGGTCGTGCTGGACGCGTCGAGCCTGGAGGTCGTCGCCGAGGCCACGGCCGTGGGCCGGGTCTCCTTCCCCTACGTGCCCGGGCTGCTCGCCTTCCGCGAGATCCCGACGGTCCTCGCCGCCCTCGACGCCCTGCCCTGTCCGCCCGGCCTGGTCGTCTGCGACGGCTACGGCCTCGCCCACCCCCGCCGCTTCGGCCTGGCCAGCCACCTCGGCGTCCTGACCGGCCTGCCCACGATCGGCGTCGCGAAGAACCCGTTCACCTTCTCCTACGACGACCCGGACACCCCGCGCGGCAGCACCGCCCCCCTGCTCGCCGGCTCCGAGGAGGTCGGCCGGGCCCTGCGCACCCGGGACGGCGTCAAGCCGGTCTTCGTCTCCGTCGGGCACCGGGTGACGCTGGACGACGCCTGCGCCCACACCCTCGCGCTGACCCCCGCCTTCCGCCTCCCGGAGACCACCCGCAGGGCGGACGCGCTGTGCCGCGAGGCGCTCAGGAATACCTACTCCTCCTGATCCTCCACCCGCCAGCGGCCCACCTCGCGGTACTCCGAGTCGTAGATGGCCGCTTCGTCCCCGGGGGCGAGCGGATAGTGGCGCAGATTGCCGGCCCAGTACCTGAGGATCCGGCCCAGCTCGCCCGCCGGGTCCTTCGCCAACGCCGCGTCGTCCAGGGAAACTTCCAGGAGGAATCTCATGCCTTCAAGTGTTTCATTGAACTCCTTGTTGGCACTTTCCGAGCCGTTGCCGCAGGCGGAACGCCGAAAGTCTCAAGCGCGGGGAGAGGCGCGGTCCGGGCGGGCGGACGAAACTGAGTACCGGCCCTGAGTACCCGTACGGATGCCCGGCGGCGGCAGCGCCGACAGGCTGGAGCGCATGACAACGCACCGCGCCCCCAAGCCTGTTGCCGCCCCGACCCAGACCGTCGAACGGGCCGTCACCATAGGGCTGATCCTCGCCGTCCTCGCCGGGCTCGGCTGGATCGCCGGAATGATCTACACCCTCGCCGAGTGGCCGTTGTAGGCCCCCGGCGGGCCTCAGCGGGTCGACGCGACGCGGAAGCGGATGCCCGCCGCGCGCAGCCGGTCGATCAGCGCGTTGCCCATCGCCACCGCCGTGGTGACCTGACCCGCCGTCTTCGGAAGGTCGTCGAGTGCCAGGCACAGCGCCGACTCGGCGAACATCTTGGCCGTCTCGTCGTAGCCGGGGTCGCCGCCCGAGACCTCCGTGTACACCCGTGAGCCGCCGCCTTCGCCCACGAAGCGCACGGAGAACCAGCTCTTCGCCCGCTTCTCGGGGCTCGGCCCGTCCCCGGGCTTGAGCCGGTCCGACAACCAGCGTCGCGCGGGCGCCACCTGGGCCGCCGCGACCAGCGCCCCGACCGCCGCGACCCCGCCCACGGCGACGGGCAGATGACGGACGGCCGCGTACTGCCGGTAGCGGAAGTCGGGCCCGTACCGTTCGAGGGCCGACGCAGAGCGCCGCACGATCTGCGGGTCGATGGTCGGCATCGGCAGCGCCCACGCCCCGACCTCCTTGGCGAACCGCGGCCCGCCCAGCGGCGCCGACGTCCGCCGGCCCACCAGCCGCGGCTCGTGCCGCCGCCGGTCCCGCGCGGCCGCCGCCATCTCCCGCTGCCGTGCGAACTGGCCCAGCGCGGAGGCGAAAGTGCCGCCCGAGAAGGCCGCGTCCGCGGTGACGAAGCCCTCCACGCTCAGGGGCACGTCCTCGGGAAGCTGCTGCACGGTGAAGTAGACGCCCAGGTCGTGCGGGATCGAGTCGAACCCGGCGGCGTGCACCAGCCGCGCCCCGGTCTCCCGCGCGCGAGCGTCGTGCCGGACGTACATCAGGTCCACGAACTCGGGTTCGCCGCACAGGTCCAGGTAGTCGGTCCCGGCGTCCGCGCAGGCGGCGACGAGTTCCTCCCCGTACGTCACGTACGGGCCGACGGTCGTGGCCACCACGCGCGCCTGTCCGGCGAGGTCGCGCAGCGAGGCCGGGTCGGACACGTCCGCCCGCACGACCCCGATCTCCGCGTCGGCGGGCAGCCGCTCCCGCAGCCGCTTTAGCTTCTGCGCGCTGCGGCCCGCGATCGCCCAGCGCAGCCCCTCGGGCGCGTGGGCGGCCAGATACTCCGCGGTGAGCGCCCCGGCGAAACTGGTCGCTCCGAAGAGCACGATGTCGTACGGACGGTCCGTCCTGCTTTGCCTGCTCATGACACCCCTCGGTCGTGCAGCCCGTGCCGCTGTCGGTGGCCGAGGCTAGCGTGAGGAGTGCGGAGCCCGACGACGAGCCCGGAGGACGACGATGGCCGTGCCCAGGAATGCCCTGAAGAAGTGGGAGAAAGTGCGCGCGTTCGCACTGGGGCTGCCGGATGCCGTCGAAGAGTTCCCCTGGGGCGAGTCCGTCGCGAAGGTCAACAAGAAGGTGTTCGTCTTCCTCGGGGTCGAGGACGGCAGTTACCCCTTGGGGGTGACGGTGAAGCTCACGGACGAGACGGCGCACGCGCACGCGCTGGCCTGCCCCGGCGCCGAGCCCGCCGGGTACGGCCTGGGCAAGGCGGGCTGGGTGTACATCCCCTTGGAGCAGCAGGGCGCCCCGGCCGCGGAGGTGCTCTGCGACTGGGTGGAGGAGAGCTACCGGGTCATCGCTCCGAAGCGGCTGATAGTGGAGCTGGACGGGACCTGACCCCGTCCGGCAGATTGCTAAGCGCTTGCTCGTTCGGGTCTTGTGCCGAGTGGAACACGTTCTTAGCATCACTGGTGTTACATCAGATGTGTCACAGCACTGGGGGCTGGATGACCACGGCAAGGACGCCAGGACACGGCCCGCTCACCGGCGTGCGCGTCGTCGAGCTGGCCGGTATCGGGCCCGGCCCGTTCGCCGCCATGCTCCTGGCCGACCTCGGGGCCGACGTCGTGCGCGTGGACCGCCCGGGCGGCCCCGGACTCGGGATCGACCCGGCGTACGACGTCACCAACCGCAACAAGCGCTCGGTGATCGTCGACCTGAAGTCACCCGACGGCCGGGAACAGGCGCTCGGCCTCGCGGCCCGCGCCGACGTCCTGGTGGAGGGCTATCGCCCCGGCGTCGCCGAACGCCTCGGAGTGGGCCCCGAGCCCTGCCACGCCCGCAACCCGCGTCTCGTCTACGGCCGCATGACCGGCTGGGGCCAGGACGGCCCGCTCGCCCAGCGCGCCGGGCACGACATCGCGTACATCGCCCCCACGGGCACCCTCGGCATGATCGGCAGGCCGCAGGAAGCGCCGCCGGCCCCGGCCAACCTGCTCGGCGACTACGCGGGCGGCTCCCTCTACCTCGTCGTCGGCGTCCTCGCCGCCCTCCACCACGCCCGAGCGACCGGCGCCGGCCAGGTCGTCGACGCCGCCATCGTCGACGGTACCGCTCACCTCACCACGATGATCCACGGCATGCTCGCCGCCGGCGGCTGGCAGGACCGCCGCGGCGCCAACCTCCTGGACGGCGGCTGCCCGTACTACGGCACGTACGAGACGGCGGACGGCCGGTACATGGCCGTCGGCGCCCTGGAACCGCAGTTCTACACCGAGTTCCTCGGCCTCCTCGGCGTCGAGGACCGGGCCGGGGCCCGCAAGGACGTCACCCGGTGGGACGAACTGCGCGAAGAGATCGCCGTCCGCTTCAAAGCGCGGACGAGGGACGAGTGGACGGCCGTCTTCGACGGCTCCGACGCCTGTGTGGCGCCCGTGCTGTCGCTGCGCGAGGCCCCGCACCACCCGCACCTGGCCGCCCGCGGCACCTTCACCGATCACGGCGGCATCACCCAGCCCGCCCCGGCCCCCCGCTTCTCCGCGACCCCGACCTCCGTCCGCACCGGCCCGGCCCGGCCGGGCGCCGACACGGCGGACGTCGCCCGGGACTGGGACGTCCCCGGGCTGCTCCCGTCGTCCCGCAACCCTCAGTGAAAGGCCTCCTCGTGAGCACCGAAGCGTATGTGTACGACGCGATCCGCACCCCGCGCGGCCGCGGCAAGGCCAACGGCGCCCTGCACGGCACCAAGCCCATCGACCTGGTCGTCGGACTCATCCACGAGATCCGCGCCCGGTTCCCGGACCTCGCCCCGGCCGCCGTCGACGACATCGTTCTCGGCGTCGTCGGCCCGGTCGGCGACCAGGGCTCCGACATCGCCCGGATCGCCGCCATCGCCGCGGGCCTGCCCGACACCGTCGCCGGCGTGCAGGAGAACCGCTTCTGTGCCTCGGGCCTGGAGGCCGTCAACCTGGCCGCCGCCAAGGTGCGTTCCGGCTGGGAGGACCTCGTCCTCGCGGGCGGCGTCGAGTCCATGTCCCGGGTGCCGATGGCCTCCGACGGCGGCGCCTGGTTCAACGACCCGATGACGAACCTCGAGGTCAACTTCGTGCCGCAGGGCATCGGCGCCGACCTCATCGCCACCATCGAGGGCTTCTCCCGGCGGGACGTCGACGAGTACGCGGCCCTCTCCCAGGAGCGGGCCGCCACCGCCATGAAGGACGGCCGCTTCGACAGGTCCGTCGTCCCGGTCAAGGACCGCAGCGGCCTCGTCGTCCTCGACCACGACGAGTTCCCGCGCCCCGGCACCACCGCCGACTCCCTCGCCAAGCTGAAGCCGTCCTTCGCGGACATCGGCGAGCTCGGCGGCTTCGACGCGGTGGCGCTGCAGCAGTACCACTGGGTGGAGAAGATCGACCACGTCCACCACGCGGGGAACTCCTCCGGCATCGTGGACGGCGCGTCGCTCGTCGCGATCGGCTCCAAGGAGGTCGGCGAGCGCTACGGCCTCACGCCCCGCGCCCGGATCGTCTCCGCCGCCGTCTCCGGCTCCGAGCCCACCATCATGCTCACCGGCCCCGCCCCCGCCACCCGCAAGGCCCTCGCCAAGGCCGGACTGGCCATCGACGACATCGACCTCGTCGAGATCAACGAGGCGTTCGCGGCGGTCGTCCTGCGCTTCGTGAAGGACATGGGCCTGTCCCTGGACAAGGTCAACGTCAACGGCGGCGCGATCGCCCTCGGCCACCCCCTCGGCGCCACCGGCGCGATGATCCTCGGCACCCTCGTCGACGAACTCGAGCGCCAGGACAAGCGCTACGGCCTCGCCACGCTGTGCGTCGGCGGCGGCATGGGCGTCGCCACCATCGTCGAGCGCATCTGACCCCCTCCCGACGGATCACACGGAGCACCTCCACATGAGCACTGAATCCACCACCATCCGCTGGGAACAGGACCGCACCGGCCTCGTCACCCTCGTCATCGACGACCCGAACCAGTCCGCGAACACCATGAACCAGGCGTTCCGCGACTCGCTGGCCGCCGTCACCGACCGCCTGGAGGCCGAGAAGGACTCCATCCGGGGCGTCATCATCACCTCCGCGAAGAAGACCTTCTTCGCCGGTGGCGACCTGCGCGACCTCATCCGCGTCACGCCCGAGACGGCCCAGGAGCTGTTCGACGGCGGCATGGCGATCAAGCGGAACCTGCGCCGCATCGAGACCCTCGGCAAGCCGGTCGTCGCCGCGCTCAACGGCGCCGCGCTCGGGGGCGGTTACGAGATCGCCCTCGCCTGCCACCACCGCGTCGCCCTCGACGCGCCCGGCTCCAAGATCGGCTGCCCCGAGGTCACGCTCGGCCTGCTGCCCGGAGGCGGCGGCGTCGTCCGCACGGTCCGGATGCTCGGCATCGCCGACGCGCTGCTGAAGGTCCTCCTCCAGGGCACGCAGTACAACCCCCGCCGCGCCCTGGAGAACGGCCTCGTCGACGAGGTCGCCGACAGCCCGGAGGACATGCTCGCCAAGGCCCGCGCCTTCATCGACGCCAACCCCGAGTCCCAGCAGCCCTGGGACAAGCCGGGCTACCGCATCCCGGGCGGCACACCGGCCAACCCCAAGTTCGCCGCGAACCTGCCCGCCTTCCCGGCCAGCCTGCGTAAGCAGACCAACGGCGCCCCCTACCCGGCCCCGCGCAACATCCTCGCCGCCGCCGTCGAGGGCTCCCAGGTCGACTTCGAGACCGCGCAGGTCATCGAGGCCCGCTACTTCGTGGACCTCGCGGCCGGACAGACGTCGAAGAACATGATCCAGGCGTTCTTCTTCGACCTCCAGGCGGTCAACTCCGGCGCCAACCGCCCGAAGGGCGTCGAACCCCGCAAGGTCCGTAAGGCCGCCGTGCTCGGCGCCGGGATGATGGGCGCCGGCATCGCCTACTCCTGCGCCCGCGCCGGCATCGAGGTCGTCCTGAAGGACGTCTCCCTGGAAGCGGCCCTCAAGGGCAAGGCCTACTCCGAGAAGCTCTGCGCCAAGGCCGTCGCCAAGGGCCGTACGACCCAGGAGAAGGCCGACGCGCTGCTCGCGCGCATCACCCCCACCGCCGAGGTCCAGGACCTGGCCGGCTGTGACGCCGTCATCGAGGCGGTCTTCGAGGACACCTCCCTCAAGCAGAAGGTGTTCCAGGAGATCCAGCACGTCGTCGAGCCCGACGCGCTGCTGTGCTCCAACACCTCCACGCTGCCCATCACCGCCCTCGCCGAAGGCGTGGAGCGCCAGGGCGACTTCATCGGACTGCACTTCTTCTCGCCCGTCGACAAGATGCCGCTGGTGGAGATCATCAAGGGCGAGCGCACCGGCGAGGAGGCCCTGGCCCGGGCCTTCGACCTGGTCCGGCAGATCAACAAGACGCCCATCGTCGTCAACGACTCGCGCGGCTTCTTCACCTCCCGCGTCATCGGCCACTTCATCAACGAGGGCGTCGCCATGGTCGGCGAGGGCATCGAGCCCGCCTCCGTGGAGCAGGCCGCCGCGCAGGCCGGCTACCCGGCCAAGGTGCTGTCCCTCATGGACGAACTGACGCTGACCCTGCCCCGCAAGATCCGGGCCGAGACGAAGCGGGCGGTCGAGGAGGCGGGCGGCACCTGGACGGCCCACCCCGCCGAGGCCGTCATCGA
Organism: Streptomyces sp. NPDC013187; assembly: GCF_042899705.1. Taxonomy (NCBI): domain Bacteria; kingdom Bacillati; phylum Actinomycetota; class Actinomycetes; order Kitasatosporales; family Streptomycetaceae; genus Streptomyces; species Streptomyces sp. NPDC013187. Next base: position 248,909 of record NZ_JBIBAF010000004.1, on the reverse strand, counting down.
CCGCATGGTCGACGAGTTCGGCCGCACCGGCCGCAGCGGCGGCGCCGGCTTCTACGACTACGGCGACGACGGCAAGCGCACCGGCCTGTGGCCCGGACTGCGCGAGCACTACACCAAGCCGGGGTACCGCATCCCGTTCCGGGACATGCAGGAGCGCATGCTGTTCTCCGAGGCGCTGGACACCGTCCGGCTGCTGGAGGAGGGCGTGCTGACCTCCGTCGCCGACGCCAACATCGGCTCCATCTTCGGCATCGGCTTCCCGGGCTGGACCGGTGGCGTGCTCCAGTACATCAACGGCTACGAGGGAGGCCTGCCCGGCTTCGTGGCCCGCGCGCGGGAACTCGCCGAACAGTACGGCGAGCGCTTCGCCCCGCCCGCGCTGCTGGTGGAGAAGGCGGAGAAGGGGGAGCGGTTCAGCGACTCAGCCCGCGGCTGACCCGCCGGACTCCGACGGCCCGGTGAGCCACTCGCCCAGCTCTTCCTTCAGCGACCGCTGAAAAGCGGTGAGGAGCGCCTGCACCACCATCGGGTGCATGTGTGCCGACAGGGACCGAACGTCCCGCGCGTCACGCTCCGCCACCTCACCGCGGAAGAGCTGGGACAGCTCCCGGGCCGCGGCGCACGCGTGCTCGATGAGGACGGTGCGCGCCGTGGAGATCGCCTGCTGGGACAGCGGCACGTCCAGCAGCCCGGTGCCGAGCCGGAGCAGACCGAGGTCGGCCTCGTACCCGCCGTCCGCGGGCCGGACCACGCCCATTGCGACGAGCCGCTCGACGTCCTCCTCGCCCAGCGGCCGTCCGGCCCGCCGCTCCAGCTCCGCCCGCGTGACCGTCTCGACGGTCTCCGGCGCCCAGGAGGCCACCACGGCCCGGTGGATGGCGAGGTCGTGCGCGCTCAGGTCCGGCGGCAGTTGCCGCAGGTAGCGCTCGATGCCGGCCAGCGTCATGCCCTGCTGCTGCAACTCCTCGATCAGCGCCAGCCGGGCCAGGTGCTCACGCCCGTAGTGCCCCACCCGCCGCGGCCCGAGCACCGGCGGGGGCAGCAGCCCCTTCGTGCCGTAGAAGCGGACCGTGCGCACCGTGACTCCGGCCCGGGCCGCCAGCTCGTCGATCGTGAGGGTCGGCTCCTCGGTGTCGGTCGTCATGTGCAGCAGTATCGCTGTCTCACCAGTGCTGTGAAACCTCCGGTGCCCCAGGTGAAGGTGCTGTGAGAAGTCGCGCTCTGTGACGTATGCCACCGCGTGAGCCGCGAAGGGTGGGGGAAGGTGGCCCCTTGGTCTGTGCCTTTACCGAGGGCACGGACCTTATGTACGTCCGGAAAGCCGAGCGCGACCCGCTCGGGAGCACCAGAGAGTGGATCCACCGTGAGCAAGGACGCCGTGAACACGGCAGCAGCCGCATCCCCCAGTGACGCGGCCCAGGTGCCCGCGGACGCGGGCGACGCCGGCTACAGCAAGGACCTCAAGCCCCGTCACGTCAACATGATCGCCATCGGAGGCGCCATCGGCACCGGGCTCTTCCTGGGCGCGGGCGGCCGCCTCCACAACGCGGGCCCGGCCCTGGCGATCGCCTATCTGGTCTGCGGCGTCTTCGCCTTCTTCGTGGTCAAGGCCCTCGGTGAGCTCGTGCTCTACCGCCCCTCCTCGGGCTCCTTCGTGTCCTACGCGCGCGAGTTCCTCGGTGAGAAGGGCGCGTACGTCGCCGGCTGGATGTACTTCCTCAACTGGTCGACCACCGGCATCGCCGACATCACCGCGATCGCGCTCTACACGCACTACTGGAGCCTGTTCACCGACATCCCGCAGTGGGTGCTCGCGCTGGTCGCCCTCGCGGTGGTCCTGGTGGTGAACCTGATCTCGGTGAAGATCTTCGGCGAGATGGAGTTCTGGTTCTCGATCATCAAGGTCGCGACGCTCGTCGGCTTCATGCTGATCGGCATCTTCCTGCTCGCCACGCAGCACAAGGTCGGCGGTGAGACGCCGGGCCTGAGCGTCATCACCGACAACGGCGGCGTCTTCCCGCACGGCATGATGCCGGTCGTCCTCGTCATGCAGGGCGTGATCTTCGCGTACGCCGCGCTGGAGCTGGTCGGTGTCGCCGCGGGCGAGACCGCCGAGCCGGAGAAGGTCGTCCCGCGCGCGGTGAACTCCATCATGTGGCGCGTCGGCCTCTTCTACGTCGGCTCGGTCGTCCTGCTGGCCCTGCTCCTGCCCGGTTCCGTCTACTCGGCCGACCAGAGCCCCTTCGTCACCGTGCTGTCGAAGATCGGCATCCCGGCGGCCGGCGACGTGATGAACCTGGTGGTCCTGACGGCCGCCATGTCCTCCCTCAACTCCGGCCTGTACTCCACGGGCCGCATCCTGCGCTCCATGGCGATGGCCGGCTCCGCACCGAAGTTCACCGCCCTCATGAACCGCAGCCAGGTGCCCTACGGCGGCATCCTGCTGACCTGCGGGGTGTGTGTGCTCGGCGTCGGCCTGAACTTCCTCGTACCGGCGCAGGCCTTCGAGATCGTGCTGAACGTGGCCTCCCTCGGCATCATCAGCACCTGGGTGATCATCATGGTCTGTCACCTGGTCTTCGTCCGCCGCGCCAAGGCGGGCCTGATCAGCCGCCCCTCCTTCCGCCTTCCGGGCACCCCGGTCACGGAGATCGCCACGATCGTCTTCCTGCTGGCCTGCCTCGGCATGATGTGGAACGACCCCGAGGTCGGCCGCAAGACCCTCCTGCTCGTCCCGCTGATCGCGGCCATGCTGGTCGCGGGCTGGTTCGGCGTCCGCCGCCGCGTGTCGCAGACGGCGGACCAGGAGCTGTCGCAGCTGACCGAGTAGCCGGTCGGGCCCGCCGTACGGACCGGGCGCCCGCGGGCCCTTCGCAGCACGGGCCGCGTCGGCTGCCGCCGGCTCAGCCCTGGCTGTCGAAGGCCCGCACCAGGCAGTCGGCGAGGCGCTGTGCGAGGGTGTCGTCGGGATCCAGGCGGGGGTTGAAGATCGTGACGGTGAGGCCGACGGCGCCGCCGCCGGACAGGGCCGTGCGCAAGACGGTCTCCAGCTCCTGCCAGGTCAGGCCGTCCGGCTGCCGGTAGTCGACGGCGGGCATGAGCGCGTCGTCCAGCACGTCGACGTCGAGATGGACCCAGTACCCGGCGTCCGCGCCGCCGCCGCTCAGCAGCCCGACCGCGCGGCGGGCCGCCTCGGCCGCCCCCAGCGCGCGCACGGTGTCCAGTTCCATCGCGTGCAGCGCGGGCGGCAGCGGCTGCATCCCGTGTGCCGCGGACTCCTCCGCGTCCCGGAACCCCAGGGCGACGACGTCCTCGTCCCGCACGAGCGGGCCCCGGCCCTCAAGGTCGGCCAGCACGCGCGGTCCGCGCCCGGTGGCCAGGGCGAGTTCCATGGAGGCCACCTCGCCGGCCGGCTCGGCCGAGGGCTGGTAGAAATCGGTGTGGCCGTCCAGGAAGAGCAGACCGTGCCGGTCGCGGCGGCGCAGCGCGAGCAGGGTGCCGAGCAGCACGCTGCAGTCGCCGCCGAGCACGACGGGGAACCGGACGTCGTCGAGGAGGTCGCCCACGGCGCCGGCCAGCGCGGCGGAGTATGCGGCGATGCCGCCCGGGTTCAGGACCCCCGTTCCCGGGTCCCGCTCCCAGTCGTACGGGGGCGGCTCGACGCGCCCCGCGTGCACCGCCCCCAGCCCCTCGGCCAGCCCTGCCCCGAGCAGTGCCGCCGGCAGATCCTCCACACCGGTGGGGCGCAGCCCGAGCACGGACGGGGCCTCGATGATCGCCAGTCTCCGCAACGCCGGCTCCCTCGTCAGCAGCCGTGGCCTCCCTCGTCACGGCGCATGGGCCCACCGTAGACGGCCGGGCCCCGTCCGGCAGGCCGGGAGCCGCCTGACGGGGCGGGGCGCCGACACCCCGGTGCGGCGAGCCGCCCGGCCCGGGGGTCTCGCGGACACTCCTGCGCGACGACATCAATGCCCGTGCACCCCGGCGCGGCGAGCCGCACCGGCCGGGTCGCGGCGGACACCCCTGCGCGGCGCCATCAGTGCCCGTGCACCCCGTTCGTCGCCGCGATCCGCTTCCAGGACCTGGGCTGCGGAACGCCCTTCGCCTCCTTGGCCACCGCGGCGGCCCGGGCCGCCGGCACCCCGGGCTTCGACGGCTGGAACAGCCACGTGTCGAACAGTGCGGCCAGCGGCTTGCCCGACACCTCCTCCGCGTAGCGCTGGAAGTCCGCCACCGACGCGTTGCGGTGGGCGTACTTCGACGGCCAGCCCTTGAGGATCGCGAAGAACGCCTCGTCGCCGACCCGGTTGCGCAGCGCCTGGACGGCCAGTGCGCCACGGTCGTAGACCGCGATGTCGAACTGGTTCTCCGGACCGGGATCCCCCGGCTTCACCGTCCAGAACGGGTCGTCTGCCGGGTGCGAGGCGTAGACGTAGTCGGCGAGCTCCTGTGCCGTGCCCTCACCCTCGTGCTCGGACCACAGCCACTGCGCGTACCGGGCGAAGCCCTCGTTGATCCAGATGTCCTTCCAGCCCTTGACCGACACCTCGTCGCCGTACCACTGATGGGCCAGCTCATGGACGACGACGGACACGTTCGAGCCGTTCGCGAACTGCCGCGGGCTGTAGAACGGCCGGGTCTGGGTCTCCAGCGCGTACCCGGTGTTCGTGTTCGGCACGTACCCGCCGAGCGCGCTGTAGGGGTAGGGCCCGAAGTACCCGGCGAGCCAGTCCGCGATCTCCCCGGTCCGTTCGATGCTCGCCCGTGCGGCCCCGGCGTTCGCCCCGAGATCCTTGCTGTAGGCGTTGAGGACCGGGATGCCGCCCTCGGTCGTGCCGGTCGTGATGTCGAACTTCCCGACCGCGAGCGTGGCGAGGTACGTGGCCTGCGGCTTGTCGGACCGCCAGTTCCAGCGGGTCCAGCCGAGCTTCGAACTCGTCGACTGGAGCGTGCCGTTGGCGATGGCCTGGGTGCCGTCCGGGACCAGCACGGACACGTCGTACGTCGCCTTGTCCAGCGGATGGTCGTTGCCCGGGAACCACCAGGCCGCCGCCTCCGGCTCGTTCGCCGCGACGCCCCCGTCCGGGGTGCGGTGCCAGCTGGTGAAACCGTAGGCCTTCTTGGACGACGGCACCCCGCTGTAGCGCACGACGACGGTGAGGGGCGCACCCTTGGCCGGCGGGCTCTTCGGCGTGATCTCCAGCTCGTGCTCGCCCGAGGTGCGGAACGAGGCCTTCGCTCCGTTGACCCGTACCTCGCCGACATCCAGCAGGAAGTCCAGGTTGAAGCTCGACAGGTCCTGCGTGGCGCGGGCCACGAGGGTCGCCGTGCCCTCCAGTTCGTCCGTGGCCGGCTGGTACTTCAGCCGGAGGTCGTAGTGGGAGACGTCGTATCCGCCGTTGCCGTAGGCCGGGTAGTAGGGGTCGCCGATCCCCGGCGCGCCGGGGGAGTAGGGGGCGGCCGATGCCGGGATCGCCAGCAGGAGAACGGTCGCCGCCAGGGCTCCCGGCGCGATGATTCTGCGGTGCACGCGAGGCTCCAAGTCGTAGGGTCCCGAGGTCTTCCGGGCTCTGTCCGGAGCCTATTGACTCCCTGTGCCTCTGATCATGTCCATGGCCCCTGCTGTCACACGATCGCCATTCGGCCGACATGAGACACCCGTCCCGAACGCCCGTCCCGGACACGCCGGTCCGTCAGCTGCCCTCTTCTGAACGGGAGTTCACCGATGTACCGTCCGGCGCATGCCGAAACGCACGCGCTTCACGACCTGGAGACCGCTCGCGACGGCGGCCGCGGCCGCCCTCTTGGCCACACTGCTCACCCCCGTGGCCGCACAGGCCGCACCGGCCGCCCCGCGCGGGAGCGAACCCGTCTACTCCTACGACAACGCCATCCGCGAGGCCGTCTGGGTGGACACCGGGCTCGACGGCGACCGCGACGGGAAGACCGACCGGGTCGCCGTCGACATCGTCCGCCCCCGCGAGACCGCCCGCCTGGGCCGCAAGGTCCCCGTCATCATGGACGCCAGCCCGTACTACTCCTGCTGCGGGCGTGGCAACGAGAGCCAGAAGAAGACCTACGACGCGCAGGGCCGTGTCGCACAGATGCCGCTCTACTACGACAACTACTTCGTCCCGCGCGGCTACGCCTTCGTCGGCGTGGACCTGGCCGGAACCAATCGCTCCGACGGCTGCGTCGACGTGGGCGGCCGGTCCGACATCCAGTCCGCCAAGGCCGTCGTCGACTGGCTGAACGGCCGCGCGAAGGCCTACACGACCCGCACCGGCACCACCCGCGCCCAAGCCGGCTGGACCAACGGCCGCACCGGCATGATCGGCAAGAGCTGGGACGGCACCATCGCCAACGGCGTCGCCGCCACCGGCGTCAAGGGCCTGAAGACCATCGTCCCGATCAGCGCCATCTCCTCCTGGTACGACTACTACTTCCAGCAGGGCGCCCCGCTGTACGACTCCGGCCCCGAGTGGCTGTCGGACTACGTCGACAGTCCCGACGCCCGCGCGAAGTGCGCGGCCGTCCAGCAGAAGCTCACCGACGGCGCCCCGCGCACCGGCGACTGGACCCCGCTGTGGACCGAGCGCGACTACGTGAAGGCCGCGCGCAAGGTCAAGGCCAGCGTCTTCCTCGTCCACGGCATGCAGGACCTCAACGTCCGCATGAAGCACGTCGGCCAGTGGTGGGACGCCCTCGCGAAGCGCGGCGTCGAGCGCAAGATCTGGCTCTCCCAGACCGGCCACGTCGATCCCTTCGACTTCCGCCGCGGCGCCTGGGCCGACACCCTGCACCGCTGGTTCGACCACGAACTCATGGGCATCGACAACGGCATCGACCGCGAGCCCATGGCCGACATCGAGCGCGCGCCCGACCGGTGGGAGACCTCCAGGGTCTGGCCGCCCAGCGGCACCCGGGCCGCCACCCTGCGCCCCGACCGCGGCTCCCAGGCCGGCGTCGGCACCCTCGGGCTGCACCGCGGCCACGGCACCGAGAGCTTCACCGACGACCCGAAGCTGAGCGAGACCGACTGGGCCGCCCGGATCGACCGGCCCACACCGGAGAAGGCCGGTTTCGTCACCGGACCGCTCACCCGTGACCTGCGCCTGGCCGGCTCCTCCCGGGTCACCGTCACCGCCACGCCCTCCACCCCGACGGCCCACCTCTCCGCCGTCCTCGTGGACGTCGGCCCCGCCACGATCCGCGACTACGCGGTCGCCGGTGAAGGCATCACCACCCTGACGGACCGGACCTGCTGGGGCGCGAGCACCGCCGGCGACAGCTCCTGCTTCAAGGAGACGAAGGCGAAGACCGCCGACGTCGACTACACGGTCGTCAGCCGCGGCTGGGCCGACCTCGGCAACCACGCCTCGGACCACAAGGGCTCCCCGCTCACCCCGGGCGAGAGGTACACGATCACCCTCGACCTCGCGGCGACCGACCACGTCATCCGCAAGGGCCACCGCCTGGCGCTGATCGTCGCGGGCACGGACAAGGACCTCATCGACCCTCCGGCCGACAAGCCGAAGCTCACGCTCGACCTCTCCCGTACCTCGGCGCGCGTCCCGTTCGCCGGCGGAGCCACCGCCTTCGCCCGCGCCACCGCGGGGACCTCGTTCGCCACCCCCGACGCCACGCTCCTGGACGGCGTCCGGGAGCCGCGCACCACGCACCGCGTCCCGGGGGAGACCCGGTGACCCGCGCAGGCGCCCTCGTCCTGACCGCAGCCGCCCTGACGGCCTCCCTGATCGCCGCACCGGCCCAGGCGGCCCCGGACTCCCCGCCGCGCACCGGCTTCGAACAGTCGAGCGGTGCCCGCTGGACCACGCAGCCCGAGGAGCAGGACTTCCTCAAGGCGGTCGACCGCTCCAGCGGACGCGTCGCCGTGACCCGCTTCGGCACGACGAAGCAGGACCGCCCGCTCCAGCTGGTGCGGATCGGCAACCGCCCCAGCCCCAGCAAGATCCTGCTCGTCTGCAGCCAGCACGGCGACGAACCCTCCGGCCGCGAGGCCTGCCTGACCACCGTCCGCGACCTCGCCCACGCCCGCGACAGCCGCACCCGCCGCTTCCTGGACCGCACCACGGTCCTGGTCGTGCCCACCGCCAACCCCGACGGCCGGGCCGCGAACACGCGCGGCAACAGCGACGGCGTCGACATCAACCGCGACCACCTCGCCCTCAGGACCGCCGAGGGCCGCGCCCTGGCCGCCCTCATCCGCGACGAGCGCCCCGACATCGTCTACGACCTGCACGAGTACGGCGCCACACCCCGGTTCTACGACAAGGACCTCTTCGACCTCTGGCCGCGCAACCTCAACACCCACGAGGCGGTCCACGACGAGGCGCAGACCCTCTCCGAGGCGTACGTCCGCCCCGCCGCCCAGCGGGCCGGCCACTCTACGGGCACCTACGGCATCTGGACCGACCCCGAGACAGGTGAGCCGGTCAGGCAGGTCGCCGGAGACGGACAGGAGCGCATTCTGCGCAACATGTCCGGTGTGAAGCACTCCGTCGGGCTGCTCATCGAAAGCCGCGTCGATCCGCTCACCGACGCGGAGAGAGCGGACGAGGCGCTCAACAACCGGCGCCGGGTCACCTCCCAACTGGACGCGCTCAAGGGCATGTTCGGATACGCCGACCAGCGTCGTGCGCGCATCGAGGCGACGACGGCACGGGCCCGGCTCGCGGGCTACGCCGACACCGGCCCCGTCTACGTCGGCGGCGCCGACAACGAGGCCCCCGAACCGGGTGAAATCATCCCGAACCCGCCCTGCGGCTACCGGCTCACCGCCGCCCAGTACGCCGAGGTGGGCGACGAACTCGTCCTGCACGGCGTGCGGGTGCGCAAGGACCGTGAGGGTGTGCTCGTCCCGCTGCGCCAGCCCCTGCGGGCGCTCGTGCCGCTGCTGCTCGACGACCGGGCCGAGTACCACCTGACAGGAGGTTCATACGAAACCGCATGTTGAGAGGGGTGAAATTGCGCCACACGTGGTAGCAGCGTTTACGGAGGACCTACATCCTCCTCCGCTGTCCCGATGAAAGGTTCCGCCTGTGACGCAAGAACGACCAAGCGACAAGGACTCCCCGGAGGGAGCCGCGCTGCCGGGGTCGGAAGCGGGCCTGCCCGGTCAGGACCGGCCGCAGACCGACCGCATCGTCTTCGGCGTCACGGCGGTGCTCACCCTCGCCTTCGTGGTCTGGGGCGCCGCGGCGACCGACTCGCTCGAAGACGTCTCCACCAGCATGCTCAGCGGCCTGATGCACAACGGCGGCTGGGCGTTCATGCTCGCCGCCTCCGGCTTCGTGGTCTTCGCCCTCTGGCTCGCGATCAGCCGCTACGGCCGGATCCACCTCGGCGCGGAGGGCGAGGAACCCGAATTCCGCACGGTGTCCTGGGTCGCGATGATGTTCAGCGCCGGCATGGGCATCGGCCTGATGTTCTACGGCGTGAGCGAGCCGCTGTCGCACTACGGCACGCCCCCACCGGGATCCAATCCGGCCGACTCCGGCGATCGCATGGAGACGGCCATGGCCACCACCCTGTTCCACTGGACGCTCCACCCCTGGGCGATCTACGCCGTGGTGGGTCTCGCCATCGCCTACAGCACCTTCCGCAGGCGCCGCCGGCAGACCATCAGCGCGGTGTTCACCCCGCTGATCGGCAAGAAGAACGCCAACGGAGGCATCGGCCGGGCCATCGACGTCCTCGCGATCATCGCGACCGTCTTCGGCTCCGCCGCCTCCCTGGGCCTGGGCGCGCTCCAGATCGGCTCCGGTGTGCAGGAGCTGAAGTGGATGGACAAGGTGAGCACCGGGCTGCTTGTCACGATCATCGCGGTGCTGACCCTGGCCTTCGTCGCGTCGGCGATCTCCGGTGTGGAAAAGGGCATCCAGTGGCTGTCCAACACCAACATGGTGCTGGCGCTGATCCTCGCCCTGTTCGTGTTCGTGGCGGGCCCGACCATCATCGTCCTGGACCTGCTGCCCACCTCCGTCTTCGCCTACCTCGGCGACCTGCCCCAGCTGGCCGGCCGGACCGAGGCGAGCGGCGGCGAGGGCGTCGCCGACTGGCTGGGCAGCTGGACGGTCTTCTACTGGGCGTGGTGGATCTCCTGGACGCCGTTCGTCGGCATGTTCATCGCCCGCATCAGCCGCGGCCGCACGATCCGCCAGTTCGTCGGCGGGGTCATCCTCGTGCCCAGCACGGTCAGCCTGATCTGGTTCGCGATCTTCGGCGGCTCGGCGATGAAGATGCAGGAGGAGGGGCAGCTCGCCAAGGAGGCGACCCCGGAGGGCCAGCTCTTCGGCGTGCTCCAGCAGTTCCCGATCGCCACCGTCACGAGCCTGCTGGTGATGGTCCTCGTCGGCATCTTCTTCGTCTCGGGCGCCGACGCGGCCTCGATCGTCATGGGCACCCTGTCGCAGAAGGGCGCCCTCGAACCCGGCCGCTTCGTGGTGGTGTTCTGGGGCGTGGTCACCGGTGCGGTGGCCGCGATCATGCTGCTCGTCGGCAGCGGCCAGGGCGACGCCCTGACCGGTCTGCAGAACCTCACGATCCTCGCGGCGGCCCCGTTCGTCATCGTGATGATCTTCATGTGCGTCGCCCTGATGCGCGACCTTCGCCGCGACCCGGTGATCGTGCGCGAGCAGATGGGCTCCGAGGCCGTCGAGATGGCCGTCATGGAAGGCCACAAGAAGTACGACGGCGAGTTCGAGTTCCGCGTCGGCCCGGGCCGCGGCCCGGACGTGGAGGGAGACCCGATCGGCAAGCACTGATCCGCACGGCGAGGGCGGCCCGGGTGCAGGGAACCCGGGCCGCCCTCTGCCGTACGGACAGCGCCGCGCGTCTCAGCCGGAGACCAGCCGGGCCGTCTCCTCCGCACACCCCCAGGCCACGGTGACGCCCGCGCCGCCGTGGCCGTAGTTGTGCACCAGGAGCCGCCCGTCCGGCAGGGTGTCACGCTCGAGCCGGACCGCGGGCCGGGTCGGCCGCAACCCCACCCGGTGCCCCAGCACGCGGGCTCCGGCGATCTCCGGCCTGAGGGCCGCACAGCGGCGGACGATCGCCTCGGCCGTCGCGGGATCCGGCTCCAGCGACCACGCGTCCTCCTCGGAGGTACCGCCGAGGACGAGTCCGCCCGGCTGCGGGAACAGGTACGCATGCTCCCCGGCCGCGTCGGTGGAGACCAGCCAGGTGTCGATCCCGGGGTTCTCCACGACGACCAGCTGCCCGCGCACGGGCCGCACGGAGGGGTCCGGTACGAGCTCCCGCGCGGCGAGACCCGCGCAGTTGACCACGATGGGCGCGTCCACCTCCGCGAAGGAGGACACCGTACGCGTCTCGACCACGCCGCCCGCGGCGGCGAACCGCTCCCGCAGCCACGGCAGGTGGGCCGGCATGTCGATGAGCGGCAGCCGTGCCCACAGGCCCGTCCCCGCGTATTCGCCGGCCGTGGCCGCCCGCAGCCCCGGCACCCGGCCCGCCAGCCACGCGTCGGCCTCGTCGAGGCGGACCTCGCCCTGCACTCCCTCGACCATGCGCACCCCGGCCGGTTCGCCCCCGGCCGCCAGCTCCTCGTACACCTCCAGCGACCGCAGCGCCCACACGCGTGCCGTCGCGACCGGCTCGATCCGGTACGGCCACCACAGCGCGCCCGCGACGGCGGAGGTGGTCGCCTCGACGGCGTCCCGCGTCCACACCCGCACCCGCCGGCCCCGCTCCGCGAGGACCAGGGCGGTCGTCAGCCCGATGACCCCGCCGCCGACCACCACGATCTCGCCACTCGGTTCACCCGTCATGCCCGGACCGTAGCGGAATCTGTCATGCCGTGCTCACATCACGCGCAGTGTGGGGATACTCACCGTATGTGTGCCGAGTACGCGACCTTCGGCCTGGCGCCCGCGATGCGGGCCGGGGGAGTACGCAACGACGGTGGTTACCAGGTCCACCGGGACTTCGTGGACTTCATCGTCGACGGACGCCCCCTGTTGTTCCAGCTCTCCGACCTCGACGCGGTCTCCCCGCTCGCCTCCGACGTCCCGCCCGCGATCTTCACCGCGCAGGTCCGCAGCCTGCTCCTGGAAAGCCCCGCCCCACTGCCCGGCGGCCGCTACGTCGTCTACGGCTGCCCCGAGTGCGAGGACCTGGCCTGCGGCGCCGTCACCGCGGTGATCCGCGGCGACGGCGAGGACTTCGTCTGGCAGGACTTCGCCTGGCAGACCGACGAACACGCCGACCTGGAGCTCAACGGCTACCACGGCATCGGTCCGTTCCGCTTCCGCGGCGCCGAGTACCGGACGGCGCTGAGCGCCCTGCTGAACGGCTCCGCACCCGATCCCCGGCGCCGCATCCTGCTGATCGGCGCCCGCGTCGCCGTCCTCGCGAAGCTGGCCGCCGCGTTGCGCACCATCGGCGTCGGCGCCGACATCGCCCAGGACGCCGACGGCGTACCCGCCGACGAACTCCGCGGCTACGGCGCCGTCTTCCTCGGTCACGCGGCCGGGGAGCAGGAACGTGCCGCCGTCCGCCGCGCCTTCGAGCGCGCCGGGGTACCGGTCGCCCACGTCGACGGCCTCGCCCCGATCGTGCCGCTCCTCGTCGCCCAGATCGAACACGCCCTGGACCGCAGCCCGGCCGAGCAGCGCCGCCTCACCGGCCTGACCGTGACCGACGGCGGCGCGGACGTCGAGGTCACCTCGGCGTGCCGGGTCACCCTGACCGCGTACCGCCTCGACCGGCTCTCCCGCACCCACACCCACGAGGTCTTCGACGGCGTTCTCCAAGCGGGCCGCCACCGGCTCGCCCTCGACGCGAAGGCGGCCAGGGGCCGGTCGTTCGTCGTGGCGCGCACCTCCACAAGCGTCCTGGTGGCGGCCGTACGGCAGTGAGCGGGCGGCGACTAGGATCGGCGCTCTGATGACTGCCACCCTCGTCGCCAAGAACCTCGCCGCCGGCCACGGCGACCGCTCCCTGTTCACCGGGCTCGACCTGGTCGTCGCGCCCGGCGATGTGATCGGCCTGGTCGGGGCCAACGGCGCCGGCAAGTCCACCCTGCTCAGAATTCTCGCCGGACTCACCGTTCCCGAGCAGGGCGAACTGCACCTGTCCCCGCCGAGCGCCACCGTCGGCCACCTCCCGCAGGAACCGGACCGCAGGCCCGGCGAGACCGTACGGGAGTTCCTCGCCCGCCGCACCGGCGTCGCCGAGGCCCAGCGGACCATGGACGAGGCGACCCAAGCCCTGGTCGACGGGGCACCCGGAGCCGACGACGCCTACGCCACCAGCCTGGAGCGCTGGCTCGGGCTCGGCGGCGCCGACCTGGACGAACGCGCCGAGGAGGTCGTCGACGGCCTCGGGCTCGCAGTCGGCCTGGACCAGCCGATGACGTCCCTGTCCGGCGGCCAGGCGGCCCGCGCCGGACTCGCCTCCCTGCTCCTGTCCCGCTACGACGTCTTCCTCCTCGACGAGCCGACCAACGACCTCGACCTGGACGGCCTGGAGCGCCTCGAACGCTTTGTGAGCGGCCTGCGCGCCGGCACGGTGGTCGTCAGCCACGACCGCGAGTTCCTCACCCGCACCGTCACCAAGGTCCTCGAACTCGACCTCGCACAGCGGCAGATCAACCTCTTCGGCGGCGGCTACGAGGCCTATCTGGAGGAGCGGGAGGTGGCCCGCCGGCACGCCCGCGACGAGTTCGAGGAGTACGCCGACAAGAAGGCGGCCCTTCAGGACCGCGCGCAGACGCAGCGCTCCTGGATGGACAAGGGCGTGAAGAACGCGCGCCGCAAGGCGGGCAACGACAACGACAAGATCGGCCGCAAGTTCCGCAGCGAGGCCAGCGAGAAGCAGGCCGCGAAGGCCCGCCAGACCCAGCGCATGATCGAGCGCCTGGACGTCGTCGAGGAGCCCCGCAAGGAGTGGGAGCTGCGGATGGAGATCGCGTCGGCACCGCGCTCGGGCGCCGTCGTCGCGACGCTGCGGGACGCCGAAGTACGCCGGGACGGCTCCGGCGGGTTCGTCCTCGGCCCCGTCTCCCTGCAGATCGACTGGGCGGACCGGGTGGCGGTGACGGGCGCGAACGGCGCCGGCAAGTCCACGCTGCTGGCCGCCCTCCTCGGCCGTATCCCGCTGGACGCCGGGCACGCCGCGCTCGGCTCGGGTGTCCTGCTCGGCGAGGTCGACCAGGCCCGCAAGCTGTTCCACGGCGAGGAGTCGCTGCTCGACGCGTTCCGCGCGGCCGTCCCGGACACCGAACCGGTCGAGATCCGCACCCTCCTGGCCAAGTTCGGCCTCAAGACCGACCACGTCCTGCGCCCGGCGGGGAGCCTCTCCCCGGGCGAACGCACCCGGGCCGCGCTGGCACTGCTCCAGGGCCGGGGCGTCAACCTCCTGGTCCTCGACGAGCCGACCAACCACCTCGACCTGCCGGCCATCGAGCAACTGGAGTCCGCGCTCGACGCCTACGAGGGCACCCTCCTGCTGGTCACCCACGACCGCCGCATGCTGGACGCCGTGCACGTCACCCGCCGCCTGGAGGTGGCGGACGGCAAGGTGACCGAGCGCTAGGGGGTCGTCAGGCGGGTGGCGAGGGAGGGGTAGTCCGCGACGTACCCCTCCTCGTCGAACGCCAGGTCGCTCCGGAAGTCGCCGGAGGCGAAACGGACCCGCCCGGCCCCGAGATGCGTGTAGGTCTGCCGCGACGGCCGCACTGCCAGGTCCGGCACCGAGACCCAGGCCATCAGGAACTCCCGCTCGCCGGACTCTCGGTGCAGCCCGTGCCGCAGTACCGGCATGGTGTTGGTGAGCGGGCACAGACCGAGATCGCAGTCGAGGGCTCCGTCGACGTCGGGCAGCGGCTCGCCGTCCGCGGTCCACCGGCCGTGACCGTCGTGCCGCAGGTCGAGCGTGCGCAGGCCGCCCGCGGTCTCGGCAGTCACCCACAGGCTACGGGTCACGAACCCGTCGGCCGTGTCGAGTTCGTACGTGACCCAGTACGGCTCGGGTTCGATACCGACGGCCCGCCCGCGGGCCCGCAACATGCCTTCGCCTTGCTCGGGCCAGGCGGTCTCGAACCCCCGGCTGGCGAACACGTCCCAGGTGATGGCAGACATACCTTCACCCTAGGCATGAAAGAGGGGCGAAGCACCGCTTCTCAGGGGCGCGGGGAACTGCGCGACCAGCCACAACGGACCCGCAGCTCCCCACGATCACCCCGGCGGAGCCGTCAGCGCTTGCCGCCCTTGGGATCCGCCAGCCCCGCGCGGCGCAGCGCGTCGGCCATGGCACTGTTGGCAGGCTGCGGCGCCTGACGCGAACCGCCACCACCGCCACGGCCACCACCACGCCCGCCCTGCCGCTGCTGCGGCGGACGCCCGCCGCGCTGCCGGCGCTCACCGGAGCCGCCGCCCTGCGGTCCCTGCTGGGCCGCCTCGTCCTCCAGACGCAGCGTCAGCGAGATCCGCTTGCGCGGGATGTCGACGTCGAGCACCTTCACCTTGACGATGTCGCCGGGCTTCACCACGTCCCGTGGGTCCTTCACGAACGTCTTCGACATGGCGGAGACGTGCACCAGGCCGTCCTGGTGGACACCGACGTCGACGAACGCCCCGAACGCGGCGACGTTCGTCACGACGCCCTCCAGGATCATGCCGGACGACAGGTCGGAGATCTTCTCCACGCCCTCCTTGAAGGCCGCCGTCTTGAAGGCCGGGCGCGGGTCGCGACCGGGCTTCTCCAGCTCCTTCAGGATGTCGGTGACGGTGGGCAGACCGAACTTCTCGTCCACGAAGTCCTGCGGCCTCAGCGAGCGCAGCACGCCGGTGTTGCCGACCAGCGAGGCGACCTCCTGCCCGGCGGTCTTCACCATGCGCCGGACCACCGGGTACGCCTCCGGGTGCACGCTCGACGCGTCCAGCGGGTCGTCACCGCCACGGATCCGCAGGAAGCCCGCGCACTGCTCGTACGCCTTCGGGCCGAGCCGCGCCACCTTCTTCAGCTCGCCGCGGGCCTTGAAGGGCCCGTTCTGGTCCCGGTGCGCCACGATGTTCTCGGCGAGCCCGGAGGTGATGCCGGAGACCCGGGCGAGCAGCGGGGCCGACGCCGTGTTGACGTCCACGCCCACGCCGTTCACACAGTCCTCCACCACCGCGTCCAGCGAACGCGACAGCTTCACCTCGGACAGGTCGTGCTGGTACTGGCCGACGCCGATCGACTTCGGGTCGATCTTCACCAGTTCGGCCAGCGGGTCCTGGAGCCGGCGGGCGATCGACACGGCGCCGCGCAGCGACACGTCCATGTCGGGCAGCTCCTGCGAGGCGAAGGCGGAGGCCGAGTACACGGACGCGCCGGCCTCGGACACCATCACCTTCGTCAGGTTCAGCTCCGGGTGCTTGGCGATCAGTTCCCCGGCGAGCTTGTCGGTCTCGCGGGACGCCGTGCCGTTGCCGATGGCGACCAGCTCGACCGCGTGCTCCTCGGCGAGCCGGGCCAGCTTGGCGATGGCCTCGTCCCAGCGGTTGGCCGGGACGTGGGGGTGGATGACGTCCGTGGCGACGACCTTGCCGGTGGCGTCGACCACGGCGACCTTCACGCCCGTGCGGAAACCGGGGTCCAGGCCGAGCGTCGCGCGGGTTCCCGCCGGGGCGGCGAGCAGCAGGTCGCGCAGGTTCGCCGCGAAGACCCGCACCGCCTCGTCCTCGGCGGCCGTACGCAGCCGCAGCCTGAGGTCGATGCCGAGGTGGACGAGGATGCGCGTGCGCCACGCCCAGCGGACCGTGTCCTTCAGCCACTTGTCCCCGGGGCGGCCCCGGTCGGAGATCCCGAACTTGTGCGCGACGATCCCCTCGTACGAAGAGGGCCCGTCCGTCTGCTCCTCGGGCTCCAGGACGAGGTCGAGGACCTCCTCCTTCTCCCCGCGCAGCATCGCGAGGACGCGGTGCGAGGGCAGCTCGGTGAACGGCTCGGCGAAGTCGAAGTAGTCGGCGAACTTCGCGCCCGACTCCTCCTTGCCCTCCCGCACCTTGGCGGCGAGCCGCCCGCGCACCCACATGCGCTCGCGCAGTTCACCGATCAGGTCGGCGTCCTCCGAGAACCGCTCGGTGAGGATCGCCCGGGCACCGTCGAGGGCTGCCTGCGGGTCCGGCACGCCCTTGTCGGCGTCGACGAACGCGGCGGCCGCGGCGAGGGGATCCACGGCGGGATCGCCGAGCAGCCCCTCCGCCAGCGGCTCGAGCCCCGCCTCGCGGGCGATCTGCGCCTTGGTGCGCCGCTTGGGCTTGTACGGGAGATAGATGTCCTCCAGGCGCGCCTTCGTCTCGGCGCCCCGGATGCTCGCCTCCAGCTCTTCGGTGAGCTTGCCCTGCTCGCGCACCGACTCCAGGATCGCCGTCCGCCGCTCCTCCAGCTCCCGCAGATAGCGCAGCCGCTCCTCGACGGTGCGCAGTTGCGCGTCGTCGAGCATCTCGGTCGCTTCCTTGCGGTAGCGGGCGATGAAGGGCACCGTAGAACCGCCGTCGAGCAGTTCCACGGCGGCCCTGACCTGCCGCTCCCGTACGCCGAGCTCCTCGGCGATCCTGCCTTCGATGGACACTGCGTTGATGGACCCGTTGGACCCGGGTGTCGTCACGATCCCGTACCGCCTTCTCCACTGAGGTTGCGCGGCAATTGTGGCAGGTGGCACCGGCACATGGGGATCAGGGCAACACCCGGCAGGTCGGTGTCCTGATCAGGCCCTGCGGGTGGAGGACGAGGCCCCGCCGAACAGCCGGGCCAGGGCCCGGAAGGGCAGGGTCACGACGGTGGCGATGGCGCCGCCGATCTGGCGCAGCACGTCTGCGATAGCACGGAACACGAAATTCCCCTTTCTCCACTCCCGGCCGCGCCGGCCGGTGGAGTGCGGGTACCTCGCAGACGCGTCACTATGCGTCACCCCTTGCCGATCAGATCCGCCGGGAAGGCCCCCGCCTCGAGCGCCGTCTGCGTGAACGCCCCGCCCAGCTCGGTCAGCCGGGTCACTCCCCGCGGGCCGAGATGCTCGTACGGGGCGCGGTCCAGGCGGTCCGTCTCGTCCTCGATCTCCCGGCGCAGGGCCACGCCCCGCTCCGTGAGGTCGCCGGAGGTCTCCAGCAGTCCGCGCCCCCGCAGCCGGTCCGTCGCAGCGTTCCATTCGTCCCGGCTCCAGCCCCGGGTGGCGCACACCCACCTCGGGGTCATGCCCTTGCCCGTCGCCGTGTGGGTCACCATCGCCTCCAGGCCGTCGAGACCCGCGGACATCAGGGCGGCGAGGTGCCCGTCGCCGCGGTGCTCGCGCAGCAGGGTCGCCGCGTGCCAGTAGGCGAGGTGCGGCTCCTCGGGGACGGGCAGGTCGGCGTGTGCCGAGTACAGCGGCCGGGCCTCACGCGAGCAGGCCTCGGCGGCGCGCAGCGCGAGCCGTGCGGCCTCGGCCATCTCCGCCGATGCCAGGGCCTCCTCGCCGAGCAGGCGGCGCAGTGTCGCGTCGACCGCACGCGTGCGCGCGGCCAGGACCTGTCCCGGGGCGGCGGTCTCCCACACCGCCGGCACGTACCGGGCCACGAGCTCGTACTTGTAGTTGTAGAAGGCGGCCGTCACTGCCCCGGCCCCGACCGGTCCGAAGGCGGCGGCCCGCACGGCGAAGTTCACGGCACGCGGGTCGGTGACCCCGACGCTGCCCAGCTCGCGCCCGAGGTCGGGGGAGAAGTAGTGCGTCGCGTGCAGGGAGTTGAGCACGTTGTGGCAGCGTCGGCCGGCGCGCGGCTCCAGAGCGGCAGTCGTCATGCCCGGCAGGTTACCAACCGCTTGGTATGTGCTCCATGGGCAGGCGCCGCATGGCAGGAAAGGTGGGGTACTCGTCCTTGCCGCCACGCGGCGCCCCCGCGAAGAATCGACGGCATGGCCCCCCGCACGGTTCTCGCCGTCCTCTTCGACGGCCTGCAGAGTCTCGACGTCACCGGCCCCCTGGAGGTCTTCGCGGGCGCCGACCTGCTCGCCCCGGGCGCGTACCGCATCCGCACGGCCTCTCTCGACGGGGCGCCCGTGCGGACCACCAGTGGACTGACGCTCGTCCCCGACGAGTCGCTGGTGTCGGCGCCCGACCCGGACATCCTCCTGGTCCCCGGCGGCACGGGCAGCCTGCGGCCGGACCCGCGCCTGGTCGGCTGGGTGCGCGAACACGGACCACGCGTCGAACGCCTGGTCTCGGTGTGCACCGGTGCCGCCGTGCTCGCCGAGGCGGGCCTGCTCGACGGCCGCCGCGCCACGACCCACTGGGCCTACTGCGACCGGCTCGCCCGCGCTCACCCGGCCGTCGAGATCGACCCCGACCCCGTCTACGTACGCGACGGGCACATCGCCACCTCGGCCGGTGTCACCGCCGGCATCGATCTCGCCCTCGCCCTGGTCGAGGAGGACCTGGGCCGGGACGCCGCCCTCACCATCGCCCGCCACCTGGTGGTGTTCCTGCGCCGCCCCGGCAATCAGGCCCAGTTCAGCGCCCAGCTCGCGGCCCAGACCGCACAGCGCGAACCCCTGCGGGACGTCCAGCGCTGGATCACCGATCACCCGGACGCGGACCTCTGCGTCGACGCCCTCGCCGCCCGCGCCCGCCTCTCACCCCGCCACTTCGCCCGCGCCTTCCGTGCCGAGACCGGCATGACACCGGGCCGCTACGTGGACCGCGTCCGCCTCGAACACGCCCGGCGCCTCCTGGAGGACACCGCCGACGGCATCGAGGGGATCGCCCGCACCAGCGGCTACGGCACGCCCGAGGCCATGCGCCGGGCCTTCGTCAGGACGCTCGGAACGCCCCCGGCCGAATACCGCCGCCGCTTCCGCCCCGCGACCACGCCCTGAACGCCCACCCCATCTGCCGACGGAAGGACCTCCATGCAGATCGCCATCGTCCTCTACGACCGCTTCACCGCCCTCGACGCCGTCGGCCCCTACGAGACCCTCGGCCGGCTCCCGGACGCGGAGACCGTCTTCGTCGCCGAGGAGGCCGGCCCCGTGCGGAACGACTCGGGGAACCTCGCGATCACCGCAGACCGCGCCCTGGCCGACGTACCCCACCCCGACATCATCGTGGTCCCCGGCGGCCCGGGCCCGCTCCCCCTCGCGGCGGACGGCCCCCTGCTCACCTGGCTGCGCACCGCCGACGCCACCAGCACCTGGACGACGTCCGTGTGCACCGGTTCCCTGCTGCTCGCCGCCGCCGGACTCCTGCGGGGCCGCCGCGCCACGTCCCACTGGCTGGCCCTGGAGGAGCTGAAGCGCCACGGCGCCGAACCCACGGGGGAGCGGGTCGTCACCGACGGCAAGTACGTCACCGCGGCCGGCGTCTCCTCCGGCATCGACATGGGTCTGACCCTGCTCGGCCGGATCGCCGGCGACGACCACGCGCAGCTCGTCCAGCTCGCGGCCGAGTACGACCCGCAGCCGCCCTACGACGCCGGATCACCCGAGAAGGCCCCCGCGCACCTCGTCGAACTGTTCCGCACGCACTCCGGCGTCATCCTGACGTAGGCACGCTCCAGCCGAACCGCGGCTGCCGGCGCTCCAGGAAGGCGGCGACACCCTCCGCGGTGTCGCCACTCGCCCGCGCCTGACCGGCCCAGTGCGCGTCCCGGTCCGTACGCCCGTCCGCGAACTCCTTGGCCGCCGCCTGCGTCAGCTGTGAACGGGACACCAGGATCCGGGTGAACTCGGCGATCCGCTTGCCGAGTTCGCCCCCGGGCAGCACCTCGTCCACCAGCCCGGTGCGCAGCGCCCGCCGCGCGTCGATCAACTCACCGGAGAACAGCAGGTACTTGGCGGTGGCCGGACCGACCAGGGACACCAGCCGCCGGGTCGAGGACGCCGGGTACACGATGCCGAGCTTCGCGGGTGTCACACCGAACAGGGCCCCCTCCTCGGCGAACCGCAGATCACAGGCCGCCGCCAGTTGCGACCCGCCTCCCACGCAGTGCCCCCGGATCGCGGCCAGCGTCGGCTTCGGGAACGCGGCCAGCGCCTCCTCGGCCCGCACGGCCAGCCCCTGAGCCTCCTCGGGCGAGCCTCGCAGCGTCGAGATGTCGGCCCCGGCGCAGAACGTGCCGCCCTCACCGGTCAGCACCAGCGCCCGTACGGCGGGGTCCTCCCCGAGCTCCTCCAGCAGGGCGGGAAGGGAGCGCCACATCGCGGCCGTCATGGCGTTGCGCTTCTCGGGATGACGTATGACGACCGTCGCGACCGAGTCGGTCACGCGGTGCTGCAGCTGCGGCTCCATGCGCCGGATGCTATCCGGAGGCCAAACCCGTACAACCCGAATAGTTCGCCAAGACGGCACAACAGGGACAGGACCAGTCCCACAACTGACCGTGTCATACGCCAACGGTCAGAAGCGCTCGATACTTGCTGACTTCTGTTCAGTCCCGGGGTATGAGGCGCATCGTTACCAACACTCGGTGTGTGGCGACAATCGAGCGCGAGGGTGGCGACCGGACTATGGACGACGACGGGCGTGGGTTCGGTCCGCGCCCAGAGGGCGGCGCGGCGCCTCTCGGTCCGGGGCCCGCGGATCCGCTGCCTTACGAAGGGGTCTGGAGGTTCACCGCACCGGCGGTCGACGCCTCGGTCCCCCAGGCACGGCACGCCGTGCGGGACCTGCTGCTGCGTCAGGGAGTGCCGGTCTCGGACGACCTGGCGCAGGGGCTGCTGCTGATCGTCTCGGAGCTGGTGACGAACGCCGTGAAGCACGCGGCCGTGCTGTCCCCGACGATCGCCGTCGAGCTGGCCGTCGGTGCCGAGTGGCTCCGGGTGTCCGTGGAGGACAACCATCCGTACCGGCCCACGGCCCTGGAGACGGACCACGGCCGCACCGGGGGGCGGGGACTGCTCCTGGTGCGCGAGGTCACCCGCGAGGCGGGCGGCGTGTGCGAGGTCGAGTACACCGCGAGCGGCGGCAAGGTGATCTGGGCCGCCCTGCCGCTCAAACCCGCGCGCTTCGCGTGAGGGGTCCTTTCGCTGCGGTGCCGGGCCGCGCCACCCGGGCGGGCATGGGGAGAAGGCGCCTGTCGCCCCGTCGCCGGGCCCCGGTCACCAGCCGGCCGACGGGCCCGTCAGCTCCCTGATCGCCGGCCGGGCCGCGTCCAGGACGGTCATGAACCAGGCCGAGAAGGTGTCCTTGGCGTGCCGCTCCGCCAGCTCCGGCGGGGTCACGAACACCGTCGACGCCACCTCCTGCGGGTCCGGCCGCACCACGGCCTGCACCATGCCGACGAAGAGGTGGTTGTACTCCTGCTCCACCAGACCGGACTCCGGGTCCGGGTGGTTGTAGCGGACCGTGCCCGCCTCGGCCAGCAGGGACGGGGAGGCGCCGAGCTCCTCGAACGTGCGCCGCGCCGCCGCCGCGAAGGGCGCCTCACCCGGGTAGGGGTGGCCGCAGCAGGTGTTGGACCACACACCGGGGGAGTGGTACTTGCCCAGCGCGCGCTGCTGGAGGAGCAGCCGGCCGTACTCGTCGAAGAGGAACACGGAGAACGCGCGGTGCAGTTGTCCGGGCGGCTGGTGGGCGGCGAGCTTCTCCGCGGTGCCGATCGTCACGCCGTCCTCGTCGACCAGTTCCAGCAAAATCGCGTCTGCGGTGCCGTTCGACGGGTTGTGCGTCGCGGTGGCAGGTGTGATCGGCATACCCATCCTTCACATCGGTCTTCGCGCCCCAAGTCTGCCGTACGAATCCGGCACTCCCGGCACTTCGCGGCACGCCCGCATGTCCCGCGCGGCGGCGCGGACCGCGGCCGGCACCGGTCGGACGCCGGGAAAAGGGACCCGGTAGATGATCGTGCCCGGCCGGGCAGGCGGAAATTCGTCCCTGCCGTGGCTATGGGGCTCAGCGCGCGTGCTTGTGGCGGAGGGTTGCGTTCTGCGGCGCACGCGCAGCGAAGTGCGCCCCACCTGCTTCCGTCTGCTCCCACTCCGCCCCGCCTGACTCACAGGCCCCTGGGCCACCGTGTCAGTGGCAGAGCCGCGCCTCGTGCTCCGCGTGCCCGCTCGGTTCCAGCTGGAAGGTGCAGTGCTCCACGTCGAAGTGGTCACCGAGGCACCCCTGGAGCTCGTGGAGCATCTTCTCGTGGCCTATCGCGTTCAGTGCCTCCGAGCTGACGACGACGTGCGCCGACAGCACCGGCATACCGGAGGTGATCGTCCATGCGTGCAGGTCGTGGACGTCCTCCACACCGTCCGTGGCGAGGATGTGCGACCGCACCTCCGCCATGTCGACGCCCTTGGGAGCGGCCTCCAGCAGCACGGAGAGCGTCTCGCTGAGCAGTTTCCACGTCCGCGGGGCGATCATCAGCGCGATGACGAGCGAGGCGATCGGGTCGGCGGGCTGCCAGCCCGTGAGCATGATCACCACGGACGAGACGATCACCGTGACCGAGCCCAGGGCGTCGGCCGCCACCTCCAGGAACGCGCCGCGCACGTTCAGGCTCTCCTTCTGCCCGCGCATCAGCAGCGACAGCGAGACGAGGTTCGCCACCAGGCCGATCGCACCGAACAGCAGCGCGAGCCGGCCCTCGGTCTCCGCCGGCGTGATGAAGCGCTGGACCGACTCGTACACGACGTAGCCGCCGGCCCCGAGCAGCAGCAGACAGTTGGCCAGGGCGGCGAGGATCTCGGCCCGGGCGTAGCCGAAGGTGGCCCGCTCGCTGGGCGGCCGGTTCGCGAAGTGGATCGCGAGCAGCGCCATGCCGAGGCCCAGGGCGTCCGTCGCCATGTGCGCGGAGTCCGCGACGAGCGCCAGGGAGTCGGCCAGGGCACCGCCGACGATCTGCACGACCACGATGCCGAGCGTGATCGCCAGCGCGACGCGCAGCCTGCCGCGGTACGCAGAGGTCGCCGTACCGCCGGCCCCCGCCCCGTGCGCATGACCGTGATCGTGCCCAGCCCCCATGAGAAGTCAGCTCCCTGTGTTCGCCTGATCGTGCTCGGGGGCCCAGTGAACTACGGGGAGGGGGTATGTGCAACGCGGCACTGAACACCGTTGTCATGTGCCCTGACCTGCGGAAACGATATGCAGGTCAGGGCACCCTCAGCGGATCAGGAGCCGTGGTGCAGCTGCCAGCCCCGCCAGGCCGACTCGGTCATCTCGCGCACCCCGCGCCGGGCGGTCCAGCCGAGCTCCGCGGCAGCCCGGGCGGCCGAGGCCACCGCTCGGGGGGCGTCTCCGGGGCGGCGCTCCTCGACGAGCGGAGGCCGGCGGTCGCCGGTGACCTCGCCGATGACCGAGACGAGTTCGCGGACCGAGACGCCCTCACCGCGGCCGATGTTGACCGTCAGGTCGCCCTTGCCGCCGCCCCCGGCCAGCCGCCGGGCCGCCGCCAGATGGGCCTCGGCCAGATCGGCCACGTGGATGTAGTCACGGACGCAGGTGCCGTCCGGGGTCGGGTAGTCGTCGCCGAAGATCCGGGGCGCCTCGTCGCGCGTCAGCCGGTCGAAGACCATCGGGACGATGTTGAAGACACCGGTGTCCGCCAGCTCCGGCGCGGCGGCGCCCGCCACGTTGAAGTAGCGCAGACATACCGTGGAGATCCCGTGCGCCTTTCCCGCCGCCCGCACCAGCCACTCCCCGGCCAGCTTGGTCTCGCCGTACGGGTTCACCGGCGCGCAGGGGGTGTCCTCCGTGATGAGGTCCACACCCGGGTCGCCGTACACGGCGGCCGACGAGGAGAACACGAAGCGCTCGATCCCGGCCTCGGCGACCGCGTCCAGCAGGGTCACCAGGCCGCCGACGTTCTCCCGGTAGTAGCGCGTCGGCTGCGCGACGGACTCGGCGACCTGCTTGCGCGCCGCGAGATGCACCACGCCCGTCACGCCGTGCTCGGCGAAGACCCGCTTCAGCAGCTCACCGTCCAGCGAGGAGCCCCGCACGAGCGGGACCTCGGCAGGGAGCCGCGCGGGCACCCCGGCCGACAGATCGTCCAGGGCGAGAACGCGTTCCCCGGCCTCGCTCATGGCCCTGGCCACATGTGCTCCGATATAGCCGGCACCGCCGGTGATCAGCCACGTCATGGTCGCCCACCCTATGCGGCCGGGGACACCGCCCGCGCAATGTCCTCGATGTCCGTTTAAAGGGGCACGGTTTGTGGGGCGGGCCCCGGATCCCCGATGATGATCGCGGCAAAGGCTCGTGCGAACCGCGTCGATCCAGCCGCCGAACAGGCGGTGAACGTGGCACTCCCGGCATCCGATAGCCTCTGCCGACACGCCGCCGGGAGCCACCGGAGAAGGCGCCCCCATCATGTACGTCACCGGCGCGGACGCGTTCGGTACCCAGGGAGTGAATTCGGTTGTCGACCGCCATCCTCACCGGCCAGCCGGTCCCCGGATCGTCGATCGAGGCCGACCTGCGATCCCTCGGGTTCGACCTCCGGACCGCGACCGACGCCGCCGAGGCCGAGACCCTCCTCGCCGAGGTACCCGGCGACCAGAGGGTCGCCCTGGTCGACGCCCGCTTCGTGGGCCACGTGCACGCGCTGCGCCTCGGCCTCACCGACCCCCGCTTCCCGCTCGCCGCGATCCCCGGCGCCGTCACCGCCCAGCCCGCCGGCCGCCAGGCGCTGACCCGGGCGATGGCCCGCGAGAACTCCGCCGGCGGCGGCACCACCCTCGTCGACAGCCTCGCCGACCGCATCCTCACCGCGCTCGACGCCGACGGCACCGCCGTGCACCGCCCCGAGCTGGGCAGCCTGGTCGCCGCCGTCCCCGCGGACCCGCAGGCCCGCAACGAGGCCCGGCAGGCGGTAACGGACGTCGACGACGAGGCCGTACGCCTGAAGTCCGCCGTGAAGGCCCGCGACGGCTTCTTCACCACCTACTGCATCAGCCCCTACTCCCGCTACATCGCCCGCTGGTGCGCCCGCCGCGGCCTGACCCCTAACCAGGTCACCACCGCCTCGCTGATCACCGCCCTCATAGCGGCGGCCTGCGCGGCCACCGGCACCCGCGGCGGCTTCGTCGCGGCCGGCGTCCTGCTGATCGCGTCCTTCGTGCTGGACTGCACCGACGGCCAGCTCGCCCGCTACTCCCTGCAGTACTCCACGCTCGGCGCCTGGCTCGACGCCACCTTCGACCGGGCCAAGGAGTACGCCTACTACGCCGGCCTCGCGCTCGGGGCCGCCCGCGGCGGCGACGACGTATGGGCCCTGGCCCTCGGTGCCATGGTCCTGCAGACCTGCCGGCACGTCGTGGACTTCTCCTTCAACGAGGCCAACCACGACGCCACCGCCAACACCAGCCCCACCGCCGCCCTCTCCGACAAGCTCGACAGCGTCGGCTGGACGGTCTGGGTCCGCCGGATGATCGTCCTGCCCATCGGCGAGCGCTGGGCGATGATCGCCGTGCTCACGGCGGTCACCACCCCCCGCATCACCTTCTACGCGCTGCTCATCGGCTGCGCCTTCGCGGCGACGTACACCACGGCGGGGCGGGTGCTGCGGTCGCTGACGCGGAAGGCCCGGCGGACCGATCGGGCGGCCGCGGCCCTGGCCGACCTCGCGGACAGCGGT
Organism: Streptomyces sp. NPDC013187; assembly: GCF_042899705.1. Lineage (NCBI taxonomy): Bacteria > Bacillati > Actinomycetota > Actinomycetes > Kitasatosporales > Streptomycetaceae > Streptomyces > Streptomyces sp. NPDC013187. Next base: position 222,342 of record NZ_JBIBAF010000004.1, on the reverse strand, counting down.
CCGCTCGCCCAGGGCTTCGCCGAGGCGCTCAAGAAGCCCGCCCGCAGGCTGCCGGGCTTCACCGCACCCGCCGTCGCCCTCCTGGGCGGACTCGGCGTCGTCCTCACCGCCGCACTGACCGGCTTCGGCGGCCCCTGGCCGATCGTCGCGGCCGTCGCCTACGCCCTCACCTCCGGTCTCGCCGTCGCCCGCCCCCTCAAGGGCGCCCTCGACTGGCTGGTCCCCCCGTTCCTGCGCGCCGCCGAGTACGGCACCGTCCTCGTCCTGGCCGTCAAGGCCGACGTGGAGGGAGCCCTTCCGGCGGCCTTCGGGCTGGTGGCCGCGGTCGCCTACCATCACTACGACACGGTCTACCGCATCCGCGGCGACGCCGGAGCGCCCCCGGCCTGGCTGGTGCGCTCCATCGGGGGGCACGAAGGGCGGACGCTGCTCGTAGCCGTCCTCGCCGCGCTGCTCACCGCCTCGCAGTTCAAGGTCGCGCTCACGGCACTGGCCGTGGCCGTGGCCCTGGTGGTGCTCGTCGAGAGCATCCGCTTCTGGGTCGGCGCCCACCAGGGCGGCGCACCCGCCGTACACGATGAAGGAGAAACCGCATGATCGGCCTCGTGCTCGCGGCCGGCGCCGGACGGCGTCTGCGCCCCTACACCGACAGCCTCCCCAAGGCACTGGTGCCGGTGGGCCCCGCGGGCATAGAAGGCGAACCCACGGTCCTCGACCTGACCCTCGGCAACTTCGCCGAGATCGGTCTCACCGAGGTCGCGATCATCGTCGGCTACCGCAAGGAGGCCGTGTACGCGCGCAAGGAAGCCCTTGAGCAGAAGTACGGCCTCAAGCTCACCCTCATCGACAACGACAAGGCCGAGGAGTGGAACAACGCCTACTCCCTGTGGTGCGGGCGTGACGCCCTCAAGGACGGGGTGATCCTCGCCAACGGCGACACCGTCCACCCGGTCTCCGTCGAGAAGACGCTGCTCGCCGCCCGCGGCGACGGCAAGAAGATCATCCTCGCCCTCGACACGGTCAAGGACCTCGCGGACGAGGAGATGAAGGTCGTCGTCGACCCCGAGAAGGGCATGACGAAGATCACCAAGCTGATGGACCCCGCCGAGGCCACCGGCGAGTACATCGGTGTCACCCTCATCGAGGGCGACGCCGCCCCCGAGCTGGCCGACGCCCTCAAGGCCGTCTGGGAGACCGACCCGCAGCAGTTCTACGAGCACGGCTACCAGGAGCTCGTCAACCGCGGCTTCCGCATCGACGTGGCGCCGATCGGCGACGTCAAGTGGGTGGAGATCGACAACCACGACGATCTCGCCCGCGGACGGGAGATCGCGTGCCAGTACTGACCCGGCTCATCCCCTCCCCGCTCGTCGTCGACATCCGCCCGGGTGCTCTCGACGACCTGGCGTGCGTCCTCGCCGACGAGCGCATCTCGCATTCCGGCCGCCTCGCCGTCGCCGTCAGCGGCGGCTCCGGCGCCAAGCTGCGCGAGCGCATCTCGCCGAGCATGCCCGGCGCCACCTGGTACGAGGTCGGCGGCGGTACGCTCGACGACGCTGTCCGGCTGGCGAGCGACATAAAGGCCGGCCACTTCGACGCGGTCGTCGGCCTCGGCGGCGGCAAGATCATCGACTGCGCCAAGTTCGCCGCGGCACGCGTCGGCCTGCCCCTGGTCGCCGTGCCCACGAACCTCGCGCACGACGGCCTGTGCTCGCCGGTCGCCACCCTCGACAACGACGCGGGCCGCGGCTCCTACGGTGTGCCGAACCCGATCGCCGTCGTCATCGACCTGGACGTCATCCGTGAGGCCCCGGTGCGTTTCGTGCGCGCGGGCATCGGCGACGCGATCTCCAACATCAACTCGATCGCCGACTGGGAACTGGCCAACCGGGTCAAGGGCGAGAAGATCGACGGACTCGCCGCCGCCATGGCCCGCCAGGCGGGCGAAGCGGTGCTCCGGCACCCGGCCGGGGTCGGCGACAACGGCTTCCTCCAGGTACTCGCCGAGGCGCTCGTCCTCACCGGCGTCGCGATGTCGATCTCCGGCGACTCGCGGCCAGCCTCGGGATCGTGCCACGAGATCAACCACGCCTTCGACCTGCTGTACCCCAAGCGCGCCGCTTCCCACGGCGAGCAGTGCGGCCTCGGCGCGGCCTTCGCGATGTGGCTGCGCGGGGCGCAGGAGGAGTCGGCGTACATGGCCGAGGTCCTGCGCCGCCACGGCCTGCCCGTGCTGCCGGACGAGATCGGCTTCACGACGGACGAGTTCGTCAAGGCCGTCGAGTTCGCCCCGGAGACCCGGCCCGGCCGCTACACCATCCTCGAACACCTCGACCTGAACACCGAACAGATCAAGGACATCTACGCCGACTATGTCAAGGCCATCGGTAGCTGAACTACGCCCCGTCGTTCACCCCGCAGGGGTGAAGGACCGGCGCAGCGGTGAGCACTGGATGGGACGCCTCTACATGCGTGAGGTGTCCCTGCGGGTCGACCGCTACCTGGTGAACACCAGGGTCACACCCAACCAGCTCACGTACCTGATGACCGTCTTCGGTGTGCTCGCGGCCCCGGCACTGCTCGTGCCGGGGATCGCGGGCGCCGTGCTCGGTGTGGTGTGCGTCCAGATGTATCTGCTGCTGGACTGCGTCGACGGCGAGATCGCGCGCTGGAAGAAGCAGTACTCGCTCAACGGGGTCTACCTGGACCGCGTTGGCGCCTACCTGACCGACGCCGCCGTGCTCACCGGCTTCGGCCTGCGCGCCGCCGACCTGTGGGGCAGCGGCCGCATCGACTGGCTGTGGGCCTTCCTCGGCACGCTGGCCGCCCTCGGCGCCATCCTGATCAAGGCGGAGACCGACCTCGTCGGCGTCGCCCGGCACCAGGCCGGCAAGCCCCCCGTCAAGGAGGCCGCATCCGAGATGCGCTCCTCCGGCATGGCGCTGGCCCGCAAGGCCGCCGCCGCCCTGAACTTCCACCGCCTCATCCTCGGCATCGAGGCGTCCCTGGTGATCCTGGTGCTGGCGATCGTCGACCAGGCCCGCGGGGACCTCTTCTTCTCGCGGCTCGGCGTGGCGGTCATGGCCGGCATCGCCCTGGTGCAGACCCTGCTGCACCTGGTGTCCATCCTCGCCTCCAGCAGGCTGAAGTGAGCGGCATGAAGGTCGGCGCCGTCATCATCACCATGGGCAACCGGCCCGAGGAGCTGCGCGCCCTGCTCGACTCCGTCGCCAAGCAGGACGGCGACCCGGTCGAGGTGGTCGTCGTCGGCAACGGCTCGCCCGTCCCGGACGTCCCCGAAGGCGTCCGCACCATCGAGCTGCCCGAGAACCTCGGCATCCCCGGCGGCCGCAACGTCGGCATCGAGGCCTTCGGCCCCTCCGGCCGGGACGTCGACATCCTGCTCTTCCTCGACGACGACGGACTGCTCGCGAGCCACGACACCGCCGAGCTGTGCCGCAAGGCGTTCGAAGCCGACCCGGGGCTCGGCATCGTGAGCTTCCGCATAGCCGACCCGGAGACCGGTGTCACCCAGCGCCGCCACGTCCCCCGGCTGCGCGCCGCCGACCCGATGCGCTCCTCGCGTGTGACCACCTTCCTCGGCGGCGCCAACGCCGTGCGCACCCGCGTCTTCGCCGACGTCGGCGGACTCCCGGACGAGTTCTTCTACGCCCACGAGGAAACCGACCTGGCCTGGCGGGCCCTGGACGCGGGCTGGATGATCGACTACCGGTCCGACATGGTGCTGTACCACCCGACGACCGCCCCCTCGCGGCACGCGGTCTACCACCGCATGGTCGCCCGCAACCGCGTCTGGCTGGCCCGCCGCAACCTCCCCGCGCCGCTCGTCCCGGTCTACCTCGGCGTGTGGCTGCTGCTCACCCTGCTGCGCCGCCCCTCCCGCAGCGCGCTGCGAGCCTGGTTCGGCGGATTCCGCGAAGGCTGGACCACCTCGTGCGGTCCCCGCCGGCCCATGAAGTGGCGTACGGTGTGGCGGCTGACCCGGCTGGGCCGGCCCCCCGTCATCTGACAAGCTCGTATCCGGGAGACACCCGGGAGCCCCCGGGCCGTACCCTGGCCCCGGCTCGTGCCGGACCGGCACAGGCCGAGCATCTCGAAGACGAAAGTTTCCACTAGTGAGTGAGACAACGCACGACGCCACGGTCGCGGTGACCCCGCCCGCGGCGCCCGACGAGGGCCTCACGGCGAGGGAACTCGCCGCCAAGCACGGGCTGACCGTGAGCGGCGCCCGTCCGTCCCTCATCGAGTACGTCCGTCAGCTCTGGGACCGGCGGCACTTCATCCTCGCCTTCTCCCGGGCGAAGCTGACCGCCCAGTACAGCCAGGCCAAACTGGGCCAGCTGTGGCAGGTGGCCACGCCGCTGCTGAACGCGGCCGTGTACTTCTTCATCTTCGGCCTGCTCCTGGAGGCCGACCGGGGCATGTCCCGTGAGGTGTACATCCCGTTCCTGGTCACGGGCGTGTTCGTGTTCACCTTCACGCAGAGCTCGGTCATGGCGGGGGTGCGCGCGATCTCCGGCAACCTCGGCCTGGTCCGCGCCCTGCACTTCCCGCGCGCCTCGCTGCCGATCTCCTTCGCGCTGCAGCAGCTCCAGCAACTGCTGTTCTCGATGATCGTGCTGTTCGCCGTCACGATCGGCTTCGGCCACTACCCGGACCTGTCCTGGCTGCTGATCGTGCCGGTGCTCGTGCTGCAGTTCTGCTTCAACACCGGCCTCGCGCTGATCATGGCCCGGGCGGGCGCCAAGACCCCCGACCTCGCGCAGCTGATGCCGTTCGTGATGCGGACGTGGATGTACGCCTCCGGTGTGATGTTCTCCATCCCGATCTTCCTGGCGGACAAGCCGGCCTGGATCGCGAACATCCTGCAGTGGAACCCGGCCGCGATCTACATGGACCTGATGCGTTTCGCCCTCATCGACGACTACAGCGGCAAGTTCCTCCCCGACCACGTCTGGGCGGCCGCGGGCGCCTGGGCCGTGCTCTTCGCCCTGGGTGGCTTCGTGTACTTCTGGAAGGCGGAGGAGAGGTACGGCCGTGGCTGAGCAGCAGCAGGACGCGCGCATCCCCACCGTCGTCGCGGACGACCTGCACATCGTCTACCGCGTCAACGGCGCCAAGACCGGCAAGGGCAGCGCCACCGCCGCCCTCAGCCGCATCGTCAAGCGCGGCGAGGAGCGGGGCGTGCGCAAGGTGCACGCCGTGCGCGGCGTCTCCTTCGTGGCGTACCGCGGCGAGGCCATCGGCCTGATCGGCTCCAACGGCTCCGGCAAGTCGACCCTGCTGCGCGCCATCGCCGGTCTGCTCCCGGCCGAGCAGGGCAAGGTCTACACCGACGGCCAGCCCTCGCTGCTGGGCGTCAACGCGGCCCTGATGAACGACCTCACCGGCGAGCGGAACGTCATCCTGGGCGGTCTCGCCATGGGCATGTCCCGTGAGGAGATCAAGGAGCGCTACCAGGACATCGTCGACTTCTCCGGCATCAACGAGAAGGGCGACTTCATCACCCTGCCCATGCGCACCTACTCATCGGGCATGGCGGCCCGGCTCCGCTTCTCCATCGCGGCGGCCAAGGACCACGACGTCCTGATGATCGACGAGGCCCTGGCGACCGGCGACCGGAAGTTCCAGAAGCGTTCCGAGGACCGCATCCGGGAGCTGCGCAAGGAAGCCGGCACGGTGTTTCTGGTCAGCCACAACAACAAGTCCATCCGCGACACGTGCAACCGCGTCCTGTGGCTGGAGCGCGGCGAGCTGCGCATGGACGGCCCCACGGACGAGGTGCTCAAGGAGTACGAGAAGTTCACGGGCAAGTAGTCCGCTTTCGGACAGGGCCCCGACGGAACTGTTCCGGCGGGGCCCCGCGTCTGCAAAGGAAACGTCAACTCCGGCCCATCTCAGGAATCTTGGGGCCAATCGGTGTGTTCTCGTGATGTGCGGGACACCCTGACGAACCGTGTCGCGTTGTACAACGTAAGCTGTACCGGTCCCGAAACACGGCAATCAGGGCGATAATGCGCGACACCGCCCGTCGGACCACCGTGCGGACGGCGGGGCGGCGTGTCCGAAATAGTGTGTATTGGGTCGGCAGTGTAGAACGGGAGATGTGACGGCGATGGCTACGGAAACTCCCCAGCTCCACGCAGCACGTGCCGTCCCCGCGCCGGGCAGCCGGCGGTGACGGGAACCGGCACGACGCGCTCCCTCGATCCGGAGCGCGGCACGCTCGACAAGGCCGCCGGCGAGAACTTCCCGGTGGCCCCCTTCTTCCTGCCCCGGGCCTGGCGCACCGACCTCATGGCCGTCTACGGCTTCGCCCGCCTGGTCGACGACATCGGCGACGGCGACCTCGCGCCCGGCGGCGCCGACGCCCGGCTGCTGGGCGTCTCCCCGCAGGAGGCAGAGGACCGGCTGGTGCTGCTCGACGCCTTCGAGGCCGACCTGCGCAGGGTCTTCGACGCGACGCCGCGTCACCCTCTGCTGCGCCGCCTCCAGCCGACCGTGCGCCGCTGCTCCATGACCCCCGGGCCGTTCCTCGGCCTGATCGCCGCCAACCGCCAGGACCAGCTGGTCAGCCGCTACGAGACCTACGACGACCTGCTCGCCTACTGCGAGCTGTCCGCCAACCCCATCGGCCGTCTCGTCCTCGCCGTCACCGGCACCTCGACTCCCGAGCGGATCCGCCGCTCCGACATGATCTGCACGGCTCTCCAGATCGTCGAGCACCTCCAGGACGTCGCCGAGGACCTCGCCCGCGACCGGGTCTACCTGCCCGCGGACGACATGAAACGCCTCCACGTCCAGGAAGCGGATCTCGCCACGAAATCCGCCGGTGCGTCGGTCCGTGCGTTGATTGCGTACGAAGCGCAAAGGGCACGGGACCTCCTGAATGAAGGCGCCCCCCTGGTGGGTAGCGTCCACGGCAGGCTGAAGCTGCTGCTCGCAGGGTTCGTGGCGGGGGGAAGGGCGGCCCTCCACGCGATCGCCGCCGCCGAATACGACGTACTTCCCGGCCCGCCCAAGCCCGGCAAGGTCCGGTTGCTGCGTGAGGTGGGCGTGACTCTGCGAGGAGAGGGGTGATCCGGACCGTGGAGTCGGAACCACACGCGTCCCCGCCGGTACTCGCCGCCTACAGCTACTGCGAGGCAGTCACCGGGCGGCAGGCCCGCAACTTCGCCTACGGCATCCGGCTGCTGCCGACACCTCAGCGCCGGGCGATGTCGGCGCTGTACGCGTTCTCGCGGCGGGTCGACGACATCGGCGACGGCGCGCTCGACGAGGACGTCAAGGTGGCCAGGCTGGAGGAGACCCGGGCGCTGCTCACCCGGATCCGCGAGGACCGGGTCGGCGAGGACGACATCGACCCGGTCGCGGTCGCCCTCTCGCACGCCGCCGGGGCCTTCCCGATCCCGCTCGGCGGCCTGGACGAGCTCATCGACGGCGTCCTGATGGACGTCCGCGGCGAGACCTACGAGACCTGGGACGACCTGAAGGTCTACTGCCGCTGTGTGGCGGGCGCCATCGGGCGGCTCTCGCTCGGCGTGTTCGGCACGGAACCGGGGGCGCGCGGAGTGGACCGCGCGCCGGAGTATGCCGATACGCTCGGGCTCGCGCTCCAGCTCACCAACATCCTCAGAGACGTCCGCGAGGACGCCGTGGGCGGGCGGACCTACCTGCCCGCCGACGATCTCGCCAAGTTCGGCTGTTCGGCCGGCTTCGGCGGGCCGCGGCCACCGGAGGGCTCCGACTTCGCGGGCCTCGTGCACTTCGAAGTGCGACGGGCCCGCGCTCTGTTCGCCGAGGGCTACCGGCTGCTCCCCATGCTCGACCGGCGCAGCGGCGCCTGCGTCGCCGCCATGGCCGGCATCTACCGCCGCCTCCTCGACCGCATCGAGCGCGACCCGCAGGCCGTGCTGCGCGGCCGGGTCTCCCTGCCCGGCCGGGAGAAGGCGTACGTCGCCGTGCGCGGACTGTCCGGTCTCGACGCCCGGCACGTGACCCGGCGGACCGTCAGGAGGCGTGCGTGACGGACACAGACGCCGCCGTCGGCGAGATGCGGCGGGCAACCCTCCGGCCCGGGGCCGCGTCCCTGACGGAGACGGCCGGTCGTGCACCGCTCGAGCAGCACGCCCGGGCCGCGGGGGAGGGTGTGCGATGACCCAGGGCACACGGTCCGGGGGACCGGCCGCACAAGGGCGGCACGCCGTCGTGGTGGGCGGCGGGCTCGCCGGTGTCACCTCGGCGCTCGCACTCGCCGACGCCGGGGTGCGCGTCACGCTGCTGGAGGGCAGGCCGCGGCTCGGCGGGCTCGCCTTCTCCTTCCGGCGCGGCGATCTCACCGTCGACAACGGCCAGCACGTCTACCTGCGTTGCTGCACCGCCTACCGCTGGTTCCTCGACCGCATCGAGGGTGCGGCGCTGGCCCCGCTGCAGGAGCGGCTCGACGTTCCCGTCCTGGACCTCGCCCGGCCCGAGGGGCGACGGCTCGGCCGGCTGCGGCGGGACGCCCTGCCCGTGCCGCTGCACCTGGGGCGCAGCCTCGCCGCCTATCCGCACCTGTCGCTCGCCGACCGCGCCAAGGTGGGCAGGGCCGCGCTCGCGCTCAAGGGACTCGACCTCACCGACCCGGCGCTGGACACGCAGGACTTCGGCAGCTGGCTCGCGGCGCACGGCCAGTCGGAGCGCTCCGTGGCGGCCCTGTGGGACCTGGTCGGGGTCGCCACCCTCAACGCGGTCGCTTCCGACGCCTCGCTGGCGCTGGCCGCGATGGTGTTCAAGACCGGTCTGCTGTCCGACCCGGGCGCCGCCGACATCGGCTGGGCGCGGGTCCCGCTGGGCGACCTGCACGACCGGCTGGCCCGCAAGGCGCTCGACTCCGCGGGCGTGCGCACCGAGGTCCGCACCCGCGTCACCTCCCTCTCCTCCGACGGGGACGGGCAGTGGAGCGTCGAGGTCCCGGGCGAGACGCTGGAGGCCGACGCCGTGGTCCTCGCCGTACCACAGCGCGAGGCGCACGACCTGCTGCCCACGGGCGCCCTGGACGCGCCCGAACGGCTCCTGGAGATCGGCACCGCGCCCATCCTCAACGTCCATGTGGTCTACGACCGCAAGGTCCTCGGCCGGCCCTTCTTCACCGCCCTCGGCAGCCCCGTGCAGTGGGTCTTCGACCGGACCGAGGCGTCCGGGCTGCGCCAGGGCCAGTACCTGGCCCTGTCCCAGTCGGCCGCCCAGGACGAGATCGACGAGCCCGTGGCCGTGCTGCGGGAGCGGTACCTGCCCGAGCTGGAGCGGCTGCTGCCGCTGACCCGCGGCGCCCACGTGAAGGACTTCTTCGTCACCCGGGAGCGCACCGCGACGTTCGCTCCCACCCCCGGCGTCGGGCGTCTCAGGCCCGGCGCCCGCACCAAGGCATCCGGCCTCTACCTGGCCGGAGCGTGGACCGCCACCGGGTGGCCCGCGACCATGGAGAGTGCGGTCCGCAGTGGTGTGAGCGCGGCGGACGCCGTGCTGGGCGCCCTGGGCCGGCCCCGCCCTCGCCACCTCTTCGACTTCGAGGAGGCGGCGTGATGCCGGCCCAGGCCGGCGCGGCGGGCGGCCCCCGCACCCCCGGTACCGCAACAAGAGGAGAGACTGTGCCCACTGTGCCCCCGGCTTCGAAGACTGCCGAGGCGGTGGACGTGACCGCGCTGCTGGAGCGCGGCCGGACCCTGGCCACACCGGTACTGCGGGCGGCCGTCGACCGCCTGGCACCTCCCATGGACACTGTTGCCGCCTACCACTTCGGCTGGATCGACGCCCAGGGCAGGCCCGCGGAGGGGGACGGCGGCAAGGCCGTGCGCCCCGCCCTCGCGGTGCTGTCCGCCGAGGTCATGTCGGCCGCCCCCGAGACCGGCATCCCCGGCGCCGTCGCCGTGGAACTGGTCCACAACTTCTCCCTCCTCCACGACGACCTCATGGACGGCGACGAGCAGCGCCGTCACCGCGACACGGTGTGGAAGGTGCACGGGCCCGCCCAGGCCATCCTGGTCGGCGACGCCCTGTTCGCCCTCGCCAACGAGGTGCTCCTCGAACTCGGCACCGTCGAGGCCGGCCGCGCCACCCGCCGCCTGACCACCGCCAGCCGCGCCCTGATCGACGGTCAGGCCCAGGACATCTCCTACGAGCACCGCGACCGCGTCAGCGTCGAGGAGTGCCTGGAGATGGAGGGCAACAAGACCGGCGCCCTGCTCGCCTGCGCCAGCTCCATCGGCGCGGTCCTCGGCGGCGCGGACGACCACACCGCCGACACCCTCGAGAAGTACGGCTACCACCTGGGCCTCGCCTTCCAGGCCGTCGACGACCTGCTCGGCATCTGGGGTGACCCGGTCTCCACCGGCAAGCAGACCTGGAGCGACCTGCGCCAGCGCAAGAAGTCCCTGCCGGTCGTGGCCGCCCTCGCCGCGGGCGGCTCCGCCTCCGAGCGGCTCGGCGAGATCCTCGCCGCCGACGCCAAGAGCAACGACGTCGAGAACTTCTCCGAGGAGGAGTTCGCGGCCCGCGCCGCCCTCATCGAGGAGGCAGGCGGCCGCGAGTGGACCGCCGACGAGGCACGCCGTCAGCACACCATCGCCATCGAAGCCCTCGACGCCGTCGACATGCCCGAGCGGGTGCGGGCACAGTTCACGGCCCTCGCGGACTTCGTCGTCGTACGAAAGAGATGATCACTATCGGCCGAATAGCCCTCGCGTAGTCGCCGGCCGGTGCCGTGAGTGATCACGGACACCGGCCGACGGCGGACCCACAGCAGCTGCACACCTTGCACCACTGCACGAAGGGGAAGCCATGACAGCGACGACCGACGGAAGCACCGGGGCCCTGCCACCCCGCGCCGCCGCGGCCAGCGACACCGACACGAACACCCCCGGGGCGGCCGGGGTACCGGAAGCCGCCGCACGCGCCGCCCGGCGTGCCACCGACTTCCTGCTCTCCCGTCAGGACCCGGAGGGCTGGTGGAAGGGCGACCTCGAGACCAACGTCACGATGGACGCCGAGGACCTGCTGCTCCGTCAGTTCCTGGGCATCCGCGACGAGAAGACCACACGGGCCGCCGCCCTCTTCATCCGCGGCGAGCAGGGCGAGGACGGCACCTGGGCCACCTTCTACGGCGGGCCGGCCGAACTGTCCGCCACCATCGAGGCGTACGTCGCCCTCCGCCTGGCCGGTGACGCGCCCGACGCCCCGCACATGGCGAAGGCCTCCGCGTGGATCCGCGCGCAGGGCGGCATCGCCGCCGCCCGGGTCTTCACCCGGATCTGGCTGGCCCTGTTCGGCTGGTGGAAGTGGGAGGACCTGCCCGAACTCCCGCCGGAGCTCGTCTTCTTCCCGAAGTGGGTGCCGCTCAACATCTACGACTTCGGCTGCTGGGCGCGGCAGACCATCGTCCCGCTGACGATCGTCTCAGCGAAGCGGCCGGTACGCCCCGCACCCTTCGCGCTCGACGAGCTGCACACCGAACCGGACCGGCCCAACCCGTCCAAGCCCCTGGCGTCGCCGTTCAGTTGGGACGGGGCGTTCCAGCGGATGGACAAGGGCCTGCACGCCCTGCGGAAGGTCGCCCCGCGCAGACTGCGCCGAGCCGCCATGAACAGCGCCGCCCGCTGGATCATCGAGCGGCAGGAGAACGACGGCTGCTGGGGCGGCATCCAGCCCCCGGCCGTGTACTCGATCATCGCCCTGCACCTGCTCGGCTACGACCTCGAACACCCCGTGATGCGCGAGGGCCTGGCGTCCCTGGACCGGTTCGCCGTGTGGCGCGAGGACGGTGCCCGGATGATCGAGGCCTGCCAGTCACCGGTGTGGGACACCTGCCTGGCCGCCATCGCCCTCGTCGACGCCGGACTGCCCGCCGACCACCCGCAGTTGGTGAAGGCGGCCGACTGGATGCTGGGCGAGGAGATCGTCCGGCCCGGCGACTGGTCCGTGAAGCGGCCCGGACTGCGGCCCGGGGGCTGGGCGTTCGAGTTCCACAACGACAACTACCCCGACATCGACGACACCGCCGAGGTGATCCTCGCGCTGCGCCGGATCGCCCACCACGACCCGGAGCGCCTCGACAGGGCCATCGTCCGCGGCACGCGCTGGACGCTCGGCATGCAGTCGAAGAACGGCGCGTGGGCCGCGTTCGACGTCGACAACACCAGCCCTTTCCCCAACCGGCTGCCGTTCTGCGACTTCGGCGAGGTCATCGACCCGCCCTCCGCTGACGTCACCGCGCACGTCGTCGAGATGCTCGCGGTGGAGGGCCTCGCCCACGACCCGCGCACCCGGCGCGGCATCGAGTGGCTGCTGGCGGAGCAGGAACCGGACGGCTCGTGGTTCGGGCGCTGGGGCGTCAACTACGTCTACGGCACCGGATCCGTCGTCCCCGCTCTGATCGCCGCCGGTTTCCCCGCCGCGCACCCGGCGATCCGGCGGGCCGTGACCTGGCTGGAGTCCGTCCAGAACGACGACGGCGGCTGGGGCGAGGACCTGCGCTCCTACAAGTACGTCAGGGAGTGGAGCGGCAGGGGCGCCTCGACCGCCTCGCAGACGGCGTGGGCGCTGATGGCCCTGCTCGCGGCGGGGGAGCGCGACTCCAAGGCCGTCGAACGCGGCGTCGAGTGGCTCGCCGCCACGCAACGGGAGGACGGCTCCTGGGACGAGCCGTACTTCACGGGGACGGGCTTCCCGTGGGACTTCTCCATCAACTACCACCTCTATCGGCAGGTCTTCCCGCTCACCGCGCTCGGTCGTTATCTGCACGGGGAGCCCTTCGCCCAAAGGCTCCGGGGGAGCGGTCAGGTCGGGGAGCGCCGCGGGTTCGGCGCGCCGCTCGCCGAGGCCGGGGAGCACCGCAGAAACGGCGCCGGCACGCCGCTCGCCGAGGCCGAGGGGAGTTGATGAGCGCACAGCCCGCCCCCATGCCGCTGCTGATCGCCTGCGCGCTCGGCATCGAGCAGTTCGCCCTGCGCGCGGGCGGCAGGGGCGGGGCAGGCGGGCCGGTCACCGTGCTGCGGACGGGCATGGGGCCGGCGGCCGCCGAGCGGGCCGTCACCCGCGTGCTGGCCGACCCGGCCCTGCGCGACGCCGCCGTCCTGGCCACCGGCTTCTGCGCGGGTCTGGCGCCGGGCATGCACCCCGGTGATCTGGTCGTCGCCGAGGAGACCCGCGACCCGCGCGGCACGACGCCCTGCGTCGCGACCGAGCTGCTCGTGAAGGAACTGGCGCGCGCGCTGCCCGGCCGGAGGGTGCACACCGGGCCGCTGACCGGCTCCGACCACGTCGTACGAGGCCCCGAACGGTCCGCGCTGCGGGCGACCGGCGCGATCGCGGTCGACATGGAGAGCGCCGTCACGCTTCTGAGCGCCGTGCGCGCGGGCGAGCGCCCGGTTGCGGCCGTCCGGGTGGTCGTGGACGCTCCTGAACATGAACTCGTCCGGATCGGCACGGTACGCGGTGGAATATCAGCTTTCCGTGTTCTTCGTTCCGTCCTTCCCGCTTTCTTCGAATGGCACCGTTCCTTGCTGCTCCCCAGGAGGTGAGCCAGATGGCCATGCCGCTCCGACAGTCCATCAAGGTCGCTACGTACTTGGCTGAACAGAAGATCCGCCGACGGGACAAGTTTCCGCTGATCGTCGAGCTGGAGCCGCTGTTCGCCTGCAATCTCAAGTGCGAGGGATGCGGCAAGATCCAGCACCCGGCCGGGGTGCTCAAGCAGCGGATGCCGGTCGCCCAGGCCGTGGGGGCGGTCATCGAGTCCGGTGCCCCGATGGTGTCCATCGCCGGCGGCGAGCCGCTGATGCACCCGCAGATCGATGAGATCGTGCGGCAGCTGGTGGCCAAGCGGAAGTACGTCTTCCTCTGCACCAACGCGATGCTGCTGCGCAAGAAGATGGACGCGTTCACGCCGTCGCCCTACTTCGCCTTCGCGGTGCACATCGACGGCCTGCGCGAGCGGCACGACGAGTCGGTCGCCAAGGAGGGCGTGTTCGACGAGGCCGTGGAGGCGATCAAGGAGGCCAAGCGTCGCGGCTTCCGGGTCACCACCAACTCCACCTTCTTCAACACCGACACCCCGCAGACCATCATCGAGGTGCTGAACTTCCTCAACGACGACCTCCAGGTCGACGAGATGATGATCTCGCCCGCCTATGCCTACGAGAAGGCCCCCGATCAGGAGCACTTCCTCGGCGTGGAGCAGACCCGCGAGCTGTTCAAGAAGGCCTTCTCCGGCGGCAACCGGCGGCGCTGGCGGCTCAACCACTCACCGCTCTTCCTGGACTTCCTGGAGGGCAAGGTCGACTTCCCGTGCACCGCGTGGGCCATCCCGAACTACTCGCTCTTCGGCTGGCAGCGCCCCTGCTACCTGATGAGCGACGGCTACGTGCCGACGTACCGGGAGCTCGTCGAGGACACCGACTGGGACAAGTACGGCCGCGGCAAGGACCCGCGCTGCGCCAACTGCATGGCGCACTGCGGCTACGAGCCCACCGCCGTCCTCGCCACCATGGGATCGCTGAAGGAGTCGCTGCGCGCCATGCGCGAGACGGTCTCCGGGAACCGGGAGTGACGTCATGACCGCTGTCCCGCTGGGTGTCCCCGAGGTGCCGGTCCGGCCGGTCGCGCAGCGGCGCGTCTCGCGCCGCATCCAGGTCGGTGCCGTGGCGGTCGGGGGCGGGGCCCCGGTGTCGGTGCAGTCGATGACGACGACCCGCACGTCGGACGTCGGTGCCACGTTGCAGCAGATCGCGGAGCTGACCGCGTCCGGCTGCCAGATCGTCCGGGTGGCCTGCCCCACGCAGGACGACGCGGACGCCCTGGCGACCATCGCCCGCAAGTCGCAGATCCCCGTGATCGCGGACATCCACTTCCAGCCGAAGTACGTGTTCGCCGCGATCGAGGCGGGTTGCGCGGCCGTCCGCGTCAACCCCGGCAACATCAAGCAGTTCGACGACCGGGTCAAGGAGATCGCCCAGGCGGCGAAGGACCACGGCACGCCGATCCGGATCGGCGTCAACGCCGGGTCGCTGGACCGGCGGCTGCTCCAGAAGTACGGCAGGGCGACCCCGGAGGCGCTCGTGGAGAGCGCGCTGTGGGAGGCGTCCCTGTTCGAGGAGCACGGCTTCCGGGACATCAAGATCTCCGTCAAGCACAACGACCCGGTCGTGATGATCGAGGCGTACCGGCAGCTGGCCGAGCAGTGCGACTATCCGCTGCACCTGGGCGTGACGGAGGCGGGCCCGGCCTTCCAGGGCACGATCAAGTCGGCGGTGGCGTTCGGCGCGCTGCTGTCGCGGGGCATCGGCGACACGATCCGGGTGTCGCTGTCCGCGCCGCCGGCCGAGGAGGTCAAGGTCGGTATCCAGATTCTCCAGTCCCTCGGGCTCAAGGAGCGGCGGCTGGAGATCGTGTCGTGCCCGTCCTGCGGGCGCGCCCAGGTCGACGTCTACAAGCTCGCCGAGGAGGTCACGGCCGGGCTGGACGGCATGGAGGTGCCGCTGCGCGTCGCCGTCATGGGGTGTGTGGTCAACGGCCCCGGCGAGGCGCGGGAGGCCGATCTCGGAGTGGCCTCAGGCAACGGCAAGGGGCAGATCTTCGTCAAGGGCGAGGTTATCAAGACCGTCCCCGAGTCCAAGATCGTCGAGACGCTGATCGAAGAGGCGATGAAGATCGCCGAGCAGATGGAGCAGGACGGCGTGGGTTCGGGGGAGCCGGCCGTCACCGTGAGCTGAGCAGCACGGAATTCGAAGGGGGCCCGAGCGTGACGATTCTGGAGAGCATCCGGGGACCACGCGACCTGAAGGCGCTGTCCGAGGCGGAACTGGGGGAACTGGCCGAAGAGATCCGGGAGTTCCTGGTGCACGCGGTCGCCAGGACCGGTGGCCATCTGGGACCGAACCTGGGCGTGGTCGAGCTGACCATCGCCCTGCACCGGGTCTTCGAGTCGCCGGTCGACCGCATCCTGTGGGACACCGGCCACCAGAGCTACGTCCACAAACTGCTGACCGGCCGCCAGGACTTCTCCAAGCTGCGCGGCAAGGGCGGCCTGTCCGGCTACCCCTCGCGCGAGGAGTCCGAGCACGACGTCATCGAGAACAGTCACGCCTCCACCGCCCTCGGCTGGGCCGACGGGCTCGCCAAGGCCCGCCAGGTGCAGGGCGAGACGGGCCATGTCGTCGCGGTCATCGGCGACGGGGCCCTCACCGGCGGCATGGCCTGGGAGGCCCTGAACAACATCGCGGCCGCCAAGAACCGCCCGCTGATCATCGTCGTCAACGACAACGAGCGCTCCTACGCGCCCACCATCGGCGGCCTCGCCAACCACCTCGCGACCCTGCGCACGACCGACAGCTATGAGCGGGTCCTCGCCTGGGGCAAGGACGTCCTCCAGGGCACGCCCCTGGTCGGCACCACCCTCTACGAGGCCCTGCACGGCGCGAAGAAGGGCTTCAAGGACGCGTTCGCCCCGCAGGGCCTCTTCGAGGACCTGGGGCTGAAGTACCTCGGCCCGATCGACGGGCACGACACCGGGGCCGTGGAGTCCGCGCTGCGGCGCGCGAAACGCTTCCACGGGCCCGTGCTGGTCCACTGCCTCACGGAGAAGGGCCGCGGCTACGAGCCCGCCCTCGCCCACGAGGAGGACCACTTCCACACCGTCGGCGTCATGGACCCGCTGACCTGCGCACCGCTCTCCCCATCGGGCGGCCCCTCCTGGACCTCGGTGTTCGGCGAGGAGATCGTCCGGATCGGGGAGGAGCGCGAGGACGTGGTGGCGATCACCGCCGCCATGCTGCACCCCGTGGGCCTGGGCGCCTTCGCCGAGCGGTTCCCGGACCGGGTGTGGGACGTCGGCATCGCCGAGCAGCACGCGGCCGTGTCCGCGGCGGGCCTGGCGACGGGCGGACTGCATCCGGTCGTCGCCGTCTACGCCACCTTCCTCAAC
This sequence comes from Streptomyces sp. NPDC013187, assembly GCF_042899705.1. NCBI lineage: Bacteria > Bacillati > Actinomycetota > Actinomycetes > Kitasatosporales > Streptomycetaceae > Streptomyces > Streptomyces sp. NPDC013187. The sequence continues at coordinate 205,361 of NZ_JBIBAF010000004.1, read as the reverse complement.
CGCGCCTTCGACCAGCTCCTGATGGATGTGGCCCTGCACCGCTGCGGGGTGACCTTCGTCCTGGACCGGGCCGGGGTCACCGGCGTCGACGGTGCCTCCCACAACGGCATGTGGGACATGTCCGTCCTCCAGGTCGTCCCCGGCCTGCGCATCGCCGCGCCGCGCGACGCCGACCAGCTGCGTGCGCAGTTGCGCGAGGCCGTCGCAGTGGACGACGCGCCGACCCTCGTGCGCTTCCCGAAGGAGTCCGTCGGCCCGTCGATCCCGGCCGTGGACCGGGTGGGCGGATTGGACGTACTGCACCGTTCCGCCGAGCCGCAGGCCCTCCTGGTGGCCGTCGGCGTGATGGCACCGGTCTGCCTCCGGGCCGCCGAGCTGCTCGAAGCGCGCGGCATCGGCTGCACCGTCGTCGACCCCCGCTGGGTCAAGCCCGTCGACCCGGCCCTCCCGGGCCTCGCCGCCGAGCACCGCCTGGTCGCCGTCGTCGAGGACAACAGCCGCGCCGCCGGGGTCGGTTCGGCCGTGGCGCTGGCCCTGGGCGACGCCGGCGTCGACGTGCCGGTACGGCGGTTCGGCATCCCCGAGCAGTTCCTCGCGCACGCCAAGCGCGGCGAGGTGCTCGCCGACATCGGCCTGACACCCGTCGAGGTCGCCGGACGGATCAGCGCGAGCCTGGCCGTCAAGGAAGAGCAGTCCAAGGAGCCACAGGAATGACAACCGCCGAGTCCGCGTCGGAGTCGTCGCAGGCCGGGGAGTTCGACCTCGGCAAGCTGCTGGCCGAGCGCGGGGCCGAGCGCTACGAGCTGCACACCCGCCATCTCAACCACCAGCTCCCGCGCATGCTGCACACCATCGGCTTCGACAAGGTCTACGAGCGCGCCGAGGGCGCCTACTTCTGGGACGCGGACGGCAACGACTACCTGGACATGCTCGCCGGGTTCGGGGTGATGGGGCTGGGCCGCCACCACCCCGTGGTGCGCAAGGCGCTGCACGACGTCCTGGACGCCGGCCTGGCCGACCTCACCCGGTTCGACTGCCAGCCGCTGCCAGGCCTGCTGGCCGAGAAGCTGCTCGCGCACAGCCCCCACCTGGACCGGGTGTTCTTCGGCAACAGCGGCACCGAGGCCGTCGAGGGCGCCCTGAAGTTCGCCCGGTTCGTCACCGGCAGGCCCAGGATCCTCTACTGCGCGCACGCCTTCCACGGCTTGACCACCGGCTCCCTCTCCGTGAACGGCGAGTCCGGCTTCCGTGACGGCTTCGCCCCGCTGCTGCCCGACACGGCCGTCCCGCTCGGCGACCTCGACGCGCTGGAGAGGGAGCTGAAGAAGGGGGACGTCGCCGCCCTGATCGTCGAGCCGATCCAGGGCAAGGGCGTGCTCCAGGGCCCGCCCGGCTGGCTGCGGGCCGCCCAGGAGCTGCTGCACCGCCACAAGGCGCTGCTCATCGCCGACGAGGTGCAGACCGGCCTCGGCCGCACCGGCGACTTCTACGCCTACCAGCACGAGGACGGAGTGGAGCCCGACCTGGTCTGCGTGGCCAAGGCACTCTCCGGTGGCTATGTGCCCGTCGGCGCCACGATCGGCAAGGACTGGATCTTCAAGAAGGTCTACTCCTCGATGGACCGGGTGCTCGTCCACTCGGCGAGCTTCGGGTCCAACGCCCAGGCCATGGCGGCCGGCCTCGCGGTGCTGTCGGTGATGGAGAACGAGCAGATCGTCGCGAACGTCCGGGCCACCGGTGAGCAGCTCAGGTCCCGGCTCGCGGCGCTGACGGACCGGTACGAGATGCTCGCCGAGGTGCGCGGCCGGGGGCTGATGATCGGCATCGAGTTCGGCCGGCCGCAGTCGCTGAAGCTGCGCAGCCGCTGGACCATGCTCCAGGCGGCGCGCAAGGGGCTCTTCGCACAGATGGTCGTCGTGCCGCTGCTGCGGAAGCACCGGATCCTCACCCAGGTGTCCGGCGACCACATGGAGGTGATCAAGCTGATCCCACCCCTGATCATCGGCGAGCGCGAGGTGGACCGGTTCGTCGACGCCTTCACGGCCGTGATGGACGACGCGCACAACGGCGGGCTGGTCTGGGACTTCGGCAAGACACTCGTCAAGCAGGCGGTGGCCAACCGCTGAAGTGAGCTCTTTTGCCTGTGAGGCAAGAAATTTGCCGCTGAGGCAAGCCTCCGGCTCAATGGAGGCATGAGCTCCTCCGACACCGAGCGGCCCCCCGGGGCCGACTCGCCGGCCGACCAGGCGGCCGGTGCGCTGCCCGCCGTGGTGGCGCCCCAGCTGCGGGCACTGCGGCGCCAGGCCTCCCTGACACTGGAGGCCGCGGCCCGCGCCGCCGGGCTGTCCCCCGCCCACCTCTCCCGTCTGGAGACCGGGCAGCGCCAGCCTTCGCTGCCGATGCTGCTCGCACTGGCCCGTATCTACGGTACGACCGTCTCCGAGCTGCTCGGTGAGACGGTCGCCGACCGGGACGCCGTCATCCGCGCGGCCGACATGGAACCCACCGCCGCGGGCGGCTGGACCTACCGGCAGGCCGGCGCACCCGGCCGCGGGATGCAGGCCCTTCGCGTCCACGTCCCCCACGGCTCCCAGGGGGACATCGTGCGCGTCCACCCCGGCGAGGAGTGGCTCCACGTGCTGCGCGGCCGGCTGCGACTGCGCCTCGGGGACACCACGCACCGCCTGGCGGCCGGTGACAGTGCCCACTTCGACTCGCTCACCCCGCACCGCATCGCCGCCGAGGACCACGACGGAGTCGACCTGCTCTTCGTCCACACCCTGTTGCAGAGCCCCACGGCCGCCCTGTGCCTGGGCCCCACTCCCCAAGACGTGTCATGAGCGACATGGAGGAGAAGTTCCCCCGTGCCCTGTGGGTGAGGTTGTTCGTCTACCTCATCGCCGGCCACGTCTTCGCCGCCTTCGTGTACCTGCTGTTCGAGGTCGGGGCGAAGTAGCCTCCGCCCGCGCACCTCAGTCGAGGAGCCGCTCGCGCAGCCGCTCCCGGGTCTCCGCGGACAGCCCCAGCCCCTTCTCCAGGTAGGTGTCGACGCCGCCCCACGTCTCCTCGATGGTGTCGAAGGCCGCCGACAGGTATTCGGCGCGCGCGTCGAAGAGGGGGCTGAGCAGCTCCATGACCTCGGGGGAATAGGCCGAGGCGGCGGAGCTGGAGCGGTGCACCTTGTAGCGGCGGTGCTTGGCGTTCGACTTCAGGTAGTCCTCGACGATCGCCTCGCGCTCGACGCCCACCGCCAGCAGCGTCACCGCGACGGACAGACCCGCGCGGTCCTTGCCCGCCGCGCAGTGCATCAACGCGGGGACGCTGTCCTCGGCGAGCGCGTGCAGCACCCGGGAGTGCTCGTCCGTGCGGTGCTTGATGATCGTGCGGTACGAGGCGATCATGCGGCCCGCGCCCTTGCCGTCCGAAAGGATCTCGCGCAGCTGGTCCAGGTCGCCGTCGCGGACCATCTTCCAGAACTCGGCGCCGTCGGCCGGGTCGCTCAGCGGCAGGTTCACATTGCGCACGCCGGGCAGCTCGACGTCCGGCCCCTCGAGCTTCTGGTCCGCCGCGTTGCGGAAGTCGAAGATGGTGTGCAGGCCCAGACCGGTCAGGAAGGCGGCGTCCTCCCCGGTCGCGTGGGCCAGGTGGCCACTGCGGAACAGCACGCCCTGGCGCACCCGGCGCCCGTCCACCGTCGGAAGTCCGCCCACATCACGGAAGTTGCGCACTCCGGCCAGCTCGGGCTCGGTCGACGGGACCTGCTGCGTCACGAGGGCTCCTCCCCTTCGGCGCCGCCGACGCGGCTCGTCGACGGGCGTCTCTCGACGATACGACATGCCTGCCTGGGGCAATGAGTTGTCCACAGGCGTTGCCCGGAAGCCCCACGGCCCCCGATGATGTTGCCGCCTGGTCGCACCTGGTCGGGCTTGTTCGAATATGTGAGGGCAAGATGCTGGACATCTCCGAAGACGGTCGTACATGGGTGCTCTCCGGGCCGGCCAGCAGCTACGCCGTCCACGTCACCGACCGGGACGAGCTGCTGCACCTGCACTGGGGCCCCCGTATCGGCCTGGCCGACGCCGAGGCCCTCGCCGTCCGGCCGCTGCCGGACTACTGGCCCTTCGAGTCCCCGCTCGACGGACGCGAGGAGTACCCGGTCGAAGGCGGCCCCCGCTTCGTCCGCCCCGCCCTGTCCGTCCGCACGGCCGAGCGACGCGGCACCGAGTGGGCCTTCGAGGGGCACGACGCCGAGGACGGCGAGCTGCGTCTCCGGTTCCGCGACGGCGACCTGGCCGTCACGCTGCATTACCGGATGCGCCCCGCCGCGGAGGTCGTCGAGCGCTGGGTGACCCTGGACAACCGGGGGCCGGCCATCGAGCTGCTGCGTGCCGACTCCGCCACCTGGACCCTGCCCGACCGCGACACCTGGCGTCTGTCCCAACTGCACGGCCGCTGGGGCGCCGAGTCCCGGCTGACTCGCTCCGGGCTCACCCACGGCGAGAAGGTCATCGGCAGCCGTCGCGGCCACACCTCCCACCAGCACCTGCCCTGGGTAGCCCTCGACACCGACGCCACCGAGGAGCGCGGCGAGGTCTACAGCTGCGCTCTGGGCTGGTCCGGGTCCTGGCGCATCGCCGTGGCCCAGCTCCCTGACGCGCGCGTCCAGATCACCGGCGGCGCCGGCCACGACGACTCCGGCCTGCTGATGCTCGGCACCGGGGAGTCGTACACGACCCCCGTCTTCGCCGGGCTCTGGTGCGACGGCGGGTTCGGCGGGGCGAGCCGTGCCTGGCACGCCTACCAGCGGGCGTATGTGATCCCGGACGCCGACCGGGACCGGCCGGTGCTGTTCAACTCGTGGGAGGCGACCGAGTTCGACATCTCCGAGGAGCAGCAGCGGGAGCTCGCCGGGCGGGCCGCCGCGATGGGTGTCGAGCTGTTCGTGGTCGACGACGGCTGGTTCGGGGCGCGTACCAGCGACCGGGCCGGGCTCGGCGACTGGACCCCGAACCTCGACCGCTTCCCGGGCGGGCTGAAGCCGCTCGCCGACCATGTGCACGGCCTCGGGATGCAGTTCGGCATCTGGGTAGAGCCCGAGATGGTCAACCCGGACAGCGACCTGTACCGCGCGCACCCGGACTGGGTGCAGTACCAATCGGGACGAAAGCGGACGGAGTTCCGTAACCAGCTGGTACTCAACCTCGCCCGCGAGGACGTCCGGGAGTACCTGTGGGAGCAGCTCGACGGTCTCCTCTCCAGTGCGCCGATCGACTACGTGAAGTGGGACTTCAACCGCTGCTTCACCGACGCCGGCTGGCCGGACGACGCCTACCCGCAGCGGTTGTGGGTCGACCACGTGCACGGCCTGTACGCCCTGCTGGACCGGCTGCGGGCCGCCCACCCGGGGGTGGCCTTCGAGTCCTGCTCGGGTGGCGGCGGGCGGATCGACCTCGGTGTGCTGAGCCGCACGGACCAGGTGTGGACCTCCGACAACACCGACCCCCTCGACCGGCTCGCCATCCAGCACGGCTTCAGTCAGATCCATCCGGCCCGGGTCATGGCCGCCTGGGTCACCGACAGTCCGAACGCCATGCTCAACCACCGGGCCAGCTCGCTGCGGTTCCGGTTCGTCAGCGCCATGGCCGGGGTGCTCGGGGTCGGTGGCGACCTCGCGAAGTGGACGCCGGAGGAGCTGGCCGAGGCGGCGGAGTGGGTGGGGCTCTACAAGGAGATCCGGCCCGTGGTGCAGCGCGGCGACCAGTACCGGCTGCGGCCTCCGGAGGGCGGGCTGAGCGCCGTGCAGTACGTCCTCGGCGACGAGACCGTCGTCTTCGCATGGCTCCAGGCCCAGCGCTACGGCGAGCCCGTTCCGACGCTCCGGCTGCGCGGCCTCGACTCGACAGAGTCGTATGAATGCCTCGAAACGGGCGAAGTTCACCGAGGGGCCGTACTGCTTCACCACGGACTGCGGGTCAGTGTGCGCGGGGATCTGGACGCCGCTATCGTCCGGCTTAAGCGGAAGTAGTCATTCTGTCCGAATAGGGAATTTTAGCCGCTTAGGGATAACGTGCCCCGATCGTAAAGGAGATGAGGTCGGGGTGCGTGACCATCGTCATATTCGTGACGATGTGCTGTCGCCATGTTCACGTAATCCCCGCAATATTCAGGGTCATTGAGCAAAGCGAGAGATCGGTAATCCACGCTCGGTGACGGCACATGTGGCGACGCGTCAAGAAAAACACCCCGTCGCGCAACCGCAAGCTTGTCCTATTGCGTCGTGGTCGCTTACGTTCCACACCAATCCGGACGGACGCCTAATCCTGCCGCCGCCCGGAGCCCGCACACACTGACCCGAACCACGGCAGGAGCGGGGGACCCACAGGTAAGACGCCTGTTCCGGTTCCCGGAACGGCTTGGGGTTCAGCCGCGCCCCGGCGCGGCCGGGCATCTCCAGCCCGCACCCGACAGCTCACCTCGCAGGCGACGGAGAGGAATTCGCCATGCCCGCGAAGGGTAAGCACCGCCGCCCCAAGACCCAGCGTTTCACCCGCTCCATCGCCGTCGCCGGAACCGGCGGGGCCGCTCTCGCCCTGCCGCTCATGGGAGCCGCCGGCGCCCACGCCGCCACCCCGCAGTCGGCTCCGGAAAAGGCCGTCCAGTCCGCTCCGGCCGCCGGGAAAAAGGCCGCCGAAAAGGCCAACGGCGTCCGCACGTACACCGTGAAGGCCGGCGACTACCTCGCCAAGATCGCCGACGAGCAGCACGTCAGCGGGGGCTGGAAAAAGCTCTACGCCGACAACCGTGACGCCGTCGGCTCCGACCCGTCGCTGATCCACCCGGGCCTGAAGCTGTCGATCGGCAAGAAGGCGGCGAGCGCCCCGAAGGCCTCGGCCCCGTCCGCGCCGAAGGCCTCGGCCCCGAAGCCCTCCGCCGCCGATTCGGCCCCGAAGGCCGAGACCGCAGCGAAGCCGGCCGCCGCCGAGCCCGCCGCCGAGAGCAACTCCAGCGGCTTCACCCTCCCGGTGGCCGGTGCCACCGTCGGCACCCCGTACCACATGTCCGGCAGCATGTGGTCCAGCGGTTACCACACCGGTGTCGACTTCGTCGTCCCGACCGGCACCTCCCTCAAGGCCGTCGGCGCGGGTACGGTCGTCTCCGCCGGCTGGGGCGGCGCGTACGGCAACCAGGTCGTCATCAAGCTCGACGACGGCTACTACGCCCAGTACGCCCACCTGTCCCAGCTCTCCGTCTCGGCCGGCCAGACCGTTACCGCGGGGCAGCAGGTCGGCCTGTCGGGCGCCACCGGCAACGTGACCGGACCGCACCTGCACTTCGAGATCCGCACCACGCCGGACTACGGCTCGGACGTGGACCCGGTCGCCTTCCTGCGCTCGCACGGCGTCTCCGTCGGCTGACCCACCGCACGACCACCTGCCTGACACGCGACCGAAGGCCGGGCCCCGATCCCCGGGTCCGGCCTTCGGTGTGCGGGCGTGCCGCCGCTCGCCCAAGGGATCGACAGACGGCGGCAGTTGGGACAGAGTGATCACGGCCGGAGTGCAAGCGCTTTCCAGAGCCTTCCCGGCGGATCCCGAGGAGTGGTGTCACCGTGCCGACCACCCGCAGAGCGTTCGTGCCGACCACCCGCAGAGGCTTCGGAGCCCTGGCCGCCGGAGCCGCCCTGGCGGCCCTCGCCCCAACGGCCACCGCGCACGCCGCGTCCCCGCAGCGCCGTCTCCTCGCGCACGACGACTTCTGCCACGGTCTCGGCCAGTGGGCGACCGAACTTCAGGACGGCGGCACCGTGACCGCCTCGCGCGGCGCGCTGGAGATCGACGTGCCGAGCGGCGCGACCGTGTGGTTCAGGCAGCGGCTCGAAGGGCCGTACCTGCTCGAATACACCGCGATCCCCGTCTCCGAGGGCGGCGTCAACGACCGGGTCTCGGACCTCAACAACTTCTGGAACGCGACCGACGTCCGCTCCCCGGACGACCTCTTCGCCACACCGCGTGGCGGAGCCCTCGACGAGTACGACCACCTCACGACGTACTACGCGGGCTACGGCGCCAACTACAACACCACGACCCGGCTGCGTCGCTACGTCGGCGAACCGGGCGTCCGCCCCCTGGTCTTCGACTACACGGAGCCGCTGCTGGTGCCGAACGAGCCCAACCGGGTGCGGATCGTGTCCGACGGCTCCAGGGTCCGCTGGTGGAACAACGGACGCCTCGTCTTCGACTACACCGATCCCCAGCCCTACACCGGCGGCCATTTCGCCTTCCGGACCGTCTGGAGCCATTTCCGGATCAGTGGGTTCCGGATCTGGCGGTTCACCCCGAAACATCCCTGACCAGTGGGGTATTCCGGAGTTGGCGAACACTTTAGGAGTGGCTTATCTCACCGCCCGTCAACCCTTTCCTACGGTCGCGTAGGTCACATTGGAAGGTGAATCATGGGCTGCTGTGGCAGACGATTCGAAGAGTGACAGCAAAGCAGTGATCGGGTCGTACGTGGCGGTGGGGGACAGCTTCACCGAGGGCGTCGGCGACCCCGGCCCCGACGGGGCGTTCGTCGGCTGGGCCGACCGGTTCGCCGTCCTGCTCGCCGACCGCAGGCCCGAGGGCGACTTCCGATACACCAATCTCGCCGTACGCGGAAAGCTCCTCGACCAGATCGTGGCGGACCAGGTTCCGCGGGCCGTCGGCATGGCCCCGGACCTCGTCTCGTTCTGCGCCGGGGGCAACGACATCATCCGGCCCGGCACCGACCCGGACGAGGTGGCCGAGCGCTTCGAGCGGGCCTTGGCCCAACTCACCGCCGTATCCGGCACGGTGATGGTGACGACCGGTTTCGACACCCGCGGCGTGCCCGTGCTCAAGCATCTGCGCGGCAAGATCGCCACGTACAACGGGCACGTCCGGGCCATCGCCGACCGGTACGGCTGTCCGGTGCTCGACCTGTGGTCCCTGCGCAGCGTGCAGGACCGCCGGGCCTGGGACGCCGACCGGTTGCACCTGTCGCCCGAGGGGCACACACGCGTGGCGCTCCGCGCGGGCCAGGTGCTTGGCCTCGACGTGCCGGCCGACCCCGAGCAGGCGTGGCCTCCGGTGCCCCCGCGCGGCGCTCTCGACATGCGGCGTGACAACGTCGCCTGGGCACGCGAGTTCCTCGTGCCGTGGATCGGGCGCCGGCTGCGCGGGGAGTCCTCGGGCGACCACGTGACGGCCAAAGGGGCGCTGTCGCCGGACGACATCAGGATGCGGATCGCCGCGGTGGCGTGAGCGGCTCCTGGGCGTGGGGGGCGGGGCGGGGGGGGGGGCGGGGGGGGCCCCCCCCCCCCGCGGGGGGGGGGGGGGGGGGGGGGGGGGGCGGCCGCGCGGGGGGGGGGGGGCGGGGGGGGGGGGCCCCCGGGCCCCCCCCCCCCCACGCCCAGGAGTCCTGGCTTCCGGGGGTCTTCGGGCTCGGCCCGGCTCGGAGTGGCGGTGCCGGACCGGTGCCGGTGAGCCCCGTGGCCCCGGCATGATCCGAAAGGCACCGTCTAAGGCGTCAGCCGCTCCGCCGTCAGGCCCAACTCGCGGGTCAGGGCCTCCTCCACCCACTCCTGGGCTCGTGCGCGCGGCACCGCACCGGCGTAGGACGTCAGCTGGACGGCGAGACCGTCGAGGAGGGCGGTCAGACGCAGCGCCGTGCCGGCCGGGTCGGGGCAGCGGAACTCACCGGCGGCCACGCCCTCCGCGATGACCTCGACGAGGGCCGCCTTCCACTGCCGGTCGAGATCCTGGGCCACCTCGCGCAGCGCCGGGTCGCGCAGCGCCGCCGCCCAGCCCTCGATCCACAGCCGCCAGCCCTTGGCCTGCCCGGTCGGGGCGTACCACCGTACGGCCGACCGCAGCCGGCGCAGCGCCGGGGAACGTCGTCCGAGCAGCTTGCGCAGATGCGCCAGGTCGCCCTCCGCCGCGTGCCGGAACGCGGCGGCGACCAGCTGCTCCTTCGAAGAGAAGTGGTAGAGGACCAGCGCGTTGCTCACGCCGAGCGCCGAGGCCACGTCGGCGATCCTGACCGCCGCCACACCCCTCGCCTCGATCTGCTCGATGGCGGCCCGCAACAGATCTCCGCGCCGCTGGGCCACACTCAACCGGACTCTCGTCACGCCGTCACCCTACCCACGGCCGCGCGGCCCCTCGACGGGGCGTTTCGGCCTGCCCTGCAGGGCTCGCGGCGGTAGCCGTGGGGGAGACGTCGGGCACCTCACCGGAACCAGCCGAACCGCTCCGCGATCAGCGGCAGCCGGTCCGCCGCGATCGCGTGGGCGGCGGCCCTCGGCGTCGTCCCGTCGGCCTGCGCGCGGGCCAGCATCCGTTCCACCAGCGCCCGCATCGAGCGACGTGTGCAGGCGAACGCCTCCTCGGCGTCGGCGCCGATGTCCCCGAACAACGTCCACCACCACCAGGCGTTCGTGCCCGAGTTGACCACGACATCCGGCAGCACGGCCACCCCGCGCGCGGTCAGCAGCAGCTCCGCCTCCGGGCGTACGGGCATGTTGGCCGCCTCCACGACCCAGCGGGCGGTGATCCGCTCCTGATTCGCTGTGTCGATCGCGTACGAGACGGCGGCCGGAACCAGTACGTCCGCGTCGGCCGACAGCCAGGCGTCGCCCGGCAGTTCGCGGTCGCCGGGGCGCAGTGCGGAACGGTCCACCGTGCCGTGGGCGTCCCGGGCCGCGAGCAGCACCTCGACGTCGAGGCCCGCCGGGTTGGCGATCGTGCCCTTGAGGTCGGCGACGGCCACGACCGTGAGCCCCGCGCGCGTGAGGAAGCGCGCGGTGGCCCCGCCCATGGTGCCGAAGCCCTGGAGGGCGACCCGGGTGCCGGTGGACGGCACACCGGCACGGTCCAGGGCGGCCAGGGTCGCCTCGGCCACACCGCAGCCCCCGACCAGCTCGTCCAGACCGATGCCGTCGACCTCGACCGTGAACGCGTCCCGGAGCCGCCGCCGGGCCTCGGCCTCGTCGTCGAGCAGGGGATACACGGCCTGGATCGAGGAGACCAGCCCCGCCTCGGCGGCCGCCCGGTCGACCAGGTCCTGGGAGAGTCCCAGGTCCTCACCCGTCGTCCAGCAGCTCTCTATGTACGGCCGCATCGCACGCAGGTACCGCACCAGCAGCGGGTACGCCCCGGGATCGCGGGGGTCGCAGTCGATGCCGCCCTTGGCGCCGCCGAGCGGGACGTAGCGGCTCGCCGGGTCGTAGTGCAGGGCCTCTTTGACGGTCATGCCGCGGGCGAGGCCGGTGACCTCGTCCAGGGTGCAGCCGGCGCGCATCCGCAGACCGCCGCTGGCGACCCCGCGGACCAGCCGGTCGACGACCAGGAAGCCCTGCCGTCCCGTGAGGTGATCGGTCCAGGTCAGGGACAACAGGGGGGTGGCCATCCGGGCTCCTTCGCGAGGCGGGTTACTGAATCATCGGTCAGTATCGCCCCGGGATCGCTTCGGGTGGGGCCCCTGTGATCCGGTGGTGTCGGAGGGGCCGACCATAATGGAAAGCCTGACCGACTCCACCTGGAGGTACCGTGGCCGGTTTCCGTACCCTGAGCTCCGGGCTCCGCGCGCTGCAGCCCGGGGCGTTCGGCGCCGACCCGAGCGGTGAGCGCATGGCGCGTATCCGCAGATCGCCCCACTTCGAGGACGGCGTCTTCCAGAACCCCGGCGGACCCGCGCGGACCCGGCCCTCGGGCTCGACCCTGGACTTCGCGAAGGTCTTCTTCGACAAGGACACCCGGCCCCGCCGCGCCCCGAAGGGCACCGTCCCGGTGCACTCGACCACCCTCGCCGATATCGCGCGGCCCCCGGCCACCGGGCTCCGGCTGACCTGGATGGGACACTCCAGCGTGCTCGCGGAGGTGGACGGCCGGCGCGTCCTGTTCGACCCGGTGTGGGGCGAGCGCTGCTCCCCCTTCGCCTTCGCGGGCCCCAAGCGGCTGCACCCCGTGCCCCTGCCGCTCGCCGCCCTCGGCCCGGTCGACGTCGTGGTCATCTCGCACGACCACTACGACCACCTGGACATGCCCACCATCAAGGCACTCGCGGGCACGGACACGCTGTTCGCCGTGCCCCTCGGCGTCGGCGCGCACCTGGAGCACTGGGGCGTGTCCGCCGACCGGCTGCGCGAGCTGGACTGGCACGAGTCCACCGAGATCGGTGGCCTCACCCTGACCGCCACCCCGGCCCGGCACTTCTGCGGACGCGGGCTGCGCAACACCCAGCACACCCTGTGGGCCTCGTGGGTCGTCACCGGCCAGGAGCACCGGATCTACCACAGCGGCGACACCGGCTACTTCGACGGCTTCAAGGAGATCGGCGCCGAGCACGGGCCGTTCGACGCCACGATGATCCAGATCGGCGCGTACTCCGACTTCTGGCCCGACATCCACATGACCCCCGAGGAAGGCATGCGCGCCCATCTGGACCTGCAGGGCGGCCCGCAGCACGGCCCGATGCTGCCGATCCACTGGGCCACCTTCAACCTGGCGACGCACCCGTGGGCGGATCCCGGAGAGGGGACGCTCGCGGCCGCCCGTGCGGTGGGCGCCGGGATCGCCCTGCCCCGCCCCGGCGAGCCCTTCGAGCCCGCCGCCGAGAACGTCCCGTCCGAGCCGTGGTGGCGTGGGGTGGCGCTCGCCCCGGCGGGTGGCTTCCCGGCCGGGGAGGCCCTCGCCGACGCCACGATCAAGACCGTGTCGGACACGGCAGCCATGGCCCAGGCCGACACGGTGAGTGACGGTGCCCGTGGGGCGGGCAAGGGCACCGAGGACCCCGAGACGCTCCCGGCGGGCTGACCCGGGACGTACGGCAGACCGACGGCGAGGGCCGGGGAGCGAGAGGCTCCCCGGCCCTCGCCGTCTCCGTGTGACTGCTTCTGACCAGGTCGGATCGATTTCTTGCCGCTCATGCTCGGATGCGGCGGGGCGCTATCGGTCTGTCGTACGAAACCTCATACCAGAGCGGGACGCTCACCGTATGAGTTTGTCAACTGCCCACCGCACATGATGCGCTGGCGACTACTGTCAGTGGCCGTCGGGAAACAGGGCGGATCAGGAAGCGGGGGCCGGCACGTGCAGGCGCAGGGTGGACGAGGGAGTCGACGCGACGGGGATCCCCGCTGCCCGCGCGCCACCGACGCCGGCCCGGGCACGGTCGATGACCCGGGTGCCCGAACCGGTGACGCACCTGCCGCCGGTGGCGCGGGCTCGGCCGAGGTCGGCGCTCGTGGCGCCGTGGCCAATGGTCCGGGCCGTGGCGCCGCGGCCCACGGTCCGGGCCGGCACGCGGGCCCCGGTGGCCCCGGGGCCGGGCGGAAGCGAGGGGAGTCCGGGCGAGCGGCCCGGGGCGTGCGCAAGCGGCCGCGCGAACCGGGTCGCAACCCGGCGAGCCCCCCTGGCACCCAGGCCCGACGTACCAGTACGAGGACACCGATGTCTCACCTCCGCGCACCGGCCGCGCGCGCAGACCGCCGTGAGGGCGGGCGGCACGGGCGGCCCGCCGTCCGCACCGCAACCGCGCTGCCCGAGACCCACATACGGCCGCAGCTGCTGCGGCTCGCGGTCCTGCCGCCCGTCGCCGTCGCACTCAGCGGCTGCGCCGCTGTTCTCTTCACCGTCCGGTCCACCGGAACACGGCCGGGTCCCACCCTGTGGGCGGTGCTCGGCGGCGCGGTCTTCGTGGCCCTCGTCGGCATCGCCGTCGCCGCGGTCGCAGCGAACCGGGCCGCCCGCTCTGTGCACGAGCGCATCGGCCTGCTGCGTCGCGGCACCGCTCGGCGCGAGGCCGATCTGCGCACGCTGGTCGAGACGTTGCGCCGCGGCGACGGCCCGCCGCAGCTCGCACCGCAGGGCCGGACCGGCGCTCCCGCGGAGGACGCCGACGACTTCGACCTCCTCGCCGCCGACCTGTCCCGCGCGCACGACGGCGCCGTCACCGCCGTCGTGCAGGCCTCCCAGCTCTCCAGCCAGACCGGAAGCGAACAGAAGCTCGAGGTGTTCGTCAATCTCGCCCGGCGCCTGCAGTCCCTGGTGCACCGCGAGATCTCCATCCTCGACGAGCTGGAGAACGAGATGGAGGACCCCGACCTGCTCAAGGGGCTCTTCCACGTCGACCACCTCGCCACCCGCATCCGCCGCCACGCCGAGAACCTCGCCGTGCTCGGCGGGGCCGTCTCACGCCGCCAGTGGAGCAACCCGGTCTCCATGACCGAGGTGCTGCGCTCGGCCATCGCAGAGGTCGAGCAGTACTCGCGGGTCAAGCTCGTGCCGCCGATCGACGGGCAGTTGCGTGGCCACGCCGTCGCCGACGTCATCCACCTGCTGGCCGAACTCGTCGAGAACGCCACGGTGTTCTCCGCCCCGCACACCCACGTCCTGCTGCGCGCCAACCTCGTCACCTCCGGGCTCGCCGTCGAGGTCGAGGACCGCGGCCTCGGCATGCCCCTGGAGGAGCAGGCGCGGATGAACGCGCTGCTCGCCGACCCCGACCAGGTGAACGTCGCCCGGCTGCTGGCGGACGGCCGCATCGGCCTGTTCGTCGTCTCCCAGCTCGCCCGTCGGCACGGCATCACCGTCCGGCTCCAGACCAACATCTACGGCGGAGTGCAGGCGGTGCTCGTGGTACCGCAGGCGCTGCTCGGAGCGGAGACGGGAGCGGAGGCCGGTGCAGGGGCGGCCGGGGGAGCGGGGCCGCTCGAGGGCGAAACCGCCGGTGCGGAGCGTCCGGCCGTGGCGGGCCCACCAGCCGGGCAAGCCGGGCAGGGAGGCCAGACCGGGCAGCGTGGGCAGGCCGTGCAGGGAGGCCAGACCGGGCAGCGCGGGCAGGCCGTGCGGCAGGGCCGGACCGGGCAGGCCGCGGCCGGTGCCGGAACCGAGCCGAGTGCCGTTGCCGGTGCCACGGCTTTGGGGCCGTCCTCGGTCGAGGGGACCGGATTCGGGACCTCCTCCCTCCAGCCGCCCGCGTCCGGACCCGGAGCGCCGATGCCGCTCGCGGCACCCGGGACCGCGCGCGGGCCGGAACGGGAAGCCGAACCGGCTCCGGGCGGGAACGCCCCGGACGGCAGGCCCGCGCCCCTGCCGATGCGCGGTGCCCGTCGGGAGCGTCCGACCCCGGCCGAGGCACGGCCCGGCATCAGTCCCGACGACCGGCGCGTGCTTGCCGAGAACGTCACCGAGCTGCCCACCCCCCGCAACGGCACCGTGCGCGGCACCATGGGCAAACCCCGACTGCCCCGGCGACGCGCCCAGGAGCACATCGCACCCCAGCTGCGCGACGGCCCGACGCCACGCCAGGACCCCGACCACCTCGTGGGCCACGACCCCGGTCTGATGGCGGCCTTCCAGCGCGGCATCAGCCTCGCCGAAGCCCAGCAGAACATGGAGGCCGGGCACACGGACTGGGACGACAAGGAGCCCTCCCACACGGGCCCGGCGCACACCGGCCCCTCCCACAGGGGTCCGGCCCACACGGATCCCCCGCACATGAGTTCGGCCCCCACGGACCCCTCCCGCACGGGCTCCGCACACATGGACTCCGCCTACACAGGCCAGGCCCAGGAGGACCCCGCACCCAGCGGGCCCGCCTCCAGGGAGCCGATGCCCGTCCGGCCGGTTCACCTCGAGGCGCTCCCCTCGGAGCTGTCCCCCTCGAGCAGGCCGACGCCCGGATCCCGTACCGACCACCGCACGACCACCACCCGGCAGGACGGCAGCGCACCCGCCGGATGACCACCCCCCTTCCCACCCCCACCCCCAGCGCTCCCCCAGACCTTCGTACCCCAAGGAGTCGATCCACCATGGCGAGCGATGCGCCGACCGCCCATGTTTCCGATCTCGACTGGCTGATGAGCGGCCTCGTGCAGCGCGTACCGCACACGACCGCCGCGGTGCTCCTGTCCTGCGACGGGCTCGTGAAGTCCGTGCACGGCCTCGACCCGGACAGCGCCGACCACATGGCAGCCCTGGCCTCCGGCCTGTACTCCCTCGGCCGTAGCGCCGGTGTCCGTTTCGGCGACGGCGGCGACGTGCGGCAGGTCGTCGTCGAACTCGCCTCGACCCTGCTGTTCGTCACCACCGCGGGCTCCGGCACCTGCCTGGCCGTGCTCGCCGGCCGCGAGGCCGACGCTGCCGTGCTGGGCTACGAGATGGCGATGCTGGTCAAGAGCGTCCGCCCCTACCTGGTGACCGCTCCCCGGCAGTCCGTCGATTCCCCGGCGATGAGGCCTTGAGCGTGACGGCGGCCGGTGACGGGCCCTGGCTCGACGATGCGGCCGGGCGGCTGGTGCGGCCGTTCACGGTCAGCAACGGCCGCACCCGTCCGACCGTCGCGCTCGACCTCGTGTCGCAGGTGATGGCCACCGGGGCGACCCCCCTCGGCTATCTCGGCCCGGAGCACGAGCAGGCGATCGAGCGGTGCCGGGTGCCCGTCGCCGTCGCCGAGGTCGCCGCCCATCTCAAACTGCCGGTGGCCGTCACCAAGGTGCTGCTGGCGGACCTCGTCGACTGCGGGGCGCTGACGACCAAACCCCCCGCGTTCCACCACAACCCGACGGACCGGGCCCTTCTGGAGGCAGTGCTCGATGGACTACGACGACAGCTCTGACGACACCTACGGACCGGGCCACGGCGCCGACCCGTTCCCCACCGCGCTGAAGATCCTGGTGGCGGGCGGGTTCGGCGTGGGCAAGACGACCTTCGTCGGCGCGGTCAGCGAGATCGCGCCGCTCAGCACGGAGGAACTGCTCACCACCGTCAGCGCCGCGACCGACAACCTCGACGGCATCGAGAACAAGCTCGAGACGACCGTGGCCATGGACTTCGGCCGCATCACGCTCGACCCGCGGCACGTGCTCTACCTGTTCGGCACGCCCGGGCAGGAGCGGTTCTGGTTCATGTGGGACGAGTTGTGCGAGGGCGCGCTCGGCGCGGTCATCCTCGCCGACACCCGCCGGCTCCAGGAGTGCTTCGCGGCCGTCGACTTCTTCGAGCAGCGCGGCCTCGGCTTCATCGTCGCCGTCAACGAGTTCGACGGCGCCTACCGCTACGACCCCGAGGAGGTGCGCGGAGCCCTGGATCTGTCCGCGGACGTCCCCGTCGTGTGCTGCGACGCGCGGATCTCCAGCTCCGGGGTCCAGACCCTGCTGACCCTGGTACGCCACCTCATCGCCCATACGCCGGCCCCCGCCACGGAGTATGGCGCCCACACGTGACCCCCTCACACCCGCCAGGGAGCCCCTGTATGACGCAAGCCCACAGCCCAGGAGCATGCCCATGACCTACGACCCGCCGCGCCCGGCCGGTCGTCTGCTGCTCACACCCGAGGACAAGGAGGCCCCCGCCCGCACCGGCCGACTGCGCCGACTGGGCCTGGGGGAGCGCCCCGAACCCGCACTCGACGCCTTCGCGCACCGCCTCGCCGAGCTCACCGGGGCGCCGTACGCCATGGTCAACTTCCCCGGCGAACAGGGGCAGTTCTACGCGGGCCTGTACGTGCCGGCCGTCGCCCCGGTCGTGCGCAGCGACGGCACCAGCCCGCGCCTCGGCCGTGCCCTGCCCCGCGACCACGGCTTCTGCCCCCATGTGGTGGCGCGCCGCAAGGCCCTGGCCCTGGAGGACGTCGGCGACTATCCGCGGTTCGCGGGCAACCCGGTGGTCGACGAGTTCGGCATCCGCTCCTATCTGGGGGCACCGCTCATCGACGGCACAGGCCTGGTGCTGGGCACGGTCAGCGTCGCGGACGTCGCGCCGCGCCCGTGGGGGAAGCCCGGCCTGACGGTGATCAAGGAGCATGCCGCGCTGCTCGTCGTGGAGTTGGAGAGCCGGGACGGCCTGCCGCCCTACTGAGGCCCGGCGCGGGACCCCGAGGGCGTGAAGGAAAGCTGAGGCGGCGCTTAAGAAAACCTCGATGGACCGGCAGGCCGCCTTACGGCAGATTGCAGTGCGATCCCACTCCTCTCCCGGTCCAGGGGTTGTTTCGGCATGCCCGGAGCCGGGACTCACCCACAGGAGCCGTAGCGGTGAAGGCGCTGGTCAAGCAGAAGGCGGAACCCGGGCTGTGGCTCGCGGACGTCCCCGAGCCCACCGTCGGGCCCGGCGACGTCCTCATCAAGGTGCTGCGCACCGGAATCTGCGGCACGGACCTGCACATCCGCGCCTGGGACGGCTGGGCCCAGCAGGCGATCAGCACCCCGCTCGTGCTCGGGCACGAGTTCGTCGGGGAGGTCGTCGAGACCGGGCGGGACGTCACCGACATCGGCATCGGCGACCGGGTCAGCGGCGAGGGCCACCTGGTGTGCGGCAAGTGCCGCAACTGCCTGGCCGGGCGCCGGCACCTGTGCCGGGCCACCGTGGGGCTGGGCGTGGGCCGGGACGGGGCGTTCGCCGAGTACGTCGCCCTGCCCGCCGCCAACGTCTGGGTGCACCGGGTGCCCGTCGACCTCGACGTGGCCGCGATCTTCGACCCGTTCGGCAACGCCGTGCACACCGCCCTGTCGTTCCCGCTCGTCGGCGAGGACGTCCTGATCACCGGCGCCGGCCCCATCGGCCTGATGGCGGCCGCCGTGGCCAAGCACGCCGGCGCCCGCAACGTCGTGATCACCGACGTCAGCGAGGAGCGGCTGGAGCTGGCCCGCAAGATCGGGGTGAGCCTCGCGCTCGACGTCTCCGGCTCCACCATCGCCGACGGGCAGCGCACCCTCGGACTGCGCGAGGGCTTCGACATCGGCCTGGAGATGTCCGGCCGCCCCGAGGCCCTGCGCGACATGATCGCCAACATGACGCACGGCGGCCGCATCGCCATGCTCGGCCTGCCCGCGCAGGAGTTCCCCGTCGACTGGGCCCGCATCGTCACCTCGATGATCACCATCAAGGGCATCTACGGCCGAGAGATGTTCGAGACCTGGTACGCCATGTCGGTCCTGCTCGAAGCCGGCCTCGACCTCGCACCCGTGATCACCGGCCGCTACGGCCACCGCGACTTCGAGGCGGCGTTCGAGGACGCGGCGAGCGGCCGCGGCGGCAAGGTCATCCTCGACTGGACCGCGTGACTCCCCCTTACCGCAAGCACGTTAGGAGCTCCCTCATGTTCGACTCCGTGCGCGACGACCTGCGCGCCACCCTCGACGAGATCCGCGCCGCCGGACTGCACAAGCCCGAGCGCGTGATCGGCACCCCGCAGTCCGCCACCGTGAACGTCACCGCGGGCGGCCGCCCCGGCGAGGTCCTCAACTTCTGCGCCAACAACTACCTCGGCCTCGCCGACCACCCCGAGGTCGTCGCCGCCGCCCACGAGGCCCTGGACCGCTGGGGCTACGGCATGGCCTCCGTCCGCTTCATCTGCGGCACCCAGGAGGTGCACAAGGAACTCGAGGCCAGGCTCTCGGCGTTCCTCGGCCAGGAGGACACCATCCTCTACTCCTCCTGCTTCGACGCGAACGGCGGCGTGTTCGAGACGCTGCTCGGCGCGGAGGACGCGGTCATCTCCGACGCCCTCAACCACGCCTCCATCATCGACGGCATCCGCCTGTCCAAGGCCCGCCGCCTGCGTTACGCCAACCGCGACCTCGCCGAGCTGGAAGCCCGTCTCAAGGAGGCGTCCGACGCACGCCGCCGCCTGATCGTCACCGACGGCGTCTTCTCCATGGACGGCTACGTGGCCCCGCTGCGCGAGATCTGCGACCTCGCCGACCGCTACGACGCGATGGTCATGGTCGACGACTCGCACGCGGTCGGTTTCGTCGGCCCCGGCGGCCGGGGCACGCCCGAGCTGCACGGCGTCATGGACCGCGTCGACATCATCACCGGCACCCTCGGCAAGGCCCTCGGCGGCGCCTCCGGTGGCTACGTCGCGGCCCGCGCCGAGATCGTCGCCCTGCTGCGCCAGCGCTCCCGGCCGTACCTGTTCTCCAACACGCTCGCCCCGGTCATCGCGGCGGCATCCCTCAAGGTCCTCGACCTGCTGGAGTCGGCGGACGACCTGCGCGTCCGGCTGGCCGAGAACACGGCTCTGTTCCGCGGCCGCATGACCGAGGAGGGCTTCGACGTGCTCCCCGGCGACCACGCCATCGCCCCGGTGATGATCGGGGACGCGGCGGTCGCCGGACGCATGGCGGAGCTCCTGCTGGAGCGCGGCGTCTACGTCATCGGCTTCTCGTACCCGGTGGTGCCGCAGGGCCAGGCCAGGATCCGCGTCCAGCTGTCGGCCGCGCACTCCACGGACGACGTCGACCGCGCCGTCGACGCCTTCGTGGCGGCCCGGGCCCAGCTGGACTCCGAGCAGGCCTGAGGGACGCGTTTGAGACAATCGATCGCATGATCGAAGCGCGGCGGCTCCACATCCTCCGGGCGGTGGCCGACCACCGTACGGTGACGGCGGCTGCCGCCGCGCTGTATCTCACCCCCTCGGCCGTCTCCCAGCAGCTCGCCGCCCTGGAGCAGGAGACCGGTCACCGGCTCGTCGAGCGCGGCGCCAAGGGCGTACGCCTCACCCCCGCCGGGGAGATCCTGCTCAACCACACCAACGCGGTCCTCGCCCAGCTGGAGCGGGCCGAGGCCGAGCTCGCCGCGTACAGCTCGGGCGCGGCCGGCACCGTCACGGTCGCCTCCTTCGCCACCGGCATCGCCCTGGTCGTCGCGCCCGCCGTGGCCGGTCTCGCCCGGTCGGCACCCGGGATCCGCATCCGCGTCCAGGACGCCGAGGGCGACGCCAGCCTGCCGATGGTGCTGGACCGGCAGGTCGATGTCGCGGTCGCCGTCGAATACCGCGGGGCCCCCGCCGCCGACGACCCGCGACTGGCTCACGTACCGCTGTACGCCGAGCCCTTCGACGCGGTCCTGCCGGTCGACCACCGCCTGGCCGACGCGGCCGAGGTGCCGCTCGCCGAACTGGCCAAGGACGCGTGGATCGGCCCCTACCCGGGCAACCCCTGTCATGACGTGGTGGTCCTGGCCTGCGAGAACGCCGGGTTCCAGCCCCGCATGGAGCACCTTTCGGACGACTTCCGCGCGGTCGTCGCCATTGCCTCGGCCGACGCGGGCGTCGCCCTGGTGCCGCGCTCTGCACTGCGCGGCATGGACCTCACCGGAGTGGTCGTCCGCCCCGTCGACGGGACGCCCCCCACCCGCCGGGTCTTCGCCGCCGTACGCAGGGGAGCCGAGGAGCACCCCCTCATCCGCCCCGTGCTGGAAGCGCTCGGCGCGGCAGCCCAGGTGTGAGGGTCCCGTAACATCGTCGTCTCGCATCCGGGATAACGTCCCGCATATGAGAAGTGACGGAGTGGACCCGGTCGACGCCCGGCTGGGCGCACGCCTGGCCGAGCTGAGGGCCGAACACCGCTGGTCCCTGGGTGAGCTGGCGGAGCGCAGCGGGGTGAGCCGGTCCACCCTGTCCCGGGCCGAGCGGGCGGAGATCAGCCCGACGGCCGCACTGCTGAACCGCCTCTGCGCCGTCTACGGGCGCACGATGTCCCAGCTGCTCAGCGAGGTCGAGGCGGAACCGGAGACCGTGGTCCGCTCCGCAGGGCAGCCCGTGTGGCAGGACCGGGGCTCCGGCTTCGTGCGGCGGTCCGTGTCGCCCCCGCACACCGCCCTGCGCGGCGAACTGATCGAGGCCCGCCTCTCGCCCGGCGCCGACATCGCCTACGACCGACCGCCCCTGGCCGGGTTGGAGCAGCACATCTGGATCCTGGAGGGGGCCCTGGAGGTGATAGCGCAGGACGCCGAACACCACCTCGCCACCGGCGACTGCCTGAGGATGCGCGTGTGGGGCCCGACCCGGTTCCGGTGCGCCGCTCCCGAAGGCGTGCGGTACCTGCTGGCGGTGGTGCGGCCGTGATCCGGCTGGACGGGACCCGGCTCCTGGAACACGCGGGGACGTTGGCGGAGCTGCTGACCGACACCGTGAACGGTGGCGCGTCGGTCGGATTCCTCGCCCCACTCACCCGGGCGGAGGCCCTGGCCTGGTGGGAGCAGCGGGCCGCGGACGTCTCCGCGGGCCGGCTCGCCGTCTGGGCCACGTGCGAGGGGGAGCGGGCGCTCGGCACCGTGAGCCTGGCCTTCCCCGGCAAGACCAACAGCCGGCACCGCGCCGAACTCGTGAAGCTGATGGTGCACCGGGAAGCCCGTGGCCGCGGTCTCGGCCGCCGGCTGCTGGCCACGGCGGAGGCCGCGGCAGCGGCGGCCGGTGTCAGCCTCCTGCACCTGGACACCGAGACCGGCAGC
The DNA here is from genome assembly GCF_042899705.1 of Streptomyces sp. NPDC013187. Classification (NCBI taxonomy): domain Bacteria; kingdom Bacillati; phylum Actinomycetota; class Actinomycetes; order Kitasatosporales; family Streptomycetaceae; genus Streptomyces; species Streptomyces sp. NPDC013187. Next base: position 183,108 of record NZ_JBIBAF010000004.1, on the reverse strand, counting down.
CCCGCCGAGCGCCTGTACCGGTCTGCCGGGTGGACCCCGATCGGCGCGATCCCCGACTACGCGGCCGATCCCGGCGGCGTGCTGCGGCCGACGACGATCTACTACAAGCGTCTCCCGGCGGCCGCTCTCACCAGGTGATTGTCAGTGGGAGCCGATACGGTGCCTGCCATGCCGGATGCCGAAGACGTACGACGGATCGCCCTGTCCCTGCCGGACACGACGGAGAAGATCGCCTGGAGCATGCCCACGTTCCGGGTCGCGGGGAAGATGTTCGCCACGCTGCCGGAGGACGAGACCTCCATCGCCGTGCGCTGCCCGAAGGAGGAGCGGAACGAGCTGGTGCTCGCCGAGCCGGGGAAGTTCTGGATCGCCGACCACGAGTCCCAGTTCGCCTGGGTGCGGGCCAGGCTCGACGCCATCGAGGACGAGGCCGAACTGCGGGACATCCTGGCCGACTCCTGGCGTCAGGCGGCCCCGACCCGGCTCCTGGAGGCCCACCCCCGGCTCGGCCTCCCGGCGCAGTGAGGTCCGCCCCGTCTCACACCCCGACGCCCGCCCCGCCGTAGCCCCCGATGCGCTCCGCAGCGACCGGGCGTCGAGACCATGGGCGGCGACATGCTCCTCCACCGGCGGACGGTGGTCGCGTACAGGACGGTGACGTCCAGCCCTCGGTGGCGGCGAGAGCGGCGTCCAGCATCGGCCCGACGGCGACCACTCAACCTTGAGGTCAAGCGGTGTCCCCCGGAAACGGATGCGCGATCAGCGGTGCGAGTGCGGTATTGTTTCCCTGCGCGTTCGGCCGGGGGAACCCCCAGGTCAGACGGGCAACGGGACGTGGCGCAGCTTGGTAGCGCACTTGACTGGGGGTCAAGGGGTCGCAGGTTCAAATCCTGTCGTCCCGACAGAATCGATGAGCGGGTCCGCCGGAATCGGCGGACCCGCTCATCGCGTAGGGGGCCCGGCCGGCGTCAGCCGCCACCGTCCAGGTCTTCGCGCCGGCGCACGTGCGCGTACACCATCCAGGGCTGCCCGGACGGGTCGACGTACAGCGTGCCGTCCAGGGTCATGAGGTGTGCTCGGGCGGGACCGGACGCGACGGGTCGAGCACCGTGAAGGGGCCGAGCAGGGAGTCGGAGACCGCCGTGATCGTGCCGCGCATGTGGGTCGGGTTCCCGACCTGCCGCCGCACGACCCGTTCGTCGTCGCCGACGACGCGACACGCACCTACCACCTGTACACGAGCCGCATCGGCGGAGGTCCTTTCCTGACCGCCCGGGACGGTCAGCTCACGCAGCCCGCATGCGCCAGCGCCTGCTTCAGCAGCACCCCGTGCCCGCCCGGCATCTCGCTCTGCACCGCCTCCGAGACGGCCTCCTGCGGGCTGAACCACACCAGGTCGAGGGCGTCCTGCCGAGGCCGGCAGTCGCCCGTCACCGGCACGATGTAGGCGAGGGACACCGCGTGCTGGCGCGGGTCGTGGTACGGCGTGATGCCCTGCGTCGGGAAGTACTCCGCGACCGTGAACGGCTGGAGCGACGCCGGGACGCGGGGCAGCGCGACCGGGCCGAGGTCCTTCTCCAGGTGGCGCAGGAGGGCGTCACGGACGCGCTCGTGGTGCAGCACGCGGCCGGAGACCAGCGTCCGGCTGACCGTACCGTCGGGCCCGATGCGAAGCAGCAGGCCGACACTGGTCACTTCGCCGCTGTCGTCGACCCGTACCGGGACGGCCTCGACGTACAGGATCGGCATACGGGCACGTGTCATCTCCAGTTCGTCGGAGGACAGCCAGCCGGGCGTGGTTTCGGTCATGTCAGACATTGCTTGATCATACTTTCAGCCGTTCGGACTTCCTGGATAGCCGCTTCAGGGGAACTGTGACCGGCCCCACGCCTGTTCAATCGTCCTCAGGCCGCTCGTCCTGCAGCCGGTAGACCCGCAGGGCGTTGTCCCGACCTGCCCAGCGGGCGATCCGCAGTGCGTCCGGCAGGGCCAACTCGTCGGCGTCCACCCGTTCCTGGAGCAGCTCCGCGAGCCCCTGCCGGAAGGCGAGCGCCCCGAGGTGGTGGAACTCGGGCACACCGTAGGCGTCGGAGCTGTACAGCAGCTTGCGGAACGGTGTGATCTCCAGGGCCTCCGCGAGGACCGCACCGGCCCGGGCGGGGCCGACGTGGTGGAGGGTGAGACCGACGTCGAGGTACACCTGCTCGAAGACCGCAGCCAGATAGGCGGCCTGCCGCTGGTAGGGCCAGCAGTGCAGCAGCAGGACGGGGATCCTCCCGGCGGTGAGGTGCAGCCAGTCCGTGAGGTGCGTGGGGTCGACGCGGTGCAGCCGGATGTCGTTGTCGCCGAAACCGGTGTGCAGCTGGAGCGGCAGGCCGAGGTCGACGGCGGTCCACAGCAGGTGCCGCACGAGGACCGGGTGGTCGAGACGCCGCCCGCCTCTGCCGAGCCAGGACCGGGCAGCCTCCGTGACCTCCGCGTCCGACGGGCGGGCCGGGTCCAGGTCGAAGCCGGTGCGGTAGGCCGCCACCGACTTCACGGCCACCACGCCGGGCCGCCGCACGGCGTCCAGCGCGGCCGTGCGGAAGGCGTCCGCGTACGCCCCGGGCTCGACCCCCGCCGTCCCCACCGACTCCGCGACGCCCTCCAGCCGTACCACCTCGTACGACGTCCCGCCCGCCGCGTCGGCGATGTCCCGGGGCGTGGTGATGCGGTCGGGGACGTAGCCGGTGTCGACGCAGAAGACGTCCGTGCCGGTCGCGCGCAGGAAACGGCGCTGCACCTCGCGCCAGCCCAGTTCCGAGCGGCGGGCGAGGTAGTCCCCCGGGGGAGCGTGCCGGGGCAGGTCGAGCAAGGGAGCGCAGTGCCGGCGCACGGCCAGACCCACGGGGCTGTCGAAGGGCGAGACGCCCGGCCAGGCCTCGCCCTCCGTGAGGAGGGACTCGAAGGCGTCCCGTCCGAGGTCGGCCGTGACGGTGCCGTGGCAGTGGTGGTCGACCAGCCGTACGGAGTCGAGCGCCTCGCGGACCGGGGTCATGTCAGTACGTCCAGCGGTACGCCGCCGCCACCCGGTCGTCGTCCAGACCGGCGACGGACGCCACTTCCCCGAGGCGCACGGCGATCACCGCGTCGGCAAGGACCGGCCCGAGGGCCGCGCGCAGGGCTTCGTCCGCGCGGAACTCCCCGACGGCTTGCTCCAGCGACACCGGCAGCCGCCGCACGCCCCGGCGCGCCGCCTCTGTCTCGCCCAGGCGGACCGGGTCGCCGGTGGTCTCGTCGGGGAGGGCGGCGGACGAGGCCAGGCCGTCCAGCCCGGCGACGATCAGGGAGCCGATCGCGAGGTAGGGGTTGGCGGCCAGGTCGACGGGCTTGATCTCCAGGTTGGCGGCCCGGTCGCGCAGTCCCGCGGTGCCGGTGACGACACGAAGCGCCGTCTCCCGGGTCTCACGGCCCCAGGCGGTGAACACCCCGGCCCACTGGGAGGGCCTGAGCCGCAGGTAGCTGGCGGGGCTCGGGGCGGTGACGGCCGTGAGGGCGGGCAGGTGGGCGAGGATGCCCGCCGTGAACGACTCCGCCTCGGCCGTCATGCCGTACCGGCCCGCGCCGCCGGAGTGCAGGTTGACCGTGTCGCGCCAGGCGGACAGGTGGACGTGCCCGCCGTTCCCGACGCCCTGGCCCACGACGGCCGGGGCGAACGACACCCTCAGCCCGTGTCGCCCTGCCACCGCCCGGACGGTCTGCCGGACCAGCACGCTGCTGTCGGCCGCCGCCACCGGATCGAGGGCACCCACCGAGATCTCGAACTGCCCGGCCGCGTACTCGGGATGGACCTGTTCGACCTCGATCCCCTGGGCCGCGCACGCCGCCAGCACGTCGGCGATGTAGTCCCCGAGTTCGACCTGCCGGGTCGCCCCGTACGCCGGTCCGGTCGTCGCGGGCACGAACGCGTCGCCGGGGGCGTCACCCCGGGCCACCGTCCACTCGACCTCGATGGCCGCCTTGAAGGTGAGGCCGTGCCCCTCGGCCGCCTCGGTGACGATCCGGCGCAGGAGCGTACGGGTGCAGCCGGGATGCCGATCGCCGTCCTGGGTGATCCGGTCGACCGGCGCCCAGGCCCAGCCGGACTGCCCGGCCAGGACGACGAGCCGCTCCAGATCCGGGTACAGGCGCAGATCGCCGTCGGGGGAGCCCAGGACGTCGGTGGTGACGATCGAGTCGTTCGCCAGAAACGTGTCGAACACCGGCGACATGCCGACGCCCCAGGCCGCGGCGGAGGAGAGCCGGGCCGTCGGGACGGTCTTCACCCGGCCGATGCCCGCGGTGTCGACGTAGGCCAGCACCACGCCGTGCACACCCCGGCCGGCGAGCTCGCCGCTCAGCGCGGTGGCCCGCTCGACGTCACCGGGACGGCCGCCGGGCACGGGATCGGCCAGGGTGGTCATGCGTCCTCCCGCGGTTCTCCGGACCACTGCGACGAGGGCGGCACGGTCAGGGCTTCACGGCCACCGCGCCGTACTGCGGTACCAGAACGGCCGATCCGGGCTCGGCGCGCCACTGCCCGCACGACACCATGCCGGGTTCGAGCAGCTCCAGACCCTCGAAGAACGCGGCGATGTCGGCGCCGCCGCGAGCCGTGATCGGGGGAGTGGCGTTCTCGTTCCAGAACTTCATGGCCGGGATCTGGCCCGCGCCGCCCAGCTCGTCGTCGAAGGTCGGGTGGGTGAGGACCAGGAAGCTGCCGGAGGGCACCGCGGCCATCACCCGCCGCACGATGTCCCGGGCCTTGTCGGCGTCCAGGACGAAGTTGAGGATGCCCAGCATCATCACGGCGACGGGCTCGGTGAGGTCGAGGGTGTGCCCGGCCCGTTCGACGATGGCGTCCGGGTCGTGCACATCGGCGTCGATGTACGCGGTGACGCCGTCGGGGGTGCCGGTCAGCAGCGTGCGGGCGTGCACCAGCACGATCGGGTCGTTGTCGACGTAGACGACGCGCGAGTCGGGCGCGAGCCGCTGGGCGATCTCGTGGGTGTTGTCCGCCGTCGGAAGTCCGGTGCCGATGTCCAGGAACTGCCGCACTCCGCGCTCCCCGGCGAGGAACGACACGGCCCGGCCGAGGAAGTCCCGGTCCGCCCGGGCGATGTCCCGGATGATCGGGAACATGCCGGCGACGTGCTCGCCGACCCGCTGGTCGACCTCGTAGTTGTCCTTGCCGCCGATCCAGTAGTTCCACACGCGCGCGTTGTGCGCCACACCGGTGTTCAGCCTCGCCGACCCTCCCGAAGGGGTGTGGACATCACTCACGACTCGTCCTCTCCTCGCACACACGACCCAAGCCGGTCATCGCCGTCATTGTGCCGCTCCGATGATCAGCTGTCCCGGGAAACGGCGGAGCGGCTGTCCCGGGAATCGGCGGAGCGGGAACGGCGGTCGGCGCTGGAAAGGAACTTCCCGGCCTGCCGAACGGCCTAGGTGGGGCTCGCGGCGGGCGACTTCCCGGCCAGGACGTCCTCCAGCCGCCGGGTGCCCTGCTGCACGGCCTGCTGGGCGGAGTCGTTCTCGTCCCCGTCGAGCCCGCCCGCGGTGACGGTGATCGCGTCGTCGCCGACCCGTACGGCGGCGACGTCCAGGGTCAGTGTGGCGTCGTCGCCGCCGGTCGAGCCCTGCACCGTCACGCGCAGGCCCTGCCGGGCGTCGCCCACCTCGGGCAGCGAGATCTCGATGACCTGGACCGTGCGCTTCTCCTTGCCGTCGGTCACGGTGAACTGGTCGCACTTCTCCGGCAGGGTCGCCATCCAGTTCAGTGAGTCCTGCGGATCGGTCCGGTCGTAGGAGGCGACCTGGTACAGCAGGCGGGAGTCGCCCTGTGCGAAGCCGCGCAACACGGACGCGCCCGACGGCCTGCCCAGCAGATCGTCGTCGAACAGGGAGTCCATGAGCCGCCGGCAGTCGGAGGCCTGCGCCTTGGCGGTGAGGAAATCGGAGACGTCGACGGTGCCGATGAGGAGGCTGTCGTGCCAGTTCTCCGCCTCCGTGTCCTTGACCTGCGTCCAGTCGTCCTCGATGTCCGCCTCGGTGATCAGCGCGGTGCGCGCGGCGTCGGTGGAGAGGGTGGCGGTGGGGGAGGGGGTCTGCCGCACCTCGGCGACCTGGGACGCGGTGACGCCGGAGACGCGCGAGCCGTCGGTGCCGCCGTCGTCCGAGCAGGCGGCGGTGGAGAGCAGCGTGCCCGCCGCCAGGGAAGAGGAGAGAACACGGACGAGCCTGGACGGACGACGGGTCATCGGGAGTGCCTCCTGAGAACGTGACGCGTGCCCCCAGCGCACCACCGCGGCCGGGGGCCCACCACCGGCGTCGGACCGATCGGGTGAGCATCGGCCGACGCTCGGGCCCGCCCGCGGGGCCCTGGCGTCAGGGCTCGGGCGCGCTGTTCAATGAAGCTGCACAGCGTGCACCGTCTTCCCGAGCGAAGGAGCCACCCGTGTCTCCCGCCGTCGTGCCACCCGTCGGCGCGCGCATCCGGCAGGCGCGCCTGGAGCGCGGGACGAGCCTGCGCGCGCTGGCCCGGGAGATCGGGGTGTCGGCGAGTCTCGTGTCGCAGATCGAGACCGGCAAGAGCCAGCCGTCCGTCAGCACGCTGTATGCGATCACCACGGCGCTGGGGATCTCCGTGGAGTCGCTCTTCGACGCCCGGGAGGAGGCCGCGTCGATCCCGCCCGCCGCGATCCCGCCCGCGGTCCCGCACGCCACGTCCCCCGCCACCGTGCCGCTCGCCCTCGCGGCTCTCGCCGCCGAGCCGGGGCGGCGGATCGGACCGCTGGTCGCCGCGGGCGGGCGCGAGACGCTGGAACTGGACTCGGGGGTGGTGTGGGAGCGGCTCGGGCGGGTCCCGGGCGCGGAGACCGACTTCCTGCTGGTGACGTACCGGCCCGGGGGTTCGTCCTCCGGCTCGGGAGCGCTGATGCGGCACCCCGGCACCGAGTACGGCTATCTGACCTCCGGCGAGCTGATCCTCACCCTCGCCTTCGAGGAGTACACGCTGCGGCCGGGGGATTCCGTCTGCTTCGAGTCGACGACCCCCCACCGTTACCGCAACGATGGAGAGGTACCGGCGGTGGGCGTCTGGTTCGTGTCCGGCGATGTTCAGTGACACTTGACACCCATCGCACACGGGCGTTCACTCCGAAGTGGGGGTGGTCGCCATGGCGATCCGCACATACGGCCCCAACGCCGTCGACTGGGAAGAGCGCATCGACCTGGACCGGCTGCGTGGACAGCGGCTGGCCCGGCTGCACGAGTCGCTGAACCGTTCCGAACTCGGCGCGGTGCTCAGCTTCGACTTCGCCAACATCCGCTACATGACGGCCACCCACATCGGCACCTGGGCGATGGACAAGCTGATCCGCTTCGCCCTGCTGGTGCGCGACGGCGAACCGGTCGTCTGGGACTTCGGCTCCGCCGCCCGCCACCACCAGCTGTACAACCCCTGGCTCGACTACGGCGACGGCGAGGGCGGACCGCCCACCGGAGCCCGGGCCGGCATCTCCACCCTGCGCGGCGCCTTCCACCCGGACGCCGGGATCGCCGAGGACGTGGCCGCCAAGATCGCCACCGAACTGCGCGACCACGGGCTCGCGGGCGAACCGCTCGGCATCGACGTCGCCGAGATGCCGGTCCTCGCCGCGCTGCGCGCCGAGGGCATCGACGTCGTCGACGGGCAGCAGGTCTTCCTCGAGGCCCGCCGCATCAAGACCGGCGACGAGATCGCCCTGCTCACGCAGGCCTGCGCCATGGTCGACGCGGCCTACGAGGAGCTGTACGGGTACCTGCGCCCGGGGGTGCGCGAGAACGAGTGCGTCGGCGTGGTCAGCAAGGTGCTGTACGACCTCGGCAGCGAGTACGTCGAGGGCGTCAACGCCATCTCGGGCGAGCGCTGTTCGCCGCATCCGCACGTCTACAGCGACCGGTTGATCCGTCCCGGCGACCCGGCCTTCTTCGACATCCTGCACAGCCATCTCGGCTACCGCACCTGCTACTACCGCACGTTCGCCGTGGGCAGCGCCTCGCGGGCGCAGCGGGACGCGTACGTGCGCTGCCGGGCGTACATGGACGAGGCGATCGCCCTGGTCCGGCCGGGCGCCACCACCGCCGGCATCGTGCGGGTCTGGCCGCGTGCCGAGGAGTTCGGCTTCGCCGACGAGACCGCCGCCTTCGCCCTCCAGTACGGCCACGGCGTCGGCCTGTCGATCTGGGAGAAGCCGATCTTCAGCCGTCTGGTCTCCCTCGACCACCCCGAAGTCCTCGAAGAGGGCATGGTGTTCGCCCTGGAGACGTACTGGCCGGCCGCCGACGGCTGGTCCGCCGCCCGGATCGAGGAGGAACTGGTCGTCACCGCCGACGGCTGTGAGGTCATCACCAAGTTCCCCGCCGAGGAACTGCTGGTGGCCGGGCGCAAGTACTGGACGGTGGGCGGCGAGCTGAACACCCGCCGCGAGGCGCAGTCCCACCTCAACACGGGGGACCGCGCCCGGGCGGACGCCGGGGACCGTTCACACGCGGACACCGAAGAGCGTTCATACGCGGACGCCGGGGACCGCTCGCACGCCGACACCGGGGACCGCTCACGCGCGGTGACAGGGGAGCGCTCACACGCGCACACCGAGGACCGTCGGCGGACGAGCCACCGGGACCGCTGATGGACGCCACCGCGCTCCTCGACCGGTACGAGCGGATGAACATCATCCGCCGGACGGAGAAGGCCGCGCACGACCTGTTCCTCCAGGGCCTGGTGAAGGGCACCACGCACCTGGCCGCCGGACAGGAGGCGATCGCCGTGGGCGCGAGCGCCGCCCTGCGCCCGGACGACTATGTGTTCGCCACCTACAGGGGCCACCACCACGCCCTCGCCCGGGGCGCCACCCCCGAGGAGTGCCTCGCCGAGCTCATGAGCCGGGCGACCGGGCTGTGCCGGGCCAAGGGCGGCTCCATGCACCTGACCAAGGCGGCCACCGGCATGCTCGGTTCGTACGCCATCGTCGGCGCCCATCTCCCGATGGCGGTGGGCGCTGCCTGGTCGGCCCGGCTGCGCGGCACCGAGCAGCTCGCGGTCGCCTTCTTCGGCGACGGCGCGACGAACATCGGCGCCTTCCACGAGTCCCTCAACCTGGCCGCCGTGTGGAAGCTGCCGGTGCTGTTCGTGTGCGAGAACAACCTGTACATGGAGTACACGCCGATCGCCGATGTCACGGCCGTGCCCCGCCCCGCCGCCGACCGGGCCCCCGCCCACGGCATCCCGGGCGAGGTCGTCGACGGCAACGACGTCGTGGCGGTCGAGGAGGCCGTGGGGCGGCTCGCGCGGCGGGCCCGGGCCGGAGACGGTCCTGCCGTGCTGGAGGCCGAGACCTACCGCCACTTCGGGCACAGTCGTACCGACCCGGCGGCCTACCGCCCGGCGGAAGAGGTCGAACGCTGGCTGAAGCACGACCCGCTGGACCTCGCGCGGGGGCGCCTGGCCGAGCTCGGAGTGCACGAGGAGACGGTCGCCGGGGCCGACGAGCGGGCCCGGGCCGTCGTGGAGCGGGCCGTGGCGGCGGCGAAGGCCGCGCCGCCGCCCGATCCGCGTGAGGCACTGACCGACGTGTGGGCGGACGGAGGTGCCGCATGGCGGACGTGATCACCTACCGGGACGCGGTCGCCGAGGGCATCGCCCGTGAGATGCGGCGGGACGCGTCGGTGGTGTGCCTCGGGGAGGACATCGCCGCGGCCGGAGGCGTGTTCAAGACGACCACGGGGCTGCTGGAGGAGTTCGGACCCGAGCGCGTGTGGGACACGCCCATCTCCGAACAGGCCATCGTGGGCGCGGCGATGGGCGCCGCCATGACGGGGATGCGGCCCGTCGCGGAGATCATGTTCTCCGACTTCCTGGCCTGCTGCTGGGACTACCTCGCCAACGAGATCCCCAAGGTCCGCTACATGACCGGCGGCCAGGTGACCGTGCCCCTCGTCGTGCGCACCGCCAACGGCGGCGGGCTCGGCTTCGGCGCGCAGCACTCCCAGGCCACCGAGAACTGGGCCCTGGCCGTCCCCGGGCTCAAGGTCGCGGCGCCGGCGACACCCGCCGACGTCGTCGGCATGCTGGCGGCCGCGATCCGCAGCGACGACCCGGTGGTCTTCTTCGAGCACAAGGGACTGCTCGCGACAAAGGGCCCGCCGCCCCCGCCCGATCACGTCGTCGAGCTGGGCCGGGCCGCGGTCGTCCGCGAGGGCGTCGACATCACGCTCGTCGCGCTCGCCTCCATGGTCCCCCTGGCACTGAAGGCCGCCGAAATCCTGGCAGGGGAGGGCATCGAGGCCGAAGTGGTCGACCTGCGCTGCCTCGTCCCGCTCGACGCCGCGACCGTCCTCGCCTCGCTGCGCAAGACCTCCCGGCTCGTCACCGTCGAGGAGAACCCGTACCAGGGCGGCTGGGGCGCCACCGTCGTCTCGGTCGTCGCCGACGAGGGATTCGGCCTGCTGGACGCGCCGGTGCGGCGGGTGGCGGGGGAGTGCGTCCCGTTGCCGTTCGCGGACGCGCTGGAGGAACAGGTCATTCCCACCGTCGACAAGATCGTCACTGAGGTGCGCCGGCTCGCCGCGTACTGAGCCGCGCACCCGCACCGAGCACCCCAAGGGAGGAAGCGCGATGACCACCAGGACACTGCTGCGCTCCGGTCACGTGATCTCGATGGACCCGGGCATCGGGGACCTGCCCCAGGGGGACGTCCTCGTCGAGGACGGCAGGATCACGGCCGTCGAGCCCGAGATCAGCGCCGACGCCGAAGTCCTCGACATGAGCGGCCACATCGTGATCCCCGGCTTCGTCGACACCCACCGCCACACCTGGGAGGCTCCCATCCGGGGCGTCGCCCCGGACGCCACCCTCGACGACTACTTCGTCGACATCCTCGACACCTTCGCCCCCCTGTACACCCCGGAGGACGTGTACGCCGGCAACCTCGCGGGCGCGCTGGAGTGCCTCAACGCCGGCATCACCACCCTCGTCGACTGGTCGCACATCAACAACACCCCCGAGCACCCGGACGCGGCGATCCAGGGCCTGGTGGAGTCCGGCATCCGGGCGCAGTACGCGTACGGCAGTGCCAACACCTCCCTCGCCGAGTACTGGTTCGAGAGCAGGATCGCGATCCCCGCGGACGACGTACGGCGGATCCGGTCGACGCACTTCGCGTCCGACGACGGCCTGCTGACCATGGGCCTCGCCACCCGCGGCCCCGGATTCTGCCTCGACGAGGTCGTCACCGCCGAGTGGGCCATGGCGCGCGAGCTGGGCCTCCCGATCACCGTGCACGTGGCCATGGGGCGGCTGGCCGGCCGCTTCGGCATGGTGAAGCAGCTCCACGGCCTGGGGCTGCTCGGCCCGGACACCACCTACGTCCACAGCTGTCACCTCAGCGGGGAGGAGTGGCAGATGGTCGCCGACAGCGGCGGCACCGTGTCGGTCGCGCCGCAGGTGGAGCTCCAGATGGGGCACGGCTGGCCGCCCGTCATGCAGGCCATCGAGTACGGCCTGCGGCCCGCGCTCAGCATCGACGTCGTCACCACCGTGCCCGGCGACATGTTCACCCAGATCCGCGCGGCCTTCGCCGCCGAACGCGCCCGCGTCAACGCCGACTGCTGGCAGGCCAACATGCCTGTCCCCAGCAACATGCTGACAGCACGTCAGATGCTGGAGACCGCCACCGTGAACGGCGCCCATGTCGCCGGTCTCGAGGACCGTACCGGCTCCCTGACGCCCGGCAAGCGCGCCGACATCGTCGCGATCGACGCCACCGCTCCCAACGTCGCGCCGGTGCACGACGCGGTGGCCGCGGTGACGCTGTGCGCCGACGTCTCCAACGTGGACACGGTCCTCGTCGACGGCGTGATCCGCAAGCGCGACGGCCGACTCGTGGGTGACACCGCCCGCGCCCTGCGGCTCGTCGGCGAGTCCCGCGACCGGCTCCTCGCGGCGAAGGAGACCAAGGGGGCGAAGGCGCCGGCATGACGAATCACCTGGTGCGCCACGCCGCCGACCTGCCCGACCCGCCCTTCGACGGCCACGGGCACCGGCGCCGCGCACTGGTCGGCGAGGACGACGGCAGCGTCCACACCGGCTTCGGGCTGTGCGAACTGCGCCCCGACGGCCGGGTGCCCGCTCATGTGCACTCGTACGAGGAGAGCTTCCACCTCCTCGACGGGGCCGTGATCCTCGACCTGCCCGAGGGGTCGTACCTGCTGGAGAGGGGCGACTACGGCCTGCTGCCGACCGGCGTCCCGCACGCCTGGCGCGGGGCCGGGGGCACCGGCGGCCGCTGGGCGGACATGCTGGCCCCCGTGCCGCGCGCCCGCTACGGGCACGACACCCTGGCCGTGCCGGACCTGCCCGCGCGCGAGCCGGTCCGGGTGGACGTGCGCGACCCGCGCATCCGCGGCTTCGGCCGGTTCGAGTCCGGCCAGATGGATCCCGGCAGGCAGTCCCAGGAGCTGCTGGCCGTCACGGCGAGCATGCGAACAGCGCTGCTCGTCTACAGCGGGATCACGGTGAAGATGATGATCGACGGCGATCTGGGCGCGGTCGCCTCGACCATGTTCATGGTGCAGTACGCGTCCGACGGGGTCATCGGCACCCACGACCACCCCTTCGAGGAGACGTATCTGATCCTGGAGGGCGTCGCGGAGACCACCCTCGACGGCGAGCGGTACCGGCTGGAGCCGGGCGATGTGGCCTGGGCGGGCGCCGGGTGCGTGCACGGGTTCGTCAACGCCGGGCACGGCCCGCTGCGCTGGCTGGAGACACAGGCGCCGCAACCGCCGTCGCGGCACTCGTACCGGTTCACGCGGGACTGGGAGTACCTGCGCGCGGCACTGGAGGAGAAGTCATGAGCAGTGTGCTGGTCGTCGGCGGCACGTCCGGGATCGGGCTCGAGTTCGCCCGGTCACGCGCCGAGAACGGAGACGACGTGGTTCTCACCGGCCGCGACACCCAGCGGGCCGAAGCGGTCGCGAAGGAGGTCGGCGCCCGCGGACTCGCCCTCGACCTGGCACGGCCGCTGGAGATCGCGGCGGCCCTGGCCGGTATGGGGCGCGTCGACCATCTGGTGATCGCGGGCGTCTCCCGCGACGACAACAAGGTGACCGACTACGACATCGACGCCGCCCTGAGCCTGGTCACCCTCAAACTCGTCGGGTACACGGAGGTCGTGCACACCCTGCGCGGCCGCCTGCACGACGACAGCGCCATCGTGCTGTTCGGCGGCCAGGCCAAGGAACGCCCCTACCCGGGCGCGACGACGGTGGCGACGGTCAACGCGGGGGTGCGGGGCCTGATGAACTCCCTCGCCGTCGAGCTCGCTCCCGTCCGGGTCAACGCCGTGCATCCCGGTGTCGTGGGCGACAGCCCGTACTGGCAGGCCAAACCGGAGAAGGTGCTGGCGACGCTGCGCACCGAGACACCCACCGGGCGGCTCACCGCGATGGCGGACGTGGTCGACGCGGTGGACTTCCTGCTGCGTAACCGGTCCGTCAACGCCGTCGAGCTGACGGTGGACGGGGGTTGGTTGCTGGGGTGAGCCAGTGGCCAGCCGCCGGGGGGGCGAGCGAGGGCCGGCGAGCGGCCGGTCGGAAGGAGGGTGGCTGCTCCGGAGGTGGCCGGTCAGCCGGCTCGGCGCAGGGTGTCCTGCGCCACCTCCTTGTCCACCGCCGCCCGCACCAGTGCGGCGGCGAGGACGGCCGGGTCGGTGTCCCCGGCCAGTTCGGTGAGGCGTTCCGGATCCCCGGGCAGGTTCAGCCGCTCGGCGCCCTGGAGAGCCTTGGCGTCCAGGTAGGGCGCCGCCTCCGGCCAGACGCCCTGCGCCTCGCGCAGAAAGATGTCGGCACCGGCAGGGCCGATTCCCGGAAACTCCTGGAGGAGCCGACGCAGTTCGGGGACCTTGCCGTCCGCCTCCCGGCGCAGCCGCCGCAGGTCACCGCCCCACCGCTCGGTCAACAGCTCGGCGGCGTCACCGAGTTGGGTGGCCGTGCGTTCGTCGTAACGCCGGTAACCGCCCCGGCCCAGCGCGTCGACCCGTTCCTGCCAGGAGGCCCGCGCCATACGCCGTGGATCGCGCAGCCCCGCCTCGTGCAGCGCACGGGCGGCGGCCAGCGCGATCGAACCGCGAATGCGGGCACTGAGCAGATGGGACAGCACCAGCAGCCGGTACAGCGGCTGGGGTGTGTCCCTCAGCCCGATGCCCGCCTCCTCGGCGTACGTCCGGCCGTGCGCGCCGACGAGTTCCCGCACGACGCGCCGCTCCGGGCGGTCCACGGACTAGCCCTTCAGCGGGTCGTGCCCGACGGTCATCAGCCGTCGCCGGCGACGGGTGTCCTCGGCCGTCACCTCGGGCTCGGGCTCGTTCTCGAGGTCCACCTCGTCGGTGACCTTGTCCACGACCTTCCGCATCACGCGCAGGTCGTCCTCGGTCAGGTCGGTGCGCCGCTTCTGGAGGATGGCCAGGACGTGCTGCCCGGTGGCCGAACCCGCCTGGTCCGGCAGCGGCTCGGTGGCCTCGTCGGCGTCGCGGACCCGCAGCCACGCCGCGAGTTCCTGCGAGGTCATGTTCACCACGCGGTGGAAGTCCTCCCACAGCGCGTCGAGTTCGAGGGCGTCGGTCATCGCCTGTCCCTTTCCGTACGTGGGTGTTTCGCGCCGGTCCGCCCGCGTGTCAGCGGGGGAAGTTCTCGGCGTCGAACATCCACCGCTGCTTCTCCAGCTCCGCGGTGATGCTGATCAGCAGGTCCTGGGTGACCGGGTCCGCCTTCTCGGTCGCGTCGATGCGCTCGCGCAGCCGGGCGACCGCGTCCTGCAGCGCGTCCACCATCACCTGCACGGCGTCCGAGTCGCGCACCCAGCCCTCCTGCGGGGCGGGCAGCGTGAACGCCTTGGCGACGGTCTCCGGCCGGCCGTCCGGCGGGACGCCCAGCGCCGCGGACCGCTCAGCGACCGTGTCGGCGAAGTCCCGGGCCGCCGTGACCACCTCGTCGAGCTGGAGGTGGATGGACCGGAAACGCGGCCCGACGATGTTCCAGTGCGCCTGCTTCCCGACCAGCGAGAGCCCGAGCAGATCCACCAAGGTGTCCTGGAGTGCCTCGCAGGCGACCTTTCGGGCGTCGTCGGGCAGGGTGCTCCGCACAGTCGTCATAGGGCGCTTCTCCTCTTCGCGTCGTTCCTGGTCGTCCGGAGCAGTGCGTCGCGCTCCTCCTCAACGGTGCCGCCCCATACGCCCGCGGCCTGGCCGCTGCTCAGCGCGAAGTGCAGGCACTGGTTCGTCACCGGGCAGCGTGCGCAGACCCGCTTCGCGGCGCTCACGTCGCGCAGGGCGGGACCGGCGGTGCCGACGGGAAAGAACAGCTCGGGGTCCTCGTCCACGCAGGCGGCGCTCCGCAACCACTCCATGAACGCGCGGGTGCCCCGGGCGCTCTGGTGCAAACGCGACGCATGGGCATCGCCTGACCTGCGATACGACTGCGGGTAGCCCGGGGATGTGCAGAACCTTCACAGGTGGTGGGGCCAAGGTCTATAGTTCGAAACTAGCAGTGCTAATTAATGCGCGTTGATGCGCGGTGTGAGGAGCCTTACGTGCGTCCCGTCCATTTCGCGGCCGCCCGCCGCACCCCCATCGGCAAGCTGCGAGGATCCCTCTCCTCGGTCCGCCCCGACGACCTCGCCGCGACCGTGGTCCGCGCCCTGGCCACCGGCGTGCCCGCGCTGGATCCGGCCCGGATCGACGACGTCTACTGGGGCGCCGCCAACCAGGCGGGCGAGGACAACCGCAACGTCGCCCGCATGGCCGCGCTGCTGGCGGGCCTCCCCGACTCCGTGCCCGGCGCCACCGTCAACCGCCTCTGCGCGTCGGGTCTGGAGGCCGTGACCACGGCCGCCCGCACCATCGCCGCCGGTGAGGCCGACATCGTGATCGCGGGCGGCTCCGAGTCGATGAGCCGCGCCCCCTTCGTCCTGCCCCGCCCCGACGAGGCCCTGCCGCACCGCATGGAGACCGCCGACACCCGTCTCGGCTGGCGCCTGGTCAACCCGGCGATGCGCGAGCTGCACGGCCTGCTGGCCATGGGCGAGACCGCCGAGGAGGTCGCCGCGCGCTACGGCATCCCGCGCGAACGCCAGGACGACTTCGCCCTGCGCAGCCACCAGCGCGCCGCCCTGGCCCGCAAGAACGGCCACTTCGACGACGAACTCCTCCCCGTGGAACGCCCCGACGGCGTGGTCGTCGACACCGACGAGTGCGTCCGCGAGGACACCTCCCACGAGAAGCTGGCCCGGCTGAAGCCGGTCTTCCGCGGCGGGGGCACGGTCACCGCGGGCAACGCCTCGCCGATGAACGACGGGGCCGCCGGTCTGCTCCTGGTCAGCGAGGACGCCCTGAACGAGCTGGGCCTCGAGTCCCTGGGCCGCTACGTCGCCGGCGCCTCCGCCGGGGTCCACCCCGACGTCATGGGCATCGGCCCGGTCCCCGCCACCCGCAAGGTGCTGGCCCGCACCGGGTGGAGCGTCGGTGACCTGGACGAGGCCGAGTTCAACGAGGCCTTCGCCGCACAGGCACTCGCCTGCGTCGACCAGCTCGGCATCGACCCGGAGCTGGTCAACCCGAGCGGCGGCGCCATCGCGCTGGGCCACCCCCTGGGCTGCTCCGGAGCCCGCATCCTGACGACGTTGCTGCACCGGATGCGGCGTACGGGGGCCGGGCGGGGGCTGGCCACGATGTGCGTAGGGGTGGGCCAGGGGAGCGCGGTCCTCGTCGAGCGGCCCTAGCGGCAGACGGACGCTCCCTGCGGCGATCGCACCTTCCTCGCGGCAGACGGACGCTCCCTGCGGCGATCGCACCTTCCTCGCGGCAGACGGACGCTCCCCGCGGCGGTCGCACCTTCCTCGCGGCAGACGAACGCTCCCTGCGGCGGTGGCATCTTCCTTACGGCGGTCGAACGTCCTTGGCGGCAGCGACGGCGCCCACCAGGCGAGACAGCGCTTACGGGCACCGGTTCGTTGCACATAGCATCAGTGTTCGCATGAACACCATGACGCTCTGGCACATCACCGGCTGGGAGTTCGCCGCCCTCGCCTTCGCGGCTCTGCTCGTCGGCTTCTCGAAGACCGCCGTGAGCGGAGCCAACACGGTCAGCCTGGCCGTCTTCGCGGCGGTGCTGCCCGCCCGCGCCTCCACCGGCGTGCTGCTGCCCATCCTGATCGCCGGCGATCTCCTGGCCGTCGCCACCTACCGGCGGCACGCCCACTGGCCCACGCTGTGGCGGCTGTTCCCCGCGGTCGCCGCGGGCGTGGTCGTCGGCACGGTGTTCCTCCTCTGGGCCGACGACGCGATCGTACGGACCTCGATCGGCGCGATCCTGCTGCTGATGGCGGCGGTGACGGTCTGGCGCCGGCGCACGGCCGACAGGGACGAGGTACCGGAGGCGGTCACCACCCGGTCGGGCCGGCTCAAGGCCCGCTCCTACGGTGTCCTCGGCGGCTTCACCACCATGGTGGCCAACGCGGGCGGGCCCGTGATGTCGATGTACCTGCTCTCCGCGGGCTTCCGCAAGCTCGGCTTCCTCGGCACCTCGGCCTTCTTCTTCCTGATCGTCAACGTCTCCAAGCTGCCCTTCAGCGCGGGCCTCGGCCTGATCGACGGCAACTCGCTCCTTCTGGACGCGGCGCTCGTGGCGTTCGTCGTGCCCGGCGCGCTGTTCGGCAAGTGGGCCGTGCACCGGATCAATCAGCGACTGTTCGAGCAGCTCGTCATCGCGGCGACGATCGTGGGCGGTCTGCAGCTACTGCTGCGCTGACTCCCGCAGCAGCGCCGGAAGGTCCGCGAAGGAGTCGATCACGTGGTCGGGCGTGCCGTCGGCGGCCCGCAGCGTCTCCTCCTGGAACTTCCCGGTCCGCACGAGCACCCCGGTGACCCCGGCCCGCTGCGCCGCGATCACGTCGGACTCGACGTCGTCGCCGACCATCAGCGTCTCGTCCGCGCCCGCGCCCAGCCGGGCGAGCGCCGAAGCGAAGAACGCCCGCGCCGGTTTACCGGTGATCTCGGCCTCCACCCGCGCGGCCCGCTCCAGCCCGGCCAGGAACGCCCCGGAGTCCAGCCGCAGTCCCTCGGCCGTACGCCAGTACAGGTTGCGGTGCATCGCCACCAGCCGGGCCCCGCGCTGCAGATGCCCGAAGGCCCGGTCGAGCGCCGTGTAGCCGAACTCGGGACCGGCACCGCCGACCAGCACGACATCCGGCACGCTGCCGGTGTCGTCGGCCTCCACGACGGTGACACCTTCCAGGTCCTCCGCGATGTCGCCGCTGTTCAGCAGCGCGCAGCGGGCGCCGGGGCAGTGCTCGGCGAGGTACCCGGCGGTGGCGGCGGGCGCCGTCAGGATGTCCTCGGCGGACACCGGGAACCCCGCGTCCGCCAGCGTCCCGGCGATCGACGCCCTGGTACGGGAGGTGGTGTTGGTGACCAACAGGACGCCGAGCCCGGCCTCCCGGATCTCCCGCAACGCCCCGACGGCCCCGGGCAGCGGCCGCCACGAGACGGTGAGCACCCCGTCGATGTCCACGAGCACGGCACGCACGGACTCCATGCCAGGACGATAACGACGGGGAGCCGCGCGCGCCGCTCGAACGGCCGCGCCGCCGGTGGCGAGAGCCGCGCGGGCCGGCCGATCGACGATCCCCTGCCGGTGACGGGAACGGTACCTGCCGGCCCATCCCGGTCCACTGCCGCCGGTAGCCGGGCGCGTCCGCAGGTCGACATCTGCCCGCTCCCGGGCGCCTGGAGCTGTGCTCGCCGCTCGGCCGCCGTCCCCCGCCGGTACCCGTCCCGCGCCCGCCGCGCCGTACCTCGTACGCTCGACGCCGTGTCTCCCCACGTCCTGATCCTCGGCGGCACGACCGAGGCCCGCGCCCTGGCCGCGGCGCTGTCCACCCGCCCCGGCGTCCGCGTCACGACCTCACTCGCGGGGCGCGTCGCCACGCCGGGGGCGCTCGACGGAGAGGTGCGCGTCGGGGGCTTCGGCGGGGCCGGGGGACTGGCCCGGTGGCTGCGGGAGCAGGGCGTGGACGCGCTCGTCGACGCCACGCACCCCTTCGCGGAGTCGATCACGGCCAACGCCGCCCGCGCCGCCACCGAGACCGGCGTTGCCGCCGTGGTGCTCCGCCGCCCCGGATGGCGGCCCGGCCCCGGGGACCACTGGCACCCGGTCCCCTCACTCGACGCAGCCGCGGACCTGCTCCCGGCCCTCGGCCGCCAGGTGTTCCTCACCACCGGGCGCCTCGGCCTGGCCTCCTTCGCCCACCTGACGCGACTCCACTTCGTCGTGCGATCGGTGGATCCCCCCGAGCCGCCGCTGCCGCCCGACACCCACGTGCTGCTCGCCCGCGGCCCGTTCACCGTCCCCGGGGAGACGGCGCTGCTGCGCGAGCACCGCATCGACGTCCTGGTGACCAAGGACAGCGGGGGAGCGGCCACAGCGGCCAAACTGACGGCGGCCCGGGACCTCGGGCTGCCGGTCGTGGTCGTAGGGCGGCCGCCGCTGCCGGACGGCGTGACGGCCGTACCCGATGTGGAGGGCGTGCTGGAACGGCTGGGGCTCGGGTAGGGCCCTCACACCGAGCCGGCCGTGAGGGACTTCTCCGCACCGCGCGGCAGCCCATGGCTCAGATCCTCC
Source organism: Streptomyces sp. NPDC013187 (assembly GCF_042899705.1). Lineage (NCBI taxonomy): Bacteria > Bacillati > Actinomycetota > Actinomycetes > Kitasatosporales > Streptomycetaceae > Streptomyces > Streptomyces sp. NPDC013187. The sequence goes on along the minus strand of NZ_JBIBAF010000004.1, from coordinate 163,371 downwards.
ACCAGCAGCCGTTTCGCGATCGCGTCGACCGCCACGCGCAGGTCGCTGTCCGAGGGGCGGCCGATGTCCCGCCCCAGCCGGTCCTCCAGCCAGTCGGCCCAGGCCCGCGTGAGGACCGCCGCCTCGCGAGCGCCCGCCTCCGTGTGGGACAGCAGAGAGCCGGCGCGGGTCAGGAACCCCTCCTCGACCATCCGCTCGAAGACCGGCAGCAGCACCTCAGGGGGCAGTCGGCGCCGTGCGGCGATCAGCCCGAGGCTCGCGTGGCCGACCATGCGGGTGAACAGCTCGACCTGCATCACCGCCCATGCCCCGGCCACGTCGAGCCGGGTGTCGGACTCCAGGACGATCCGCCGCGCGGTGTCCAGATCCGTACCACCGATGATCTTGCCGACGGCGGCCTCCAGCACCCGCCGGGAGTCCGGGCCGCTCGGTGAGCCGAAACCCTCGCCCATGTCGGTCGAGCCCGTCCGCGCGGTGTCGCGCAGCCGGACCTGCTTGAGGAACAGGGCGACCAGGAAACCCAGTGCGGCGACCGGCACGGTCCACAGGAACACGGTCTGGAGCGTGTCGGCGTAGGCGTCGACGACGGGAGCGGCCGCGGCGGTCGGCAGCTCGTGGACGCCCTCCGGGCTGGTCGCCGCCCGGCTGAGGGTGGCCGGGTCCAGCTCACCGGTCCGCGCCGCCTGCGCCACCCCGTCGCGGAGGTTGGGCGCCAGCGCGTTGGTGTAGATCGTGCCGAACACGGCCGTGCCGAACGAGCTGCCCAGCGTACGGAAGAAGGTCACGCCGGAGGTCGCGGTGCCCAGGTCGGCGTAGTCGACGGTGTTCTGCACCGCGATCGTCAGCACCTGCATGCACAGGCCGATGCCGCTGCCCAGCACGAACATGTACAGGGACTCCAGCCACGAGCCGGTGTCCGGCCCCATGCGCGACATCAGGAACAGGCCGACGCCCATCACCAGCGCGCCGACGATCGGGAAGATCTTGTACCGCCCGGTCCTGCTGACCACGGTGCCGCTGAAGACCGACGCGATGAGCAGCCCCGCCACCATCGGCAGCGTCCGCACACCGGAGATCGTGGCAGAGTCGCCGTCGACGTACTGGAGGTACGTCGGCAGGTACGTCAGCGCGCCGAGCATCGCGAAGCCGACGATGAAGCTCAGCACCGAGCAGACGGTGAACACCGGGTTGGCGAACAGCCGCATGGGCAGCATCGGTTCGCGCGCCCGGGTCTCCACCCGGCAGAACAGCGCGAGGGCGAGGATGCCGCCCACGAACAGCCCGATGATCACCCCGGAGCCCCAGGCGTACTCGTTGCCGCCCCAACTCGTCGCCAGGATCAGGGCGCTGGCCCCGACCGCGACGAGCGCGATGCCCAGGTAGTCGATGACCGGCCGGGAGACCGACTTCACCACCGGGATGGTCCTGGCCGCCGCCACGACGACCACGATCGCGATGGGCACGTTGACGTAGAACGCCCAACGCCACGTCAGATGGTCGGTGAACAGCCCGCCCAGCAGCGGCCCGATGACGGTGGCCACCCCGAACACCGCGCCGATCGCGCCCTGGTACTTGCCGCGCTCGCGCAGCGGGATCACGTCGGCGATCAGCGCCATCGAGGTGACCATCAGGCCGCCCGCGCCGATGCCCTGCATGGCCCGCCAGGCGATCAGCAGCGACATGTTCGTCGCAAGACCGCACAGGAACGAGCCCGTGATGAACACGACCGCCGAGACCTGGAAGACCGCCTTGCGGCCGAACAGGTCGCCGAACTTGCCGACCAGCACGGTCGCGACGGTCTCCGCGAGGAGGTACGAGGTGACCACCCACGACATGTGGTCCGCCCCGCCCAGGTCCGACACGATGGTCGGCAGGGCGGTGCCGACGATGGTCTGGTCGAGGGCCGCGAGCAGCATCCCCAGCATGATCGTCACGAAGACGACGTTGCGGCGACGGGCGTCCAGCACCGGTGGCTGGGAGGCGGGCAGGGCGGTTTCCTCCACGACGGTCACGTCGTCACCTTCACACCTGTGGGCTACGTGCGCATGCCAGAACGTCCGCACGGGTGCCCGGTGATGGGCTCGTCAGTCCCGTCGGTCCCGTCGGTCGCGGGGGTGCCGGCGGAGCAGATACGTGTCCATGATCCATCCCTTGCGCTCACGGGCCTCGGCCCGCAACCGCTCGATGCGGGGCGCCGCCTCGGCGATCGGGCCGGAGACGAGGATCTCGTCCGGGGTGCCGATGTAGGCGCCCCAGTAGATGTCGACGTCCTCCTGCGCGTACTGCCGGAAGGTCTGGTGGGCGTCGAGCATGACCACCACGTCGTCCACGTCCTCCGGGAAACCTTCCGCCAGCCGCCGGCCGGTGGTGATCTGCACGGGCCGTGCGACGCGGTTGAGGCCCGTGCGGTGCCGGGCGACGAGCGCCGAGACGCTGCTGATGCCGGGCACGACGTCGTACTCGAACGCCACGGCGCCCCGCTCCAGCACCTCCTCCAGGATCCCCAGCGTGCTGTCGTACAGCGACGGGTCGCCCCACACCAGGAACGCCCCGGTCTGCTCCTCGCCGAGCTCCTCGGCGATCAGCCGCTGGTAGATGTCGGCACGGGCGCTGCGCCAGTCCCCGACGGCGGGGGAGTAGGCGGCGCCGCCGGCGCTCCGGTCCCGCTCCGGGTCGCGCGCCTCGACGACGCGGTACGTCCCCTCGGGCACGTGCGCGTCGAGCATGTCCCGGCGGAGCCCGGTGAGGTCCGCCTTCACCTCGCCCTTCTCCAGGATGAAGAACACGTCCGTGCTCCGCAGCGCCCTGACCGCCTGGAGGGTGAGCTGGTCGGGGTCGCCCGCGCCGATACCGATGACATGAATCTTTCGCACGCCCCGAGTCTGCCGCACGGGGTCGACGGCCCTTTCACCGCGGTCGCCCCGCCGGGTGCCCCCGGGCCGGGGGCACCCGGCACGTGCCCGTCGCCTCAGTCCCGGACCAGCCCGCGTGCGGGTCAGCTCCCGGCCGCCCCACCCCGCAGTCGGGGCGCCCGCGCCCCCGCGTCCACCGCCCTGCCGTCCCGCTCCACCTCCCCGGCCAGCTCCCGCGCCCACACCGCCACGCTCGCCACGTCGATCCCGTGCGGCAGGGCCTGCCCGGCCTCGGACGCCCAGGATTCGGCCGCTCCCGCCCCGCGCCTCAGCAGCCGGGCCCCGCCCGTCAGATTGCCCCGGGCTGCGTGCGTGAGCCCCACGGCGAGCTGGGCGAGCCCGCGCCACAGCTCGCGCTCCTGGTCGGGCCCCGACTTCCACGCGTCCTCGAAGACCTCGTGCGCGTGGAACGGCTTGCCCTCGTCCAGCAGCCGCTGCGCCTCGGCGACGGTTTCCCCGGGGGTGCGGACGACGCCCTCGGGCTGCCGGGGCACACCGTCCGTGCCGTACGGCAGAGGCCGTCCGAGTCCGTCCCGGGGCCGGGCGTTGCGCGCCCGCCCCTCACCGTCGCGGTCTCGTGTGTCGCCCGGCCGGCCCGAGCCGGTCTCTCCTGTGCTGCCCATAGGCCGATTGTCCCGCCCGGCCCGTTTTCGGCGCGGCCAGGGGTGTGGGGTAAGGTGCTGTTCGCGCGATCACGCGGCTCACCGCGGGTGGCGCGCACCGGGACGTGGCGCAGCTTGGTAGCGCACTTGACTGGGGGTCAAGGGGTCGCAGGTTCAAATCCTGTCGTCCCGACGGTGCGAAGGGTCCCGCAGGCCGATGCCTGCGGGACCCTTTGTCGTGTGCCTGTGCGGTGCGCAAGCCCTTGACCTCGAGAGCACTCCAAGCTGAAGACTCCCCCGCGTGCCCGAAACCCGGAGCACCCGGAGGGAGCGACACCCATGAGGTACCGCACGATCGGCACGGATCCCACGACCCGCCGCGAGGTGAGCGTCCTCGCGCTCGGCGCGATGCTGTTCGGCTCGGTGACGGACGAGGCGACGTCCTTCGCCCTGCTCGACCGCTACGTCGAAGCCGGCGGCAACTTCATCGACACGTCCGACAACTACGCCTTCTGGGCCGACGGCGGTCAGGGCGGCCAGAGCGAGGAACTCCTCGGCCGCTGGCGGCGCAGCCGCGGCACAGGCGACGAGATCGTCATCGCGACCAAGCTCGGCGCCCGCCCCCTGGCCCCCGGCACCGGCTACGTCGACAACCCCGAGGGCCTGTCCGCGAAGGTGATCCGCGAGTCCGCCGAACGCAGCCGAGAGCGGCTCGGCGTCGCCGAGATCGATCTGCTGTACGCGCACATCGAGGACCACACCGTCGAGCCGCAGGAGACCGTCGAGGGCTTCGGCGCCCTGGTCGCCGAGGGCACCGTCGGACTGCTCGGCGTGAGCAACCACGCCGTGTGGCGCGTGGAGCGGGCCCGGGCCCTCGCCGCCGCGGCCGGACTCCCCGGCTACGAGGTCCTCCAGTACGCCCACACCCACCTGCGCCCCCGCGCCGACGTCCCCAACGGCCTCTTCCCGGACGGCAGCCTCGGCTACGCCGGCCCCGACCTGCTCGGCTACCTGAGGGCCGAGCCCGCCCTGACCCTGGTCGCGTACTCGCCGCTGCTCAGGGGCGCCTACACCCGCCCCGAACGCATGCCCGCCGAGTTCGACCACCCCGGCACCCCGGCCCGGCTCGCGGTGCTGCGGGACGTGGCCCGGGAGACGGGCGCGACCGTCAACCAGGTCGTGCTGGCCTGGCAGATCGGCGGCGAACTGCCCGTCGTGCCGCTGGCCGGGGTCTCCTCGGTCGCCCAGCTCGACGAGAATCTGGCCGCGGTGGACCTGGAGCTGACCCCGGAACAGCGCGCCCGGCTGGACGCGGCGCACTGAGACCGTGGACCGTGGAGGGGAACGGCATCCGGAGTCCAAGAAGGAGCACCGGCCATGACCACCCACCCGGCCCACCCCGCCGCCCGCTCGATCAGGACCACCCCGGAAGGCCTCATGTGGGAGCCCAGCGAGCGCTGGGTGCGCGGCCGCAAGGGCGACGTCACCGTCGTCGACAGCCGGCACCCGGTGCTCGTCTGGGAGCCCCACCTGCCCGTGCCGCAGTACGCCTTCCCGAAGGAGGACGTCCGCACCGACCTGCTCCGCCCGGCCGGGAGCCCGCCCACGGGCGCCCACACCGGCTCCCGGGTCTTCTACGACCTCGACGCCGACGGCGAGGTGCGCGAGAACGCGGCCTGGACCTTCCCCGCCGACGACCTGGCCGACCACATCGCCTTCGAATGGTTCCTGCGCAAGGACACGGGCCTCGACCACTGGTACGAGGAGGACGAGGAGATCTTCATCCACCCTCGTGACCCGCACAAACGCGTCGACGCGCTGCCGAGCAGCCGGCACGTGCGGGTCGAGATCGAGGGGGAGGTCGTCGCCGACAGCCACGCCCCCGTCCTGCTCTTCGAGACGTCCCTGCCCACCCGGTACTACCTCCCCCGCGAGGACGTCCGCCTCGACCTGTTCGACGCCACCGACCACCACACCGGATGTCCCTACAAGGGCACCGCCTCCTACTGGTCCTGGCGCGGCGGGGCCGACGTGCCGCCCAACCTCGTGTGGACCTATCCCGAGCCGTTGCCCGCCGTGGCGGCGATCCAGGGGCGCGTCGCCTTCTTCAACGAGGTCGTCGACATCACGCTGGACGGCGAGCGCCTGGAGCGGCCGGACACGCCGTTCAGCCGGATGCTGCGGAGGGGGCGCCGCTCATGAAGCCGCCGAGCGGGGCCACCGGCCGGCCTTGAGGCCCCGCGGGCCGCACCGCACCCGGCTCCGGGGCGTGGTCAGGGCCGTACCAGCAGCTGGAAGTCGAACGAATAGTGCGAGGCCCGGTAGATGTGGGTGCCGTACTCGACCGGGCGCCCGGTGTCGTCGTACGCCGTGCGCTGCATCGTGAGCAGCGCCGCCCCCTCCCCCTCGTCCAGGCGGGACGCCTCGTCCGCCGAGGCCGCGCGGGCCCCGACGGTCTGGCGGGCGCTGTGCAGGGTGATGCCCGCCGAGCGCATCACGCGGTACAGGCCGGTCGACTCCAGGCGGGCGCTGTCGAGGTCCAGCAGGGACGCCGGAAGGTAGTTGCGCAACAGCGCCACCGGCCGGCCGTGGGTGCGGCGCAGCCGGTCCAGGACGGTCACCTCGCCGCCCTCCGGCACACCGAGGGCGGCGGCCACGTCACACGTGGCCGGGACGGTCTCGTTGCGCACGACCTCGGTGGTCGGCCCCTGCCCGGCTGCCTCCAGGTCGTCGTAGAGGCTGCTCAGTTCCAGCGGGCGCTTCACCTGGCTGTGCACCACCTGCGTGCCCACGCCGCGCCGCCGGACCAGCAACCCCTTGTCGACGAGGGACTGGATGGCCTGGCGGACGGTGGGGCGGGAGAGGCCGAGACGGGCCGACAGGTCCACTTCGTTGCCCAGGAGGTTCCCGGGGGCGAGGACCCCGCGCGCGATCGCCGCCTCCAGCTGCTGCGCGAGCTGGTGGTAGAGCGGTACGGGGCTGCTCCGGTCCAGGGCGAAGTCCAGCGCGCCGAGCGCCGGAGCGGCCGTGGTGCGGGACCGGTCACCGGACTTCGCCATGCATGAACCCCCTTACGGGTGTCAGGAGTTGCTCGGGAAGCCGAGGTTGATGCCGCCGTCGGACGGGTCGGGCCAGCGGGTGGTGATGACCTTGCCCTGGGTGTAGAAGGCGATGCCGTCGTTGCCGTAGATGTGCAGGTCGCCGAAGAGGGAGTCCTTCCAGCCGCCGAAGGAGTGGTAGCCGACGGGGACCGGGATCGGCACGTTGACGCCGACCATGCCCGCCTTGACCTCCAGCTGGAAGCGGCGGGCCGCGCCGCCGTCCCGGGTGAAGATCGCGGTGCCGTTGCCCCAGCGGGAGGAGTTGATCAGCTGGATGGCCTCCTCGTACGTCTCCGCACGGACGACCGCCAGCACCGGGCCGAAGATCTCGTCCCGGTAGGCGTCCGCCGTCAGCGGCACCCGGTCCAGCAGGGAGACGCCGAGGAAGAAGCCGTTCTCGTGGCCGTCGACCGAGAAGCCCGTGCCGTCGACCACGACCTCGGCACCCTGCTCGGCGGCCGACGCCACGTACGACGCCACCTTGTCGCGGTGCTCGCGCGTGATCAGCGGGCCCATCTCCGAGGTCGGGTCGTTGCCGGGGCCGATCTTCAGGGCCTTCGCCCGCTCGGCGATCTTGCCGACCAGCTCGTCGCCGATGTCACCGACGGCCACGACCACCGACACGGCCATGCAGCGCTCGCCCGCCGAGCCGTACGCGGCGTTGATCGCCTGGTCCGCGGCGAGTTCCAGGTCGGCGTCGGGCAGCACCAGCATGTGGTTCTTGGCGCCGCCCAGGGCCTGCACCCGCTTGCCGTGCTCGACAGCCTTGAGCTGGATGTACTTGGCGATCGGCGTCGAGCCGACGAAGGACACCGCCTCGATGTCCGGGTGCTCCAGGAGGCGGTCCACAGCCGTCTTGTCGCCCTGCACGATGTTCAGGACGCCCTCCGGCAGCCCCGCCTCGGTGGCCAGTTCGGCGAGCCTGAGGGACGCCGACGGGTCCTTCTCCGACGGCTTCAGTACGAACGTGTTGCCGCAGGCGATCGCCAGCGGGAACATCCACATCGGCACCATCGCCGGGAAGTTGAACGGCGTGATGCCCGCGACCACGCCCAGCGGCTGGCGGATCGAGGCCACGTCGACCCGGGTCGAGACCTGGGTGGACAGCTCGCCCTTGAGCTGGACGGAGATCCCGCAGGCCAGCTCCACGATCTCCATGCCGCGGGCGACCTCGCCGAGCGCGTCCGAGTGCACCTTGCCGTGCTCGGCGGTGATCAGCTCGGCGATCTCGTCGCGGTGGGCGTCGAGCAGCTCGCGGTACTTGAACAGGATCGCCGTGCGCTTGGCCAGGGAGGACTCGCCCCAGCTCTCGAAGGCGGCCCGGGCGGAGGCGACCGCGGCGTCGACCTCGTCGACGGACGCGAACGCGACCTGCTTCTCCTGGGCGCCGGTCGCCGGGTTGTAGACGGGGCCGAACCGGCCGGAGGTGCCCTCGACGGGCTTGCCGTCGATCCAGTGGGTGATGGTCTTCATGGTGCGCAAGGGCCTTTCGTGGAGCCTGGGTTCAGGGGGAGTTCAGAGGTGGCGGCGGCGGTCCGCGACCTGGCGGTCGTAGCGCTCACGGGCCTCGACGGCCGCCGCGCGGGAGGCCGTCTCGGCCACCGGCACGTCCCACCAGGCCTCGGCCGGGGGAGCGGTGGGCGCCGGGTCCGTCTCGACGTACACGCAGGTCGCCCGGTCGGAGGCGCGGGCCGCGGCGAGCGCCTCGCGCAGCTCGCGCACGGTCTTGGCGCGCAGTACGTCCATACCGAGGCTGGCGGCGTTGGCCGCGAGGTCGACGGGGAGCGGGGCGCCGGTGAAGGTGCCGTCGGCGGCCCGGAAGCGGTACGCGGTGCCGAACCGCTCGCCGCCGGTCTCCTCCGACAGACCGCCGATGGAGGCATAGCCGTGGTTCTGGATCAGGACGATGTTGACCGGCAGGCCCTCCTGGACGGCGGTGACGATCTCCGTCGGCATCATCAGGTAGGTGCCGTCGCCGACCAGCGCCCAGACCGGGGTGCCCGGGGCGGCCTGCTGGACGCCGATGCCGGCCGGGATCTCGTAGCCCATGCAGGAGTAGCCGTACTCCAGGTGGTACTGGCGCGGACTGCGGGAGCGCCACAGCTTGTGCAGGTCGCCGGGGAGCGAACCGGCCGCGTTGATCACCACGTCGTCGTCGCCGACGGCCGCGTCCAGGGCGCCGAGCACCTGCGTCTGGGTCGGGACCGCGTTCTCGTCGGCGGCGCGGTAGGCGGCCTCGACGACCTCGTCCCAACGCTCCTTGCCCGCGCGGTACTCGGCCTCGTAGGCCTCCGGCACCCGGTGCCCGGCCAGCCCCTCGGCCAGCCTCTCCAGGCCGGACCGCGCGTCGCACACCAGCGTCCGCGCGGCCAGCTTGTGCGCGTCGAAGCCGGTGATGTTGAGGTTGAGGAACCGCACGTCCGGGTTCTGGAACAGGGTGCCCGAGGCGGTGGTGAAGTCGGTGTAGCGGGTGCCGACACCGATCACGAGGTCGGCGGTGCGGGCGAGCGCGTCGCTGACGGCGGTGCCGGTGTGGCCGATGCCGCCCAGGTCGGCGGGGTGGTCGTGGCGGAGCGAGCCCTTGCCGGCCTGGGTGGAGGCGACGGGGATGCCGGTGGCCTCCACGAACGCCTTCAGGGCCGCCTCGGCCTCGCTGTGGTGGACGCCGCCGCCCGCCACGATCAGCGGCCGCCCGGCCGACCGGATCGCCTCGACCGCGGCGCCCAGCTCGACCGGGTCCGGCGCGGGGCGCCGTACGTACCAGACGCGCTCGGCGAAGAACTCCTCCGGCCAGTCGTACGCCTCGGCCTGCACGTCCTGGGGCAGGGCGAGGGTGACGGCGCCGGTCTCGGCCGGGTCGGCGAGCACCCGCATCGCCTGGAGCGCCGAGGGGATCAGCGCCTCGGGGCGGGTGATCCGGTCGAAGTACCTCGACACCGGGCGCAGCGTGTCGTTGACGGACACGTCGGCCTCGACGGGGTGCTCCAGCTGCTGCAGCAGCGGGTCGGGGGCGTGCGAGGCGAAGTAGTCGCCGGGCAGGAGCAGCACCGGCAGCCGGTTGATCGTCGCCAGGGCGGCGCCGGTGACCAGGTTGGTGGCGCCCGGGCCGATCGAGGTCGTCACCGCCTGCGCGGACAGGCGGTTCAGCTGCCGGGCGTAGCCGACCGCCGCGTGCACCATGGACTGCTCGTTGCGGCCCTGGTGGTAGGGCATCACATCGGCGTACTCGACCAGCGCCTGGCCGACCCCGGCAACGTTGCCATGGCCGAAGATGCCCCAGGTCCCGGCGATCAGCCGGCGGCGCACGCCGTCCCGCTCGGTGTACTGGGCGGAAAGGAACCGCACCAGCGCCTGGGCGGTCGTCAGTCGGCGGGTGGGGGCGCTCATACGGAGGTCTCCGGGGCGGTGTAGAGGGGGAGCCGGGGGTCGACCGGCTGGTCCGGCCAGGTGTCGCGGACCCAGGCGTGGTCGGGGTGGTCGCAGATCAGCCAGGCGCGCTCGGCCTCCGGACCCGCCATGACGTTGAGGTAGTACATGTGGTGGCCGGGAGTGGCCATGGAGGGTCCGTGCCAGCCGTCCGGGATGAGGACCACGTCGCCGTCGCGCACCTCCGCCAGCACGTCGGTGTCCCGGCCGGGTCCGGACGGGGAGACGCGCTGGTAGCCGAGGCCGGGGATGCCGTCGTGACCGGCGAACTCGAAGTAGTAGATCTCCTCCAGCACGGACTCCTCGCCGGGCCGGTGCTCGTCGTGCTTGTGCGGCGGGAACGACGACCAGTTGCCGCCCGGGGTGATCACCTCGACCGCGATGAGCTTGTCGCACTCGAAGACCCCGGCCGCGCCGAAGTTGTTCACCTGCCGGGAGCAGTTCCCGGTGCCCCGCAGCTCCACGGGCACCTCGGACGCCGGGCCGTAGCGGGCGGGCAGCCGGCGGGTGCAGCGCGCGCCGGTCAGCGCGAAGCGGCCACCGTCGGCGGACGTCACGGTCGCGCGGGCGTCGCGCGGCACGTACGCGAAGTCACTGACGCCGCTGAACACATCGGCGCGGCCCCGGAGTTCGAAGGTCTCCTGGCCGAAGTCGTCCGCCGCGGCGACCGTGCAGCCGCCGCTCAGCGGGACGACGATCCACTCGCTGTCGCCGGTTTCGAAGGAGTGCGCGCCGCCCGGCGGCAGCTCCAGGACGCGCAGGCTGGAGTGGCCCCAGCCGGCCTTCTCGGGAGTGATGTCGACGGTGTAGGGGCCGCCGAGGGCCTTACCCGCGGGGAGGTGATGCGTCATCGTGCGCCTTTCGGATCACAGCGGAGCGACTCACGGACCGGTTCACAACAGGCCGACGGCGGTGTCCACCGCCTCTTGAACGCTGCCCCCGGCCGGGTAGAGCAGCGACCGTCCGACCACCATGCCCTGGACGGTGGGCAGCCGCAGGGCCTTGCGCCAGCGTTCGTAGGCGCCCTCCTGGTCGTCGCCGACCTCGCCGCCGAGCAGGACGACGGGCAGGGTGGAGGTCTGAAGGACCTCGGCCATGTCGTCCGGGTCGTCGGTGACGGGCAGCTTCAGCCAGGTGTAGGCGGAGGTGCCGCCCAGGCCCGAGGCGATGGCCATCGACCTGGTGACGGCTTCGGCGGACAGGTCGTTGCGCACCCTGCCGTCGACCCGCCGGGAGATGAACGGCTCGACGAACAGGGGCAGTTGCCGCTCGGCCATGGCGTCGATCGCCCGCGCGGTGGACTCCAGAGTGGTCAGCGAGCCCGGGTCGTCGTAGTCGATGCGGACCAGGAGCTTGCCCGCGTCGAAGCGGAGCCGGGCGATGTCCTCGGCGCGGTGGCCGGTGAAGCGGTCGTCCATCTCGAAGGCGGCGCCGGCCAGGCCCCCGCGGTTCATCGAGCCCATGACGATCTTGTTCTCCAGCACCCCGAGCAGGAGCAGGTCCTCCAGGATGTCGGCGGTGGCGAGCACCCCGTCGACGCCGGGCCGCGACAGCGCGGTGCACAGCCGCTCCAGCAGGTCGGCGCGGTTGGCCATGGCCAGGCGCCGGTCGCCGACCCCGAGGGCGCCGCGCGCCGGGTGGTCGGCGGCCACGATCATCAGGCGACCGCTGTCGCCGAGCAGTGGGCGCCGCGTCCGCCGGGCCGCCGCCTCGGCGACGGCCTCGGGATTGCGGGCCCGGACCGTGGTGAGGTCGGGGATGCCGATGTTCAAGGAAGGCTCCGTTTCAGTGGCTCGTGCTCGGCGACGGCACCCCGGCGAGGACATCCGCGACCTCGGACTCGGTGGGCATCGCGGAGGAGCAGGCGAGGCGGGAGGCGACGATGGCGCCGGCGGCGTTGGCGTGGCGCATGGTCCGCTCCAGGTCCCAGCCGGCCAGCAGACCGTGGCAGAGCGAGCCGCCGAAGGCGTCGCCCGCGCCGAGGCCGTTGACCACCTCGACGGGCACCGGCGGCACCTCGGCCCGGGTGCCGTCACGGTGTACGGCGAGCACGCCCTTGGGGCCCTGCTTGACGACGGCCAGCTCCACGCCCGCCTCCAGCAGCGCGTCCGCGCAGGCCTGCGGCTCGCGCACGCCGGTGGCGATCTCGCACTCGTCCAGGTTGCCGACGGCGACCGTGGCGTGCCGCAGGGCCTCGCGGTAGTACGGGCGGGCCTCCTCGGGGTCGCGCCAGAACATCGGGCGCCAGTCGAGGTCGAAGACGGTGATGCCCGCCTTGTCGCGGGCCTTGAGGGCGGCGAGCGTGGCGGAGCGGCTCGGCTCCTCGCTCAGGCCGGTGCCGGTGATCCAGAAGATCCGGGCGTCGCGGACGGCGAAGAAGTCCAGCTCGTCGGTGTGGATCTCCAGATCCGGCGCCTTGGGGCGGCGGTAGAAGTACAGCGGGAAGTCGTCCGGCGGGAAGATCTCGCAGAACGTGACCGGCGTCGGGTACGCCCCGACCGGGGTGACCCAGCGGTCGTCGACGCCGAAGCCCTTCAGCGCCTCGTGCAGATACGTGCCGAACGGGTCGTCGCCGGTGCGCGTGATCACCGCCGTACGGCGTCCGAGGCGTGCGGCGGCGACCGCCACATTGGCCGCGGAACCTCCCAGGAACTTCCCGAACGTCTCCACTTTCTCCAGGGGGACGCCGGTCTGCAGGGGATAGAGGTCGACCCCGATGCGGCCCATCGTGATCACATCGAAATACTGGGCTGGCTCGGCCATGCGCGACCTCCTCGGGAAGCTGGGGATGCGGGTCCTGGGGCGCCCTGACACGGTGGGGCGTGGATCCACGGGACCTGCCGCCCCCCAGGTGTAGGTCCCGGAGGGCGGCGCTGTCAATACTTTGTACTTACATTCGGACCTGCTCGTGAAATGATGTCTTAACAAAGTATTGACAGCGGGCGCGGCAGGGACTTGTATCCCGTGGCATCACGCCAGTCCGTTTGCGGCATCATGATCCGGACTCCGTAAGGCTCCGGGACCACGGATCCCTTCGTGATCCCTTCCTTTCCCCCGCAGTAGCACAGTGAGGTGCCAGGAAAGATGGACCGCTCTTCCCACTCCCGCTCTCGCAGGTTCGCGCCCGTCGTCGCCGTGGCCGCGGCAGCGGCCCTGACCCTCGCCGGCTGCTCCAGCAGTTCCGGAGGCAAGAAGTCCGAGGAAGGCGCCGCGAACGCCTCGGCCGGCAAGGCGACCACGCCGCGCATGACCGTCGCCCTCGTCACCCACCAGGCGCCCGGCGACACCTTCTGGGACACCGTCCGCAAGGGCGCCGAGGCGGCCGCGGCCAAGGACAACATCAAGCTCATCTACTCCGCCGACCCGAACGCCGGCAACCAGGCCAACCTCGTCCAGAACGCGATCGACCAGAAGGTCGACGGCATCGCCGTCACCCTCGCCAAGCCGGACGCCCTCAAGGGCGTCATAGGCAAGGCCGAGAAGTCCGGCATACCCGTGGTCGGACTCAACTCCGGCCTGAGCGACTGGAAAAACCTCAACCTGCTGGAGTTCTTCGGTCAGGACGAGTCCGTCGCGGGCGAGGCCTTCGGCAAGAAGCTCAACGAGGTCGGCGCCAAGAAGGTCCTCTGCGTCATGCAGGAGCAGGGCAACGTCGGTCTCACCCAGCGCTGCGACGGCGTCGCGAAGACCTTCGAGGGCAAGGTCGACCCGCAGAACGTCAACGGCACCGACATGCCGTCCGTGAAGTCGACGATCACGGCCAAGCTGAAGCAGGACCCGTCCATCGACTACGTCGTCACGCTCGGCGCCCCCTTCGCGCTGACCGCGGTGCAGTCGGTCTCGGACGCCGGCAGCAAGGCGAAGGTCGCCACCTTCGACCTCAACAAGGACCTCATCAAGGCCATCAAGGGCGGCGACATCCAGTTCGCCGTCGACCAGCAGCCCTACCTGCAGGGCTACCTGGCCGTCGACGGCCTGTGGCTCTACAAGAACAACGGCAACTACAGCGGTGGCGGTGAGCAGCCCGTGCTGACCGGCCCGGCCTTCGTCGACAAGTCCAACGTCGACAAGATCGGGGAGTTCGCCGCGAAGGGCACCCGGTGATGAGCATGACCCAGCAGGCTGAGCCGGCGGTGGACACACCGCCGGCCCCCGGCCCGAAGCAGACGGACGGCCGGACCCGGCGGCGCCCGCCGGCGCTGCGGCTGCTCGCCCGTCCCGAGGTCGGTGTGTTCCTCGGCGCCGTGGCCGTGCTCGTGTTCTTCCTGTTCGCGGCACCGCCGGTGCGCGACGGCAGTTCGATGGCCAACATCCTGTACCAGTCGTCGACCATCGGGATCATGGCGCTGCCCGTGGCCCTGCTGATGATCGGCGGCGAGTTCGACCTGTCGGCCGGTGTCGCCGTGGTCACCTCGGCACTGACCGCGTCGATGCTCAGCTACCAGCTGACGCTGAACGTCTGGGTCGGCGTGATCGTCGCCCTGCTCGTGTCCCTCGCGATCGGCGCCTTCAACGGCTGGCTGCTGGTCAAGACGGGCCTGCCGAGCTTCCTGGTCACCCTCGGCACGTTCCTGATCCTCCAGGGCGTGAACCTCGCGGTCACCAAGCTGGTCACGGGCAACGTCGCCACCGACGACATCAGCGACATGGACGGCTTCGCCCAGGCGCAGAAGCTGTTCGCCTCGACGTTCGAGGTCGGCGGGGTCAACGTCAAGATCACCGTGGTGTGGTGGCTGGTCTTCGCGGCCCTGGCCACCTGGGTGCTGCTGCGCACCAAGTACGGCAACTGGATCTTCGCCGTCGGCGGCAACAAGCACTCCGCCCGGGCCGTCGGCGTCCCCGTGACCTTCACCAAGATCTCACTGTTCATGCTGGTCGGCTTCGGCGCCTGGTTCGTCGGCATGCACCAGCTGTTCTCCTTCAACACCGTGCAGTCCGGCGAGGGTGTGGGCCAGGAGCTCATCTACATCGCCGCGGCCGTCATCGGCGGCTGTCTGCTCACCGGTGGCTACGGCTCCGCGATCGGCCCGGTCTTCGGCGCCTTCATGTTCGGCATGGTGCAGCAGGGCATCGTCTACGCCGGCTGGAACCCCGACTGGTTCAAGGCATTCCTCGGCGTGATGCTCCTCGGCGCCGTCCTCATCAATCTGTGGGTCCAGCGCACGGCGACCCGGAGGTGACCGCGATGACCAGCGAAGAAACGGGCACCCACGGTGCCGTCCTCAAGGACACCCCGCCCTCCGGCGAGCGCCCTCTCGTCGAACTCCGTGGCGCGGGCAAGTCGTACGGCAACATCCGGGCCCTGCACGGCGTGAGCCTGGAGGTCCACCCGGGCAACGTGACCTGCGTCCTCGGCGACAACGGCGCCGGCAAGTCCACCCTCATCAAGATCATCTCGGGGCTGCACCAGCACACCGAGGGCGAGTTCCTCGTCGACGGCGAACCGGTGCGCTTCTCCACCCCGCGTGAGGCCCTCGACAAGGGCATCGCCACGGTCTACCAGGACCTGGCCGTCGTCCCGCTGATGCCGGTGTGGCGCAACTTCTTCCTCGGCTCCGAGATGACCAAGGGCCCCTGGCCCGTCCGCCGTCTCGACATCGACAAGATGAAGAAGACCGCGGACGAGGAACTGCGCGCCATGGGCATCGTCCTGGACGACATGGAGCAGCCCATCGGCACGCTCTCCGGCGGCCAGCGCCAGTGCGTCGCCATCGCCCGCGCCGTCTACTTCGGCGCCCGCGTCCTCATCCTGGACGAGCCGACAGCCGCCCTCGGCGTCAAGCAGTCCGGTGTGGTGCTGAAGTACATCGCCGCCGCCCGCGAGAAGGGCCTCGGCGTCATCTTCATCACCCACAACCCGCACCACGCCTACATGGTGGGCGACCACTTCAGTGTGCTGCGCCTCGGGACCATGGAACTGTCCGCCTCCCGTAGCGACGTCTCCCTCGAGGAACTGACCAACCACATGGCCGGCGGCGCCGAACTGGCGTCCCTCAAGCATGAGTTGTCGCAGGTCCGCGGCGTCGACGTCGAAGAGCTCCCCGAAGAGGGAGACCTCACCGCACCCGTAGCCACCTCTTCGGAAGGAAAGTCCTGACATGGCCCTCGCGCTCGACCGCATCCGGGTCGGTTCCGCCCCAGACTCCTGGGGAGTCTGGTTTCCCGACGACCCCCAGCAGGTGCCCTGGGAACGCTTCCTCGACGAGGTCGCCGAGGCCGGCTACTCCTGGATCGAACTCGGTCCGTACGGCTACCTGCCCACCGACCCGGCCCGGCTCACCGACGAGGTGACCAAGCGGAACCTCAAGGTCTCCGCCGGAACCATCTTCTGCGGCCTGCACCGCGGCCCTTCCGAGTGGGACTCCACCTGGGAGCAGGTCAGCCGGGTCGCCGCCCTCACCCAGGCCATGGACGCCAAGCATCTGGTCGTCATCCCGTCGTTCTGGCGCGACGACAAGACCGCCGAGATCCTGGAAGCGCCGGAACTCACCGTCGAGCAGTGGCGCCACCTCACCACGGGCATGGAGCGCCTCGGCCGCGAGGTCAAGGACACCTACGGCCTGGACATCGTCGTCCACCCGCACGCGGACACCCACATCGACACCGAGGAGCACGTCGAGCGATTCCTCGACTCGACCGACTCCGACCACGTCAACCTGTGCCTGGACACCGGGCACTACGCCTACTGCGGCGGTGACAGCGTCAAGCTGATCGAGACGTACGGCGAGCGCATCGGCTACCTGCACCTCAAGCAGGTCGACCCGGAGATCCTGGCCGACGTGGTGAAGAACGAGGTGCCGTTCGGCCCCGCGGTGGCGCGCGGTGTGATGTGCGAACCGCCCGCGGGCGTCCCCGAGTTGGGACCGGTCCTCACGGCCGCCCAGAAGCTGGGCGTGGACCTGTTCGCCATCGTCGAGCAGGACATGTACCCCTGCGAGCCGGACAAGCCGCTGCCGATCGCGGTGCGCACCCGCAAGTTCCTGCGGTCCTGCGGCGCCTGACGACCCGAAAGGACGGCCATGACGGAGCGTGCCCCGCTGGGAATCGCAGTCATCGGTACCGGAAGGATGGGCGCCGACCACGTGCGCCGCATCCGCGACGTCACCAGCGGAGCACGGGTGACCGCCGTCGTGGACGTCGACGCGGAGCGTGCGAAGGCCGTCGCCGCCCGTGTCGACGGCTGCACCGCCCACACCGACCCGGCGGCCGCGATGACGTCGGCCGACGTGGACGCCGTCCTGATCGCCTCCCCGGGCCCGGCCCACGAGGCCACCCTCCTCGCCGCCTTCGAGCACGATCTGCCCGTCCTGTGCGAGAAGCCGCTCACCCCCGACGCGGCATCCGCCCTGCGCGTCCTCGAAGCCGAACTGCGCCTCGGCCACCGCCGGGTCCAGGTCGGTTTCATGCGCCGCTACGACCCCGAGTACGCGAAACTGAAAGCCCTGCTGGCGACCGGTCAGCTCGGCCGCCCCCTCATGCTGCACAACCGGCACCGCAACGCGGCCAGCCCACCCTTCTTCACCAGCTCCATGCTCATCAGCGACTCCGTCGCCCACGAGGCCGACGCGACCCGCTGGCTGCTGGGCCACGAGATCACCGCCGTCACGGTGCTGCGCCCCACCCCCTCGGCCAACGCCCCGGACGCCCTGCAGGACCCCCAGTTCGTCGTCTTCGAGACCGACGGCGGCGCCCTCAGCGACGTCGAGATCTTCGTCAACTGCGGCTTCGGCTACCAGGTCCAGGCCGAGATCGTCTGCGAACGCGGCACCGCCCGCATCGGCGACGGCCACGCCCTGGTCACCAACATGGCCGGCCGCTGGGGCGGCACCATCGCCCAGGATTTCACCGAACGCTTCGAGACGGCCTACGACCAGGAGATCCAGGCCTGGGTCGACGCCACCCGGCGGGGCGAGGTGACCGGCCCGAGCGTGTGGGACGGCTATGCCGCGGCGGCGGTGTGCGAGGCCGGGGTACGGGCGCTGGAAGACGGCGGCCGGGTCGAGATCGAACTCACGGAGAAACCCGCGTTGTACACCTGAGAAGGGCCCGGGGTCACGCCCCGGGCCCTTCTTCGTGTTGGGTCAGATACTGGTCCGCGGCCGGGGCTCGAACCCGGCCTTCCGGTAGCAGGCGTCGATGAGCTCCATCGTCGTCACCGCGTCGTCCGCGTCCAGCGGAAGCGGCGTGCCCTCCCGCACCCGGGCCGCGAACGCCTCCAGCTGGTACGTGTACGACGAGCGCGTGCCGAGGTGCTCCGTGCGCTCGCCCTCGGGTGTGCGGATCACGACCCGGTCGTCCATCTGGGGCAGGACGAAGTTCGGGGCCGTCGCCTCGCCCCGGGAGCCGACGATCCGGATGCTCATGTCCAGACCGTCGTACGCCATGTGACAGCGGGCCGAGCCGGTGGCGCCGCCGGGGAACTCCAGCTCCGCGTCCAGCCACTCGTCGACCCCGGGCGCGCCCGCGCGCTCCCCGGCCCGGGCCGCGGCCAGGCGCGGGACGCCGCCCGCCCACGGGGCGAGCATCCGCAGCGCGTGCAGGCTGTAGCAGCCGAGGTCCATCAGGGCGCCGCCGGCCAGCGGCAGAGACCAGCGCGGGTCGGTGTCCGGCGGTGCGGCGATGGCGACCATGGCCTCGACGCGCCGCAGCTCGCCGAGCTCCCCCGAGGCCAGCAACTCGTGGAGGCGCCGGGTGACGGGGTGGAAGAGGTAGTGGAAGGCCTCCATGAAGACCGTCCCGGCTCTCCCGGCGGCCTGCCGCACCTCCCTCGCCTCCTCGGCGTTGCTCGCCGACGGCTTCTCCGACAGCACATGCTTGCCGGCCGCGAGGGCCGCCAGGTTCCACGGCCCGTGCAGGCCGTTGGCGAGCGGGTTGTAGACGACGTCGATCCCGGGGTCGGCGATCAGCTCGGCGTACGAGGTGGCGACCCGCTCCACGCCGTGCCCGGCGGCGAACGCCTCGGCTCGGGCGCGGTCGCGGGCGGCCACCGCGACGAGGCGGTGGCCGCTCGCCCGGGCCGGGTCGATCAGGGAGCGTTCGGTGATCCGCGCGGCCCCCAGCACACCTATGCGCAGGGGTTCCCGGCCCTTCTCGCTCATGCCCGGCGTACCTCCTCGATGGTCACCGGACGGTGCTCGTGCAGCGACAGCGTGCACGCGTCCGCGATCCAGCCCGCCTCCAGGGCGTCCTCGATCGTGCAGGGCGACGGGCGCGTGCCGGCCACGACCTCGGTGAACGCGGTCAGTTCGGCGCGGTAGGCCTCGGTGAAGCGGTCCATGAAGAAGTCGTGCGGGGTGCCCGCCGGGAAGGTCACCCCGGGCTCGACCGAGCGCAGCGGCAGCTTGTCCTCCAGGCCGACCGCGATGGAGTCCTGGAAGCCGTGGATCTCCATGCGGACGTCGTAACCCCGGGCGTTGTGACGGGAGTTGGACACGACCGCGATGGTGCCGTCGTCGAGGGTGAGGATCGCGCCGGTGGTGTCGGCGTCACCGGCCTCCTCGATGTACTCGGCGCCCCGGTTGCCGCCGACGGCGTACACCTCCCGCACCTCGCGGCCCGTCACCCAGCGGATGATGTCGAAGTCGTGCACCGAGCAGTCGCGGAAGATGCCACCGGACGCGGCGATGTAGGCGGCCGGCGGGGGCGCCGGGTCCAGCGTCGTCGAGCGGACCGTGTGCAGCTTGCCCAGCTCACCGCTCTGCACGGCCGCGCGGGCGTTGACGAACCCGGCGTCGAAACGGCGGTTGTAGCCGATCTGGATCGGCACGTCCCGGCCGGCCACGGCCTTGAGCACCTCGACCCCCTCGGCCATGGTCCTGGCGACGGGCTTCTCGCAGAAGACGGGGACACCCGCCTCGACCCCGGCCAGGATCAGCGCCGGGTGGGCGTCCGTCGCGGCGGCGACGACGATGCCGTCCACACCGGCGGCCAGCAGCGCCTCCGGCGAGTCCACGACATCGGCCCCGAACCGCTCGGCGGCGGCCTTGGCTGCGTCCGCGAACGGGTCGGTCACGACGAGGGAGTCGACGGCGTCGAGTCCGGAGAGGGTCTCGGCGTGGAAGGCGCCGATACGGCCGAGGCCGAGGATTCCGATACGCATGGGTGTTGCTCCTAGATATCCTTGGGAGTGGTGCTACGCCCCTTCTCCTGGGGGCGGGGGGAACTGCGCGATGAGCCACTACGGCGCCGCACACGACCGACGACGATCCGCGGCAAATCCCTAGTCGAGTCCCCCCAACACGTTCTGATCCCAGTCGATGACCGACCCGGTGACCACCCCGGACCGCTCCGACAGCAGGAACACGACGAAGTCGGCGATCTCGTCCGGCTGCCCCAACTTGCCCATCGGCAGCCTCGCGGCGGCCTCCTCGCGCCAGTCGTCCCCCGCCCCGTGGAAGGCCTTCTGCGTGGCGTCCTCCCCTTCCGTCGCCGTCCAGCCGATGTTCAGGCCGTTGATCCGGACCCGGTCCCAGCGGTGGGCGTGTGCGGCGTTGCGGGTCAGTCCGATCAGCCCGGCCTTGGCGGCGACGTACGGTGCGAGGAACGGCTGCCCGCCGTGCGCCGACGACGTGATGATGTTGACGATCGTGCCGGGTGCCTCACGCCCCACCATGTCCGCCACCGCCGCCTGCATCGCGAAGAACGGGCCCTTGAGGTTGATCCCGATGTGCTGGTCGAACAGCTCGGGCGTGGTGTCCAGCAACGTCCCCCGGGATGTCAGACCGGCGGAGTTGACGAGACAGTCGACCCGGCCGTACGTCTGAACGACCCGGGCCACGGATGCCTTCGCCTGCTCGGCGTCCGACAGGTCGGCCCGGACGTACAGGGCCTTGCCGCCCGCGGCGGTCAGTTCCGCCACCAGGGCCTCGCCCGGTTCGGGGCGCCGGCCGGTGACGGCCACGACCGCCCCCTCGCGGACCGCGGCCCGGGCGATGGCCGCCCCGACCCCCTGGCTTCCGCCGTTGACCAGGACGACCTTGTCGTCGAGAAGTCCCATCGAGTTCCTCAGCTCTCTCGCCGTTCGGCACCGGCCCGCAGCTCCGCCCGGAGCGCCTCCGGCGTCCATGTCTCGCGCAGCGCCCGCCGCACCAGGTCCGCCTGCGAGGGCGGGGCCAGGCCGTCGACCGGCGGGTCGCTGTCGAGGTTGGTGGGGAAGGGGTAGCCCTCGGCGCTCGCCGCGATCACCTGGTCCAGCCACGCCTGGTCGGCGCCCTCGGCCTTGCGCGCGAGAAGCACCGGGTACACCGCGTTGGCCACCGCCTCCCGGTCCACCGTCTCCATCGCACGCCCGAACGCGGACGACACCTGCAGCAGGTTGGCCATGCGCCGGATGTCGGCCGAGAGGTTGGTGCCGGCCGCGTGGAAGAGGGCCGGGTTGAAGAACACGGCGTCGCCCTTGGCGAGCGGCAGCTGCACCTGGTGCGCCTCGAAGTACGCCCGGAACTCCGGAAGCCGCCAGGCGAGATAGCCCGGCTCGTACTTCTGCGAATGCGGCAGGTACATCGTCGGCCCCGACTCCACCGGCATGTCGCAGTGCGCGACCGCGCCCTGCAGCGTCAGCGCGGGGGCGAGTCGGTGCACGTGCGCCGGATAGGCGGCGGCGACGTCGTTCGACAGGAAGCCCAGGTGGTAGTCGCGGTGCGCCGTCTGCGCCGTACCGCCCGGGTTGACCACGTTGAGCTGGGAGGTGACCTGGTAGCCGGGGCCCAGCCAGGCGCCGGCCACCAGGGCCAGGGTGTCGTTCGCGTAGTAGTCGGCGAACGCCTCCGGGTCGTACAGGGCCGCCTTCTCCAGCGCGTTCCACACCCGGTCGTTGGCGCCCGGCGCGGCGAAGTGGTCACCGGCCACCGCGCCCGACGCGCGCTGCTCGGCGATCAGCGCCTCGAAGACGTCGGTGGCCCGGTCCACGATCCGCGGGTCGGGAAAGGCGCCGCGGAAGACCACGATGCCGGGCCCGTCGGCGAGCGCCCGCACCAGCTCGGCCTGGACCACCCGGTCACCTTCCAGCAGCCCGCAGTCGTAGACGGGCACGTTGCTCTCCATTGCGGAGGCGTGCGGATAGTCGGCGGGGTCGGTGGCCTGCTCGACCAGCGCGCGGAACGCGTCGAGATCGCACTCCTGCTCGGACAGCCAGGCACGGTGGTGGAGGGAAGTGAAGGACATCGTCGTCCCTTCGGGGTCACGGAGCGACGCAGCCCTGTCATTCTTGTCAGTACAAACCCCTCGAACAACCAGCAGTGAGCCATCAAAAACCCCTCAAGGAGCCGACGCATGGGGCATCCGTTCCCGATCAGGGAGATCGCCCGTCAGGCAGGCCTGAGCGAGGCGACCGTCGACCGGGTGCTGAACGGCAGGGGCGGGGTGCGCGAGAGCACCGCACGGGAGGTCCGCCAGGCCATCGCCGATCTCGACCGGCAGCGCACCCAGGTGCGGCTCGTCGGACGGACGTTCATGGTCGACATCGTGATGCAGGCGCCCGAGCGCTTCACCACGGCGATCCGCGCCGCCCTGGAGGCCGAGCTGCCGTCCCTGCGTCCGGCGGTGCTGCGCTCCCGCTTCCACTTCCGCGAGACCGGTCCGGCCGCGGAGCTGGTGCGGACCCTGGACCGGATCGCCCGGCGCGGCTCGCAGGGAGTGATCCTCAAGGCCCCGGACGTCCCCGAGGTCACCGCCGCGGTCGGCCGGCTCGAAGCCGTCGGCGTCCCGGTCGTGACCCTGGTGACCGACCTGCCCGCAAGCGCCCGCCTCGCCTACGTCGGCATAGACGACCGGGCTGCGGGAGCTACGGCCGCGTACCTGATGGGCCAGTGGCTGGGGGAGCGCCCGGGCAACATCCTCACCAGCCTCAGCAGCGGCTTCTTCCGCAACGAGGAAGAGCGCGAGATGGGCTTCCGCAGCGCGATGCGCGCCCGGCACCCCGAGCGCACACTGGTCGAGATCGCCGAGGGCCAGGGCCTGGACACCACCCAGTACGACCTCGTCCGGGCCGCACTGGAGCGCGACCCGGACATCCGCGCGGTGTACTCGATCGGCGGCGGCAACATCGCCACGCTGCGGGCCTTCGACGACCTCGGCCGCGACTGCGCGGTGTTCGTCGCGCACGATCTCGACCACGACAACACGCGCCTGCTGCGCGAGCACCGCCTGTCCGCCGTGCTCCACCACGACCTCCGCCAGGACGTACGCGAGGCGTGCCACACCGTCATGCGCGCCCACGACGCGCTGCCCCCGGCGGGGCCGACCCTGCCGTCGGCGATCCAGGTGGTGACGCCGTACAACATGCCACCGCAGGCGGCCGTGTGATCCGGACGGCGCGGCCGGGCGTGGATCCGGAAGCGGGGCCCGCGCCGCGCCTACCGTCGGGCCCATGTGGACATCACGCCCGGACGGCGGGCCGGACCGGTTGCTGACGCTCGCCGACGGCGTGTTCGCCATCGCCATCACCCTGCTCGTCCTGGATCTCTCCGTGCCCCGGGAGCTGGAGCCCGACGAGTACCGGGAGGCCCTGCGCCAGGTACTGCCCGACCTCGGGGCCTACGCGATCAGCGTCGCGGTGCTCGGCAGCTACTGGCGCGACCACCGCAGGATCTTCCGCGGGGTGCGGGAGGTCGACGGACAGGTGATCAGCCTGTCCGTCGTCGGCTTCGGCGTCGCGGCCCTCGTGCCCTTCCCCACCCGGCTGCTCGCCGAGTACGGCGACCAGTCCGTGTCGGTCGCCGTCTACGCCGGGGCCGTCGCCGCGCTGGGCGCCTGCCACCTGGCGGTGGCCGCCGTCCTTGCCAGGCGCCCCTGGCTGCGCCACAGCACGCCCACCGAGGCGGCGGCCCCGCTCAACCTGCTCGACAGCGCCACGATCGTGGTGGTCTTCCTCGTCACCGTGCCGCTCGTCTTCGTGACAGGCCCCGCCGTCATGTGGCTGTGGCTCGTCCTCGTCCCGGTGAAGGTCTACCTGGGCCGACGGGGCCAGACCCGGGGGTGACGGGACCGCTTCAGGCCCGCCCGGCGACCTCCGCCCACGCACCGCTGCGCGCCGATTTCGCCATGGCGTCCAGCGCGGCCGCACTGTGCACGGCATCCGTGAGCGTCGCCCCGAACGGGATGCCCTCGGCGACCGACCGCAGGAAGCGGTACGCCTCGATGACCTTCAGGTCGTCGTACCCCATCGCGTTCGCAGCGCCCGGCTGGAACGCGGCGAACTCCCCGTGGCCCGGGCCGACGTGGACCGTGGTCACGGACTGGTCCTGGTACGTCGTGCCGCGGCTGACGCCCAGCTCGTTCATGCGGCGGAAGTCCCAGAACACCGCCCCCTTGGTGCCGTGCACCTCGAAGCCGTAGTTGTTCTGCTCGCCGACCGACACCCGGCAGGCCTCCAGGACACCGCGCGCCCCGGAGGCGAAGCGCAGCAGGCAGCTGACGTAGTCCTCGTTCTCGACCGGGCCGACTTCACCGCCCGAGGCGCGGCTGTGGCCGGCCGTGGCGCCGGACGGGCGGGCCCGCTCCGGGAGGAAGATCGCCGTGTCGGCCGTCAGTGACGTGATGTCGCCGAGCAGATGACGGGCCAGGTCCACGCCGTGCGAGGCCAGGTCGCCCAGCACCCCGCTGCCGCCCCGCTCCCGCTCGTAGCGCCACGTCAGCGCGCCCTCGGGGTGTGCCGCGTAGTCGCTGAACAGCCGGATGCGCACGTGCGTGACCGCGCCGATCTCCCCAGCGGCGATCAGCTCGCGGGCCGTTTCGACGGCGGGCGCGTTGCGGTAGTTGAAGCCCACCGTGCCCTGCACACCGGCCTCGGCGACCGCGTCCGCCACCGCGCCGGCGTCCTCGGCGGTCAGACCCACCGGCTTCTCGATCCAGATGTGCTTGCCCGCCTCGGCCATGGCGATGCCGATCTCACGGTGCAGGAAGTTCGGCGCGGTGATGCTGACCGCCTTCACCCGCGGGTCGGCGGCCACCTCGCGCCAGTCGCGGGTCGTGGAGGCGAACCCGAACTGCGCGGCGGCCTCCTCCGCCCGGCCCGGCACCTCCTCCGCCACCGTGACCAGCTGCGGGACGAGGGGCAACTGCGGATAGTGGTGCCGCACGCGCGCGTACGCCTGGGTGTGAACCCGGCCCATCCAGCCGAATCCGACGACGGCGACGCCGAGCGTGTCCACCATGAGAGCCCCTCTTTGGACCGTTCCATAACCTGTCCAGGCCACCCTGGGCGGGGTTCGCCGACGTTGTCAACCCTTTGACAAGCCGTGGCGCCTCATGGAACGGTCCATCTCATGAGACCGCCGACGATCCGGGACGTGGCCGAGCGGGCCGGTGTCTCCAAGTCGCTGGTCTCCCTCGTGCTGCGCGGCTCCGACCAGGTACGCCCCGAGAAGCGGGACGCCGTGCTCCGGGCCGCCCGGGAGCTCGGCTACCGGCCCAACGCCGCCGCCCGCAGCCTCAGCGAACAGCGCACCCGCACCGTCGGCGTCCTCCTCAACGACCTGCGCAACCCCTGGTTCGTCGACCTCCTTGACGGCCTGAACTCCCTGCTGCACGCCAACGGCCTGCACATGCTGCTGGCCGACGCCCGTCTCAACCGCCGCACCGGCCAGGACCCCGCCGATCCGCTGCTGGACCTGCGCGTCGACGGCCTGGTCGTGGTCGGCACGCTGCCCGACCCGGCGGCCCTCGGTGCGGTGGCCGAGCGGATCCCGGTCGTACTGGCCGGCTCCCGCGAACCGGCCCCGCCGGGCGTGGACGTGGTGGCGGGCGACGACGAGCGGGGCGCCCGGCTGGTCGCCGAGCACCTGATCGGCCTCGGGCACCGCCGCATCGCGCACATCGCGGGCTACGGCGCGGTGGGCGAGCTGCGGCGGGGCAGCTTCGAGGCGACCATGCGCCGGCACGGCCTCGCGGAGCGGGCGGTGGTCGAACCGAGCGACATGACCGAGGAGGGCGGCTACCGCACGACCGTCCGGCTGCTCAGCGGCCCCGAACGGCCCACGGCCGTCTTCGCCGTCAACGACATGGCCGCCATCGGCGTGCTCTCGGCGGCCGAGGAGCTGGGGCTGCGGGTCCCGCGCGACCTGTCCGTCGTCGGCTACGACAACACGAGCATCGCCCGGCTGCGGCACGTGTGGCTCACGACGGTCGACAACACGAGCCACGAGGTCGGCCGCCGCGCGGCCCGCTGTCTCCTGGAGCGCTTCGAGGGCCGCGGCGGAGCGGGCCGGGTCCAACTGGCCACGCCGACCCTGGAGATCCGGGGTTCGACGGCGCCGGCGCCCTGACCACTCACTTCGCTCAGAGGTTGATCGCGTAGGCCTTGCGCAGCGTCTCGTGCACCGTCCATGTCGTACGGTCGCCCTCGCGCAGGACGGCCAGATCGCCGGGTCCGACCGTGAGGGTCGGCCCGCCCTCCACCTCGATCGTCGCCGAGCCGCTGATCACGACGAACAGTTCGTCGGCCTCGGTGTCGGTGACCACGCCGGGCGTGATCTGCCAGACACCCCGGACCTGACGGCCGTCCTCCGACTCCCACACGACCTTGCCGGAGACCTCGGGCGTTCCGGAGACGATCTGCTCCGGCGCGAGGGGCTCGGGTTCGAGCTCGGCGTCGGGGATGTGCAGTACGAAGCTGTGCGTCATGCGGCGACCCTAGCCCTGATCGGCGGGGGAACGGCCTCGACAGAGTGTGGGGTCCCGGCCGGGTCGGGCGGACACTTCGTCGCTCGGGTTCGCGCAGGGGCGTGCCGCTGACACCGGGCGCTACCGCACCGGCCCCGTCCCCGTTGTCCGTCTCAACCCCTATGCCCTGGTCGGGAGTTCCCGCCGACTCGCGTATTGTTTGCGGCATATGCCCTGCGGCTGCGATGGCCGGGGCGTGCGAGCGTGCGGGCGAAGGGGGAGCAGGACGTGGACGAGACGCGGGGACAATCCGCCCGGCGAGCCGAACTGACCGGAGGTGTGGTCACGGCCCTCCTGGCCTTCGCGGCCTTCGCGGGCTTCGCCACCACGGCGGGACTCCCCTGGTGGGCCGTTCTCGCCGTGGCCGTCTCGACGGTGGGGCTCTCGGGGTGGACCCGGCGACCGGACCGGCCGGCGGCGCGGGGCGGAGAACGAATCGGTGAGCGAGACGGTGAGCGAGCCGGGGGACGAGCCGGGGAGCGGGTCGGGGAACGGGTCCCCATGCGGTAGGGTTGACCTGCGTGATCACGCGGATCCACCCGCGCGAGACGCATCGGGACGTGGCGCAGCTTGGTAGCGCACTTGACTGGGGGTCAAGGGGTCGCAGGTTCAAATCCTGTCGTCCCGACTCGTATGAGTCGCAAGGCAGGGCTGTTTTCGGAGGTACCCGAAAACAGCCCTTGCGTATGTCCGTGTTCAGGGGTGGAGAGCGCTGCTGCTCCGACCGCCGTGACATAGGCCACCCGCGTACATCCGCATCGTGTGTGTTTGCGTTCGCGTCGGCTGGAAAGTGGCTCTGTAATCACCGGACGCGGCAGTCCGGTGGATGGTGACCGAAAGCCGGAAAGAGGAGGTTCGATGTCCTCGAAGCG
This sequence comes from Streptomyces sp. NPDC013187, assembly GCF_042899705.1. Lineage (NCBI taxonomy): Bacteria > Bacillati > Actinomycetota > Actinomycetes > Kitasatosporales > Streptomycetaceae > Streptomyces > Streptomyces sp. NPDC013187. The sequence continues at coordinate 135,799 of NZ_JBIBAF010000004.1, read as the reverse complement.
ACGTCGCAAGAAGAAGGCCCGCCGCAAGAACGGCGCGAACCACGGCAGCCGTCCGCAGTCCTGAAAGGTCCTGCGGGTGCGTCGACGCAAACGGGTGGGTGGCGGATGCCACCCACCCGTTTGCGTTCGCAGGCGCCTCAAGAGGACGGGTCCCGAGCAGGTCAGATCAGCTGCGCCTCCGGCACCCCGTTCCTGCGGACCCACGCCGCGCGGTGCTCGGCGGCCAGAGCCATGCCGCGGCGGCGGGCCTCGGCCGGGACCGGGAGCCGGCACAGGGCGTCGAGCGCGCCCAGCATCGTCCGCGCGAAGTGCTGCCCGAGGGCGGTGAGGCGGCCGGAGGCCAGCAGGACCTCCGTGGCCTCCCGGGCGCCCGTCCGCCAGCGGGCGAACTGGGCCTCCGCCAGGGTGACTTCCGCGGTGTCCTGCTCCACGTCCCGGCGCCGGTTCCAGAACTCCGCCACGCCCAGGTGTGCGTACGCTCCGTGGAAGAGGCCGAGCAGGGGGCGCGGATCGGGGCGCCAGGGCGCGTAGTAGAGCTCCTGGCCGTCCGGCTCGAAGAGGTCGAACAGGTGCAAGACCGCGGCGAACTTGCCGTGCTGCATCTCATGGGCCATGGACAGCGCCAGACCCCGCGCGGAGCGCGGCCGGGACAGCGCCATGGCGCCGAACGCCTCAGCGCTGCTGCCGCTGAAGCTGCCCGGGCGGTCGACCGGGACCAACGTGCGCGGACCGGCGACGAGTTCGGCGTACGTCCGCGGGTGGTGGTCCCGCAGCAGACGGCCGGCCTCCCGCGCCGTGGCCTCCCACCAGCGCAGGTCGCCCGGGGTCAGCCCCAGCGGCCGTTCCGGGACACCGGGGAAGCGCAGCGGATCGGCGTCGTCCAGGAGCAGCGGCGCGCCGGTGTCCGGCACCACGAGCCGGTGCGCCGCCCGCCACCGGCCGGACGGCCCGGACGGGACCTGCGGAACCTCGACCGGACCGGACGGGGAACCGAGCCCCGCCACTCCGATCCGGGCCGCGCCCCCGGCGTCCACCACCACCTCGGCGAGGTCACCGGGCCGGGCGCCCGGGAAGCGTGCCCCGCCGAGCGAGGGCAGGAACACCTGGTCCGTCGTCATCGGCCACCGCACCCGTCCCGGCACACCCGCGCGAACCGCGGCGGCCGCGGCCAGGGCACTGAACCAGTGGACCGGGGGCGCGCACGCCACGCCGCTCCCGCCCTCGGCGAACCGGTCCAGCCGGGCCAGCAGGCCTGTCAGCGCGGTGCCCGCCGAGGGATGGGACAGGGCCGCGGCCACGGCCTCGGGATCGGTCCGCTGGGCGGCCGTGAGCAGTTCCCATGCCCGCGCGGCCGCGTCGGCCATTTCCCCGCCGGCCTCACCGGCGGCCCGCGTCACCGCCAGTGCGCAGGCCAGTCGGCGGCTGTACTCGGCGCGGGCCAGCAGACGCAGGGCGTCGGCCCCGCCGCCGCCCGTCGCGAGCGCGGTGAAGAGCCTGCCGGGCACACGGAGCGGCACGGGCCCCCTCATGCCGCTTCCGTCGCGGCGGTGCGCAGCCGGTCCAGGTCCGCGGCCAGCCGTCCCCTGACCCGCGTGATCAGGGCGGCCAGGTCCGCACAGTAGACACTGGGGTTGGCGAACCCGGTGGCCGCACGGTAGCGGTGGGCGTAGTGACCGCCTCCGCACACCCGCCGCAGCCGGCAGTCACGGCACTGCGTGGACAAGCCGTCGAGGCCCCACTGCCGGGCCGCGACGCCCGGATGCCGCAGCAGCGCGTCGAGGGAGTCGCGCCGTACGTGCAGGCCCGTCCGGGCGGCGCCGTGGTAGGCGGTGCGCAGCGTGTCGTCCTGGGCGAGCGAACCGTCCGTCTCCACGACCGCGTACCGCACCGGGGCCACGCCCAGCGCCTCCGTCTCCGGGGATCCGCCGAGCAGCAGCGCCATCATGTCCTCGAGCAGCCGCACCCGGGTCTCCCGCCGCCCGGCCCCGTACCACCGCTCGAACACCCGCCACAGCCAGTCCGCGTACGGCGTGCCCGGGCGCAGCCCGGGTGGGGGAGTGTGCCAATTGCCCTGCGGCAGCAGGAAGTCCACGGCGGGCGGGCGGTACGTCAGCAGGTGCTCGTAGCAGCGCACCGGATCGTTGCGGAGGTCGATGGTGCACAACAGGCCCGCGAACAGCCCGCGATGGGGCCCGTCGGCCAGTCGGCGCACCGCGTCGGCGACCCGGGCGTGGCTGCCGCGCCCGTCGGCGCCACGGCGGTGCCGGTCGTGCGCCGCCCGGTCCCCGTCGAGGCTGACCGAGACGCGGATGCCGTGCTCGGCACACAGGTCGAGCCAGCGCTCGGTCAGCCGCACACCGTTGGTCTGCAGCGCGAGGTGCAGTCGTACGCCGGGACCGGCCGCGGCACGCAGGACCGAGGCGGCGCGCCCGAGAGCGGCCTCACCCGCCAGCAGCGGCTCACCCCCGTGCAGCACCACACCGGCCTCGCGCAACCCGTGCGCCGCGAGATGCTCGGCGATGCGCCCGGCCGTACGGTCCACCGTGTCCGGCGTCATGGTGCGTGGCTGCTCGCGCCAACTACGGTCCCTCGCGCGGTACATGTAGCAGTACTGGCAGGCCAGGTCGCAGCGGCTGTGCACCTTCAGGACGAAGGAGTGGAACGGCGCGGGCACCCAGCCGGCCGCTTCCCTGGCCACGACGTCGGCCGCGACCGGCCACGGCGGCTCCGCATGGCGCAGCCGATTCATACGCACCCCCCGGTTCGCATGCCGACCGGCCCGTGCCCGCCCGGCCGGCCCACGCCATTGGGCCCAGTATTCGGGGCCGGTGACAGACCGTCAACATCGAGAATTGTCGCCCGGGGCCGCCACCGCCCGAAAGTCGCCGTTTTCCCGCGTCGCCCCGTGGGGACGTCAACACTGGACACCGAGTCCCGGGACACGCATGCGCCGGGCGTGGAGAGCCGCCACGACGGCGGTCCGTCGGGCACCGCGGAGGATGGGCCATGGCAGAGCTCGAGGAAGCGGGTGCCGAGCGCGACGAGGGCGCACTGGAGTCCGTCGTGCTGGACCTCACCGGCGTGCCGCTCGACGACCTCGCCGCGCTGCCGCCCTCCGCGCTGGGCGAGACTTTGCGCCGGCTGCGCACCGGCGGCGACCCGGACGAGCCCTTCGTCACCGGCCACAACGAGAGCCAATGACCGGCCCCCCACGCCGACGCGGCCCGCACGCGAAACCGTCTGATCAGGGGCAACCCGTCCTATACTGACCGTCCCTGACTGTCGTGCCCCACCGTCCAGCACCTGCCGTCCGAAGCGGAGTGGCCATGCCCGACATCCACGCAGCCGACCGCTCGGGACGGTTCGCCCTCTTCTGCTCCACCGCTGAGAACCTCGGCGTCAGCACGACGGTGCGCAACGTCGCGGACCTGCTGGCCGCCGGCAACCGCAGCGTCCTGATCGTGGACGGCCGGGCGACCGGCACACCGGGCGGTGCCCCGCTGCCCGACCCCGAACCCGGGCGCATCCACTCCGCCGCCCGCCCGGACGCCGCGTCCCTCCTCGCCCTCACCTCGGACCCCCGGGCCCTCGCCTACGACCACGTCCTCGTCGAAGCCCCGCTGCCCGACGCGATCGGCGCACCGGCCGAGGGCAGACTCGGCCTCCTGGCCGACTCCCTCGTGCTCTGCTTCGCCATGACCGCCTGGTCCATCGACGGCGCCGCCGCCCTGGCCGAGCAGATGAGCGGCGGCCGGTCCGACCGGCCCGTGCGGCTGCTCGCCCTGGGCCTGAAGAGCAACGTCGAGTCGCACGACCGGCTGCGCGGCGCGCGTGAACGGGTACGCCGCAAGTTCGGCCCCCTCTCGCGGGCCTCCCGCACCTCCGAGGTCGCCTTCCTGGAGATCCCGTACCACCCGCTCTACCTCGACACCCGGCAACTGGCCGTCGAGAGCGAGCCGGAGGGCTCCGTGACCGGGCTGCGCCCCTACTACGAGCGGCTCGCCGACTGGCTCCGCAACCGGCGCCCGCTGCCGCTGAGCCGGGTCACCCTCGTCCACTCCCAGCGCCACGCGCCCTGGGCGGCCTGGCTGGAGGACCAGTTCCGGCGCGGCGGCATCCGCACCGAACTGCGCGCCCTGGACGCCTACGCCGGTGACCGGCCGGCCCCCGGCACCGCACTGCTCTTCCTCTCCCCGGCGGACATGGACCACGCCGCCCTCGCCCAGCTCGCCGCCCTGTCCCACCCCGACGTCCGGATCGTCCTGGCCGACGAGCCCTTCCCCGACCCGGGCGCCGCCCACCACGAGCGCATCGACCTGCGCGGCACCGACGAGGACGAGGCCGTGCGGCGGCTGTACGCCGGGCTGGGCCTCGGCGCGCCGCCCCCGACCGACGGCACGCCCGGCGCCCGCTTCCCCCGGCTGCCCGCCGTCACCAACGTCGCCCCCCGCTACAGCGGCTTCGTCGGCCGGGACGACGTCCTCGGCGGCCTGCTGGAGGAACTGCACGCGGCGGGCCGGGACCACACCCCGCTGGTCGTGCACGCCGCGAGCGGCTGGGGCAAGAGCGAGATCGTCCGGGAACTGTGCCACCGCTTCGGCTCCGCCTACGACGTCGTGTGGTGGGTGCGCTCCTGGGAGATCCCACGCGCCCGCCGCGGCCTGACCCGGCTCGCCGGCCGGCTCGACCTGGTCACGACCGGCGACGGCGCCTCCCCGGCCCTGTTCGAGCACCTCTCCCGCACCGACACACAGAGCTGGCTGCTCGTCTACGACGGGGCCGACTCACCCGACGGACTGCAGGAGTTGCTCCCCACCCCGCACTCCCGCGGGCACGTGCTGATCACCAGCCGCAGCGCCCCGGCCTCGCCCGGCATGGCGGCCTTCTCCCTGCCGCCCATGTCACCGGCCGAATGCCGGGCCGTCCTCGGCGAACGGCTCGCCGAGATCGACGAGGACCAGGCCCAGCGGGTCGGCCAGGTCCTGGGCTTCGTCCCGCTCGCCCTGCGCATCGCCGCCCTCTGCCTCGCCGAACGCGCCGCGGCCCACCGGCGCGACGACAGCATGGGCGACCAGGCCGCGGCCAGGGCAGCCGTCGCGTACCTCCTCGCCGAGTACCGCACCGCCCAGCAGGCACTGCTCGAACAGGAGGGCACCGCCCCGCCGGTGCCGGTCATGGTGCGGGTCGCGCGGCAGACCGTGCTGCACACCCCGGGCGCCGCCGCCTGGCGCGCCGAGAGCCGCACGAGCGACGCCCTGGGCTGGCTGCTGAACGCCGCCTCCCTGCTCACCGGCCGGGGCATGGGCCTGGAGCTGCTGCGCTCGCGGCGCATCCTCTCCGAACTCGCCCGCGACGACAGCGCGGACGGTGCGCCGGTCCGCCGCATCCCCGCGGACGCGCGGATGCCCGACGAACACATGGTCAGCGTCGCCCTGTGGGCCCTGTCCCGGGTCGGGCTCCTGGAGGTCGACTTCGACCGGCCCGACCAGCCCCTCGGCCAGCACCACGCCGTACGGGACGCCCTGCGCGCCGGCATGGAACCGGCCGAGCGCGCCCACATCGAGCAGGTGCTGCGCGGCACCCTCGCCGAGTACACCCCGGACGAGAACCGCGGCCTGAGCGCCGACTGGGCCCGCGAGGTGTACTCCCTGCGCCTGTGGGAGGACCACCGCCCCCGTGTCCGGCGCTCCCTGCTGCGCCACCTCAACGCCCTCAGCCAACGCGGCGAGACCGCCGACCTCGCCCGCCTGCTCGACATCTCCGAGCGCGCGCAGGCCTCCTGGGCCCCGGCGGACGACGACGACCCGTCACCGGAGTACCTGCGCCTGCTCAACCTCACCGCCCGCGCCCACCGCCTCACCGGCGCCTACGAACCGGCCCGCCGGCTGTCCGAGCAGGCCCTGCGCGGCCACCGCCGGCTGCTCGGCCCGCTGCACCCGAGAACGCTCCTGTCCGCCGACTCCTACGGCGCCAACCTGCGCTCCCTCGGCAGGTTCTCCGACGCGCTGTTCCAGGCCCGGCCGGTCCTGGAAGGCCTGACGCTGCTGCTCGGGCCGCAGCACGCCGCGACCGTGCAGGCCGAGCACAACCTGGCCTTCACGGAGGCCCTGAGCGGACGGGCCCCCGACGCCCTGGCCCGGCTCCTCGCACGGTTCCGCTACCGCCAGTCCGTCGGCGGCGAGGACGACCCGGCCGTCTGGCGGTCCGCCGACCTGCTCGCCTGGGTCTACCGGACCCTGGGCCGCGACGCCGAGTCCCAGGACCTCCTGCGGCAGTGGCTGCACCGGCACGGCGACATCGGCACCGGCACCCGGCTGAACATCGAACTCGGCCTGGCCGTCAGCGAACGGCGCATCACCTACAACTCCGCCCGACCCCACGAGCGGGTCTACGGCTACGAGAAGGCCCTCGAACGGGACCGGCGGGTGCTCGCCGAGTCCACCGGCCGGTTCGGCGCCGGCCATCTGGACACCCTGCGCTGCCGCTTCAGCCTAGCCGCCGACCTGCACGCACTCGGCAAGCACGACGAGGCCGAACACGAGGCCCGCCTGTGCGGCCGGGCCCTGGAGAGCACTCTCGGCGCCTGGCACCCTTACGCCGCCCTTGCCGGGGTCCGGCACGCGGTGTACCTGCGGGCCTCCGGTGCCGTCGACGACGCGGAGACCATCGGCCGGGCCGCGCTGAACCTCCTGGCCGACCGGCTCGGCGACAGCCACGCCTGGGTGTCCGCCGCGGAGAACTCCCTCGCGGCCACCCTCGCGGCGGCCGGGCGGCCCGGGGAGGCGACCCGGCTCGTCGAGAGCGCCCTGCGCCGTTTGCGGGACCTGGACATGGGGCATCGCCCCGACGGGCGGCGCGTGGGGGCGCACCACGCCTGGCTCACCTCCCGGGCCACCGGTTCCACCGCACCGGCCCGGGACTTCGACATCGATCTGGAACTGCCCGGCATCTAGGAGGCTTCTGATGGATCTCCGCGGCGTCACGACGCCCGGCAGGAGCCCCAAGACCCGGCGCCCTCGCCCGGGCGGTTCCCCGACGGAAGGTGAGCGCAGGTGGCGTCAGCTCCGCACCCGGAGACCGAGCTCTTCACGGAGTCCCACTGGTCCCCGGAGGGCCACGGCCGAATAACAGCGCTGTGCCAAGGGGCCTTCGCGGGTGTCCCCGCCCTCAGGTCGGTGTCCCACTACAGCAACGGAATCATCGACTTCGTGGTCCGCCGGGGTGACTGCCCGCCGCTGAGCAGCCTGGTCACCGTGGGCGGCGAGGACATCGCCAACGAGGCGCTGCCCGGCAGCCGGCTGCTGCTGTGCACCCAGGACCTGGGCGCGCTGATGCGGCCGCTGGGCACGGGTGAGCTGATGCGCGTCGTGGTGGCCAACGCGCACGGCGGACTGTGGGGCGGCCGCGTCAAGGCGGGGGAATACGTGTCCGCGCACACCGACACGCCCGGCGGGATGCCCGCCGTCGACGAGGCCATGAACACCCTCGTCTCCGCCATCCGCACTCAGGTGCACCACCTGCCCGACGAGCTGCCCGGCGGCCTCACGGACACTATGGAACCCCTGCCGGAGGACAAGGGACGGCTGCGGATCGACTTCGGAACGGCGGCGGCCGAGCACGACGGCCCCTCCGAGATGCGGCTGCGCGCCCTGTGGGGCGCCCACGTCAACACCCTGGACCTGCAGTACGCCGCCTACTACCGGGACTGGAAACTCGTCTGCGCGGGCGACGTCTTCGAGAGCCCCGAGCTCGGCCCGCGCTTCCTGGAGACCAGCGTGCGCTCCCGCCGCACCTCCTACCGCGACCTCGCCCAGAGCCTGCGCGGCCATCTCGCCCGGCTGACCGACGCGTTGCGGCTGGTGGTGCCGCCCCCCGCCGACCGCCTCGTCCTGGACGTCCAGGAAGGCGCCGTGTACGTGATCTGGCTGTCGCCGCGGGACTACGTCCTCGGGGTGACGCTGGACCAGCGGCAGGTCACCCACGCCGAGAGCCGGCTGCGCCGACTCGCGGACGCCGTGGGCGGGGTCATGCGGACCGCACGGCACTGACCAGGGCGCCCCACACCTCGTCGGCGAGGGCCTCCACCGCCCGCGCGACGGTCGGCCGGTGCACCGGGCCCGCCCCGCCGAGGGCCTGCACGGGCAGCACCTCCACCGCCGTCTCGTACTCCCGGCAGACCTCGCGCAGCCGCGCCCACTGCTCCTCACTCGGCTCGCCGGCCGACACGGCACGGAACCAGGTGTCGGCCCCCGTACGGAACGTCTCCGTCAACTGCCGCACCAACGTGGCGCAGCCCAGCGCCGCCAGATCGGACGGCCCCGCCCGCAGGGCCGGACCACCGGCCGCGGCACCGCCCGACGGGCGCCCGGCCAGCCGCTCCACGGACGCGTCCAGCAGCGCGAACACCTCCTCGAACCGCCCCTCGACGGGCTCCGGCAGCGCCGAACGCGCCGGACCGGGCGCCGCCGCGACCAGATCGCGCCGGGCCAGATCGCCCACCGTCCGCCGCAGCTGCCCCAGTTGGGCACCGTGCTCGCCGAGGGCACTGCGCAACTCTGTGGTCAGCTCGGCGAGATCGGCCTCCCGGCGCAACTGAGTGAGACGGGCACGCAGCCGGTCCAGGGCCTGGTTCACGGCCTGCGCGAAGTCGCCCGGACGGTACACCAGGGGCTGTGAGCCCAGCGAGCGCGCCAGCCGGTCCCGCATGGTCCGCGACACCAGGCCGTTCACCACGAGCAGCACCTCGGCCTGCGCCGGGTGCAGGGCGCCGCGCAGGGCCCGGACCCGCGTGGTGATGCGTTCCTCGTCGTCGGCGACGAGCACCGACGGGGTGACCACGATCGCGATGTAGGCGTTCGGGACCGGCTCCAGCCAGTACGCCACCGCCAACGGCCCGTCGGCGTCGGAGCCCCGCGCCGGGACCGGGTCGTGCGACGCGATGCGCCACTGGCCCTGTGCCAGCGCGTCGTGGACCGTGGACACCACCTGGTCCTCGGAGACGTTGCCGTGCAGCTCACGCACGGCCCGCAGCACGGTCGCGGCACTCACCTCCCGGACCGCGCCACCGCCGTCCTCGCTCAACTGCCAGGCGTGGTGGCAGGTCTTGAGGATCTCCCGGGGCACCCCGCCGGTGAGCTCCTGGAGGATCCCGACCGACTCGGAGCCGAACGGCGCGGGCCACCGCGAGATCGGGTCCGATCCCTCGGCCACCTCCGGCCGGGCACCCGAACCGACGTACTCGGCGACCAGCCGCCCGGTGAGCTCCGCGCCGAACCGCGTCGGCCACAGCTGCACCACCCGCTCGTGCAGACTCGGCCGGAACGCGTTGAGCCCGCGCGGCGAGGTGCAGAACACCAGCAGACCGCCCCGGCTCACATACACGTTGACCAGCCGCTCGAAGGCGTCCACGAACGTGCGCCGGGAATCCTCCGGCCAGTCCAGGACCTTCTCCAGCGAGTCGATCAGCAGGACGTACGGTTTGCCCACCCGGCCGTGCAGGAAGCCCTGGACGGCCAGCGCGTCGAAGACCGGGTCGATGCCCGAGACCGCGTCCTTGATGCCGCGTTCCCGCAACTGCTGCGCGGGCTCGTCGCCGCTCAGCCACGCCCACACCATCGACGTGAACCGGGGGTCCTGGAGCAGGGCGAGCGCGGTGGCGAACCGCCGGTGCTCCGTCACTTCGCCGAGGGTGACGCGCAGATCGGCGTGCATCACCTCGGGGTCGTAGCGCAGCGCGGAGACCACCTTGTCCGGGTCGAGGACCCGGTCGCGCAGCCCGGTGGCGATGTCGTCGAGGGCGATGTCGCCCAGCGGGATGTCGTCCGGCCGGCCCGGGCGCCGGTCGGAGCTCTGCTCGCCGACCCGCACCGCCGTCACATAGGCGTAGTAGTCACGGACGAGTTCCTCGAACGCGGCACGCCCCTCCGGGCTGTCCGCGGGGCCCCGCAGCCGGTCGCGGTACATCCGGCCGAAGTCCTGCGCCGGCTCGTCGACGATCCACAGGGCCGGGCCGTCCGGGCGGGCCAGCGCGTTGCAGACCTCCCGGGCCGCATGGGACTTGCCGAGACCGAACTCGCCCACCACGGCGATCGCCCGGCCGCGCCGCCCGCCCCGGGGCCGGTCCCGGAGGTAGTCGCGCACCAGGCCCTGCAGCTCTTCGAGGATCTGCGTCGGGACATGGGCGTTGCCCGAGTCCGCGGCCTCGACCGGGGCCTCGCCGAGGTCCGCCGACGGGCCGAGCCGCACGACCGGCACCAGGGGAAAGGGGTTGCTGTACCAGGTGTCTGCACTGCTTGCGGCCACGATGGCACTCCTTGCGGGTCCTGTGAGGGCGCGGTCGGGGGTGGGCGTCAGCCGCCGGGGCGGGGCGGGATCGGGTCACGGAGCAGGGAGGCACGGCTGGCCCGGCGCCGCTCCCAGTGGGGTCTGAGCGCGTCGGCGTCGAGCGGCCAGGGGTGTGGCGCGCTGCGCAGCGCGTCCGCCGCCGAGTGGAACACCGCCCGCAGTTCGCGTACGTCGGACGGTCTCCATTCGGAGTGTGCCGCCATCAGGGAGCTCCTGTCCGGCTCGACCAGGCCGTTCGGGCCGCCGTCCGACGCCCGGGCGCTGCGGCTGAACCGCCAGATGTCCTCGGAGTCGAGCTCGCGCAGCGCGAGATGGGTGACCGCTGCCGATCCACTGAGGGCGGCGGCCACTTCCCTCCCCGTCTCCGCCGAACCGTGACTCACTTCGACGAACAGTACGATTCTGGGCGGCGCGGCGCTCAGGCAGGTCTGCAGGAACTTGGTCCGTAGTTCGGCGTCGTTCCACCGTATGTGCGGGATCACGGCGAAGAGCAGCGCGTTGTGCTGAGTCAGCAGGTCCTTCATGTCCTCGTAGGCCTGGAACGGATCCTGCTCCGCGACGATCGACCGGACGCGGGCTTCGGGGAAGTCGTGGCGCAACAGCCCCTTCGCGATCTCCCTGCGTATGCGGATGTTGATCAGTTCGATCGGCGCGAACGACCCGTCCGGTCCGACGCTGATGCGGCGGCCGTCGTTCACCAGGCCCGCGGTCGGCACGAACACGGTGCGCAGGTCGCTCACCCCGGCCGCCGCCTCCGCCACCCGTTGTTGCGCCTCGTGGATGCACCGGTGGATGAGGCTGGTCTTGCCCATGCCGGGGGGCCCGCTGACGAGCACCACACGGCCGTCCCCCGAGTCCACGTGGTCGAGGAGGTCGTGGAGGTCGTGCCAGCCCGCGACGAAGCGCTTCAGCTCCTCGCCCGAGTGATCCACATTCACCCACTGGTGAAGGTGGTCCGGCTCCTTCCACGGCACGAGGGGATGGTCGGCGCTGAGCGCCGCGCGGTCCTTGCCCCCGTGGCCACCGTAGTGGGTGCCGTTCGATCCGTACGGTTTGCGCACTCCGTAGGGGTTGGCCCAGTCGGAGCCGGTAATCATGCGTGAGGTCCTCCGGCGCTGGTGGGACGGTCGCTGCCGCGTGCTCCGGGCAGCCACCACAGGGGCGCCGGGCGCCGCAGATCCGTCAGCTCGCCCAACTTCCGGTCCAGCTCGGTGCGCACGGCGTCCGCCTCGCTCTTTCTCTGGCGCGGCAGCAGGAGTTGACCCTCCCGGCTGCTCGGCAGTCTGTCCGTCAGGGGAAGGGAATCGGCCAGCCGCCGGGCCGCCTCGCGGCGCGGGGCCGGGCCGGGCACCTGGGAGAGGAGACCGGAGAGCTCCTCCCGGGCCCGTAAGGCCTCGGCGTGGTCCGTCTCGGGATCCTGCTCGTACGCCGTGAGATACAGCCATGCGATCCTCCGGAATTCCCGCACGGCCGCCGCCAGTTGCCGGTCGCGCGTGCGCCGCTCGGCCGAGATCCGTTCCGTCATCTGTCCGACCAGCGTCAGGGCCGCGCCGGCCGCCAGCAGGTACACCCCGTCGAGGAAACCGCCCAGGCCGCCGGAGCCGCCCTTGTCCGCGGACGCCCCCGGCGGATCACCCGCCGCGGCCAGGACCGCGTCGCAGACCCGCTCGAAGTCGCCCTGGTGCTTGTCGGCCCAGTCGTCGAGCGACATCATGCCGCCCTCGGGGCCGGGCACCCGGACGCCGTCCACGCCACCGGCCGGTCCTGAGGGCCGCCGCACCACATCCAGTTGTAGCGCGGCGTCCCGCAGCTCGTCCCGGTGCTCGTCGGCCAGGCAGTACACCAGACGGACATCGCTCCTGCCGGTGTCGGCCGCGGCCTGCCCGGCGGTGGCGGACAGGAGCAGCACGGCGCAGAGAAGGAGGGGCGTCCAGCGTGGAGCGGCCTTCCGGCGCGGGGCGGGGGAGGGGTGCGGGCGGCCCTGGGGGGTGTGGCCGCGGAGCGGGCGCAGAACGCCGTGGCGCCTCAGGAAGCCGTAGAGTTCCGGGAAGCCGTAGCGGATCGGGAAGCCGGAGCGGCCAGGGAAGGGGCGGAGGGGGCGCAGGACGCCGTAGCGGCTCGGGACGCCGCGGAGGCGTCCGCCGCGGCGGGGACGTCCCCTGCCGCTCACTGCCCGCTCACTCATCCGGCCTCCCCCGTTCCCCCGGCCGCGACCCGTTCGGGACGCCGCACACCCTTCGGCTATGCGGAGGACCGCAGTCCGTCGGCCGTGGCCGGTGCCCCGCCCGGCGTGCCGTCGCCGGGCGCCGGATGCCGGGGGAGACGCTTCTGCCCGGCCGCGGGTTGCCGGCTCTTCCCGGCCCGATGACGCGACCAGCAACCGAACGCGATCTGCGCCCCGTAGTGCAGCAGATTCACCGTCACCACGGCCGGGGCGACGATGCCCACCGTCTTGGGGAAGTCGCGTTCCAGGGTGAGGGCGAGCAGCACGGCCGTCAGCCCGTTCTGCTGGCCGATTCCCAGCAGGACCCGGTCCCTTCCGGACAGACCGCGGACGAAGAGCGGCATCAGCAGCGCGGCCACCACCGCCTGCGCCAGGAATGCCGAACCCCCCAGCAGCAGCCCCGGCTTGATCGACACCCCTTGGGCGACGAACAGGCCCAGCAGGACGGTGGCGAGCAGGAAGGCACTGGTCACCGCCCGCGCGAGAGGGCGGGCGAACGCCGGCGTCCGCAGAAACAGCCCGGCCACCGCCACGGCCAGCATGAGCATGTTCGCGGCGGCGAGCACCAGCATGACCACGACGAGGAGGACGGCGGGCGGAGTCGCCGGGCGCCGGGGGCGCGCGAGCTGCTGCTCGGCCTCCCGGGCCGGCCATACCCTGCCGCCCGCCCACCACGCCAGCAGGGCACCGCCCAGCAACAGCGCGTTCAGCGTCAGCCCGAGGGCGTAACCCTGGGCCCCGCCGCCCACCACCGAGGGGGCGCCCGTGTGCCCGGCGGCCGTGTAGGCGTACCCGGCGACGTACAGCGTCAGCAGCACCGTCATCGGGTCGTCGAAGGAGGCCCACGCCGTGAGCAGGGAGCGGGCGCGCTGCGACATGTGCCCGTCCTTGCTGAGCGCGGTCACCGACAGCGGGTCGATCTGCGCGACGACGATGCCCAGGACCAGGTACTCGGGGCGGTCGAAGGCCCAGACCATCACGCCCGAGATCATCGCCGCCTTGAGGACGACCCCCAGCGTGACGGCCGCCACCACACCCCGCAGATCACGACGCAGATCCCCGAGATCGATGCCGTACGTGCTGCCGTACAGTCCCACGGCCAGCAGCAGCCCGGTGGCGACGACGTACCCGGTGGTGCCGACGAGGCGTGTCGGGTCCGCCGCCAGACCGATGGACGTCCCCAGGATCAGCGCGCCCAGCGCTCCGAGCAGAACGGCCGGAACCGCCGGCAGCTTCCGCCGCCGGCCACGCTCGCGTCGGGACCTCTCCACGTGCTCCCCCCATCCCCCGGTGTCACGCCGCGAGCGTAGTCGGGCCGTAGGCACCTCGTGCGCATATCGATACGGACGTGCAACCGCGAGAGCAATCAAGCGTAGATGTGAGCACTCGGACGGCGTAACACCATTGCCGGCCGTTCCTCTGCACGATGCCCGGTGACGACCGCCGCTGAACGCTCTTCACCCCTGGGGTGGATCCACGGCGCTTCGGCCGGTGCGCCCCGCGTCCGCCCCGCCGCCCTCGACGGGACCCGGAACGGCGTCACTTACATGGAATGTGCGCCCCTGGCTCCGGCCGGACATCGGCGTGAACGAGCGGATGGCGGCGCACGCGCTGGTCGTCCGCACCCGGCACGCACGAGCCGGTGGCCCCGCGGCACATGGCGTGGTCGAGGACGTCACCCACCCCCATGGGCGACGTCCTCGACCGCTCCCCCGGTGCCGGACTGTGGCTCAGCTGTCCGCGCGGCGGATCCGTGCCGTCACCAGCACATCACCGCCGTCCCGCCGCGACCCCGGGCGGAGTGGAGGCGTACGCGGACGACATGGCGGCGGCCCTTGACGAGCCGGGCGCCGAGCGTGGCGTTGTGCGGCGTTCCCCCGTCGGCCTGTCCGGCGAGGTAGCGGGGTTCCCCGTCGCGCCCTTCGAAGACCACGACGACGGCGTCGCAGTCGCCGAAGGTGCCCAGCGTGCAGGTGAGGGTCTCCGGCGGGTCGATCACGAAGTCCGCCTGCTCGCCTGGGCCGGCCCCGGTACGAAGACGGGTGACGGCGCCTGAGCCGGCGAGCAGTAGCGTGCGGTCATGGGCCACAGCCTGCCCCGCGGCCCCTCCCCGGCGCCTGAGTCGGGGGCTACTCAAGTCGCCCTGTATCAAAGGTGAGTAGCCGCGCTCATGTCTGTGTGATGACTTACGAGAGGGACGCGACGACGCTGGAGCTGCCCTGGCCTTTCACCGGGCGTGAGGACGAACTGGAGCTGGTCCGCCGGTCCCTGACCGGCGCCCGACGCGGCATGGTGGTGAGCGGCCCGGCGGGCGTCGGCAAGACCCGCCTTGCCCATGAGGCGATCCGCGGCACCGACTGCGCCCGGGCGGCCGGTACGCCCGAGGGCCGGACCATCCCCTTCGCGGCGTTCGCCCACCTGCTGCCCGACTCGGTCACGCTGCACCGCGCGGTCAAGGTGCTCTCCGGTGTCCGCACACTGCTCGTGGACGACGCACACCTTCTCGACGACGCCTCCGCCGCCCTGGTCCATCAGCTCGCCGTGCACGGGCGCACCCGGCTGCTGGTCGTCGCCACGGACGGCTCCCCGGTACCCGGCGCGATCTCCCGGCTGTGGACCGGGGAACTCCTGCCGCGCCTCGTGCTGGAGCCGCTGCCGGAGGAGGAGACCGCCGCCCTGGTCACGGCCGGTGCCGGTCCTCTCGACGCGCTCACCGCGAACCGGCTGCGCCGCCTGTGCCGGGGTGACCTGCGGCTGCTGCGTGACCTGCTGGGGTCGGTGCGCGGGCTGCTGACGCCCCTCCCGGACACCGGCGAACGGGCGTGGCGGGGTCCGGTTCCGCTGATCCCGGCCGTCCGCGAACGCACCGCCCCCGTCCTCGGCCGGACCAGCCTTCTCGAACGCGAGACCCTGGACCGTCTCGCCTTCGCCGAGCCCTTGCCGTCCGGCGTGGACGAGCTGGAGGAGCTGGACCTCGGGGCCCTCGAAGTGCTGGAGTCCGACGGCCTGATCGAGGTCGACGACCGAGGTGCCGTCCGTCTCGCCCACCCCCTGTACGGGCCGGTGCTCCGGGCCGCGGCGGGCCGGCTGCGGGCACGCCGGCTGGCCCCGGCACCGGACGCGTATGCCGCCGCCCTAGACGCCGAGTCGGCCGCCCTGGCCCACCGGATCGAGCAGGCCGACGTACGGGCGACGGCCACCCCGGTGGGGGAGTGGCTGGTCGCCGAGGGCGGCCGGCTGCCGGGCGGGTACGCCGCGGTGCGTGCCCGGTTCGCACGCCTGCGCGGGGAGGTGAGGGAGGCGGCGGCCTGGGCCCGGGAAGGCCTGCGAGGTCATCCGGGAGACGCGTCCTGCCGGACGGAACTCGACCGAGCCGAGGCGACGATGGACAGCTCCGTCGGCCCGGACCTGGACCCACAGGCCCTCACCGACCCCTACGACGCCGTCCGCCTCGGCGCCCCGGGGGAGGTCATCGACCGGCTCGGCGGCGTTTTCGCCCGGCACGCCGACGCGCTCACCCGCGCCGACGGCCCGGACCTGGACGAGGTGGCCGCGGAACTGGAGCGGCGAGGCTTCCTGCTGTTCGCCGCCGAGGCGTACGCCCAGGCCGTACGCGCCCACCGCGATCCGGGCGCCGCCCGCCACTCCCGCACCCGGGCCGTCGCGCTGGCCCGGCGCTGCCAGGGCGCCCGCACCCCCGCACTGTCCGGGCTGGTCCTCGGCGAACTCACCGCCCGGCAGCGGCAGATCGTCGCCCTCGCCGCGGCCGGTCTGACCAACCGGCAGATCGCCGAACGCCTCACCCTGTCCGTCCGCACCGTCGGCAACCACCTGTACAGCGCCTACGCCCGGCTCGGCGCGAGCGACCGCGGCGACCTGCCGTGTCCGGCCCGGACGCCGGAGGCCCAACCGGCTTAGGGCCGCAGCAGGCACCAAGACCGGCGGCCTGACCCGAACAGGGGACGGGCCAGGCCGCCTCGGAGAGCGGGACCGGGTCAGGCCGCCCGGGCGGTGGACCGTGCCAGGCCGCCCGGGCGGTGGACCGTGCCAGGCTGCCCGGGCGGTGGACCGGGTCGGCCCGCCCGGAACGGTGGACCGGGTCAGGCTGCCCGGGCGGTGGACCGGGTCGGCCCGCCCGGAACGGTGGACCGGGTCAGGCCGCCCCGAACGCCGAGAACGCCCACCCCGTGGCCTGGTGCAGCGCGTCACCCGGCAGGGCGGCCCGGGCGTCGCGCAGCGCCTCCGCCAGGGACAGGCCGTCGTCGAGGCCCTTGTGCAGCGCGAGCATCAGCGGCACCACCGCGGCGTCGTTCACGGGCGCGCTGCACGCCACCACCCCGGCCGTGCCGAGCGGCAGCAATGCCGTGACCAGGCCCAGCAGTTCGTCTGCGCCGACCGAGGCGAGGCGCGCGGTGTCGCAGCAGGACAGGATGATCCGGTAGGGGCTGCGGTCCAGCCGCTCGAAGTCGTGCACGACGATCGGCCCGTCGGCCATCCGCAGGGACGAGAACAGCGGACTGTCCGCACGGAACGTGCCGTGCGCCGCGATGTGCGCCAGCGCCGCCCCGTCCAGCTCCTCCAGCACCCGCGGCACCCGCGCCCGGTCCTCCTCCAGGACCGTCGCGCAGCCGTACCGGCCGGCCAGCTCGGGCACCTCCGCACCGCCCGTGGCCAGGCCCGGGCCGCGCACCAGCACATGACGGCCGTCCGGCGGCGGCGCGGTCCCCCGGGCCCGCAGCCAACTGCCCGCCGACGGCGACACACTGAGCACCCGCTCCCGCAGCGACGGCAGCAGCGCCCACGGCACCCGGTGCAGCCGCCCCGGCGGCACGATCACCACCGGGCCGCCGCCCAGCTGTGCCACGGCCGGACCCAGCAGCAGTTCCTCCAGCCGTCGGCCCGCCGCCTCCACCACGGGGAGCCGGGCCTCCGCCCCGGGGTGGGCCAGCCGCCGCAGCCCGGCCTGCACATGCTCGGCCTCGGTCTCCGCCTCGGTGAGCAGACCGGCCCCGAACCGGCGCACCCGCCCGCGTCCGCACAGCAGCACCTGCACCCGCCCGTCGAGCACGGCGAGTTCCACCATCAGGGCCTCGTCACCCAGCTCCTCCAGCAGCCGGCCGACGTCGAACCGGTCCCCGCCGCCGGGGGCCTCGCCCCGCATGTGCAGGGTCCGGGAGCGGATCCGCCGCTCCAGGCGACGTTGTTCGCGCTCCAGCGCCACGACGGGCCGGCCCTCCATCCGGGCGGCCTCCGCACGCGAGGCGATCTCGCGGAAGGCGGTCATGCCGCTGAGCAGCTCCGGGTCCGCGGGCGGCCTGGTCGGCGGGGTGGACAGCACGGTGGCCCGCCAGCGCTCGCTCCACAGCAGCAGCCGCCTTGGCCCGCCGGAGACCAGACTCGCCCGCTGCGCCAACGCCGCCAGTTCCGCGCCCTGTTCGGTGGCCCGGGCCCGCAGCTCCGAGGCGCCCAGCGTCATCCGGTGGTCGTCGAGCACGTCCAGGCCCCGACGGCAGGCCTGCAGCACGCCCCGGGCCGACCCGGCGGCCTGCGCCCGCAGCGCCTGCGCCGCCCAGCCCGTCATCCGCGCCAGCGGCGGACCGCCGCGGCGGCTGCGCGCGGCCACGGCCAAGTGCCGCTCCGCGTCCCCGGTCCAGCCCAGGTCCAGCGCGATCCGGCCTGCGAGCAGCGAGGCCTCCGGCGCGGCCGGGGCGCCGAAGGACGCCAGCGTCCCGGCCACCGCGGCGGCGTCGGCGACCAGCCGCCCGGAGCCGCGCCCGGCCGCGTACCTGGCCTCGATCAGCACCAGCCGGGCGTGCGCCTCCCACCAGGAGCGCCGCTGCCCGGCGAACAGCCGCACCGCGAGGGCGGCACGGGCGATCGCCGTGTGCTGATCGCCCGCCGACCGGGCGGCTCGCGCGGCGGCCAGCAGCAGCTCCGCCTTGCGGGTGGACTGCCCGCCGATCCCGTCCAGCCTCCCGGTCGCCGCGTCCGCCTCGGCCAGTGCCTCCGGTGCGAGACCTGCCGCCATCAGCACCTCGCAGCGCCGGATGTTCAGCATGAACGTCGGCGTGCCCAGCCGCGCGTAGCGCTCCTCAGCCTCGTCCAGCAGCCGCAGCGCCGCCGGCACGTCCCCCGACCGGAACGCGGCCAGGCCCCGGCTCTCCACCGCGTCCGCCTTGTCGTGCTCCTGGCCGGTGGTGTCCCACAGCGCCTCGGCCGCGGTGAAGTCCGCCTCGGCCCGCTCCACCGACCCCAGCGCCAGATGCACGGTGGCCCGCAGGGTCAGCGCCCGTGCCGTCCAGATCACGTCGTCCGCCTGCCGCAGCACGGGCACCGCCCGGCGCACGTCCTCCAGCGCCTCACGATGGTGACCGAGCACCCACCACACGTACGCCCGCCGGTACAGCACCCGCGCCCTGGTGTGCCCGCCGCCCCGCGCCACACCCCGCTCGAACGCCGCCAGGCCGTCCCGGGTGCGGCCCGCGTGCACCAGCGCCACGCCCAGCGTGGCCAGCACGTCCGCCTCCCGGTCGGCCGAGTCGGCGCGCGCCGCGCACGCCCGGGCCCGCCGCAGATGGTGCAGCGCGAGCCGCAGGTCGCCGAAGTCCCGCTGCCAGATGCCGATCACCTGATGGGCCACGGAGGCGTCCAGCGGGGAGGTGTCTGCGTCGAGCAGGGCCCGGGCCCTCGCGAGAGCCTCGCCCGGGTCGGCGAACACCATCGGCAGCAGATCGGTCACCGCGTCGCTTCCCGCTGTCACTCCTCGGATGGTAGTGCTCCCGTACCGCCCCCCACAGGTGTGGTGCTGTATCAAGGAGCGGTCCGTCGGCTCCTGTTGACGACCGCTCAGCGGCACCGGCCGACGCCGCACCAACGGGAGGACCCGCCATGGCACCTCAGCGATTCCACGAGCAGTTCGACCATATCCAGCGCTCGATGCCGGACGTCCCCCTGGCGATGGGCCCGGACGACTCGGCGGAATTCATGTACGAGAAGGGCGTGGTCCTCGTCCGCGACGGCGAGGAGGCCCGGATCGTCGAGGACACGGTGCGGGCGCATTTCACGGCGGCACCCGACCTCGACCAGGAGCAGGTCCGCCGCGCGGGCCCGCGGACCAACCGCAGCGGCATCACCCGTATCCGCGTCGGCGACCCCGGCGAGGGCGGCCGGGACGCCGACCGCACCGTCGCCCACGCCCTGCGCTCGGTCCGGGAGCACGAGTCCCGCGCCGGGCACCGGATGGTCGCCCGCAACCACGTCGTGCACATCGCGGTCAACGCCTGCCCCGGCGACGAACCGGTCCCCGTGCCGCTCAGCGAGCCGCCCAACCCGGCCGCCGCCGGCACGCCCCACGACCCGGACACCGCCATCGGCGTCCTCGTCGTCGACACCGGCCTCATGCACGACTACCGTTCCTGCGGCCTGCTCGCCCACACCGGCGGCGACGCGCAGGTCCAGGAGTGCGACGACCAGGGCGTCCTCCAGCAGTACGTCGGCCACGGCACGTTCATCGCAGGGCTCGTCGCCGCCGTCGCGCCCAACACCGACATCACCGTGCGCGGCAGCCTCAACGACGCGGGCGCCGTCCTGGAGTCCGAGTTCGGCGAAAAGCTCTTCGAGGCCGTCGACGCGGGCGGCTGGCCCGACGTGCTCAGCCTCTCCGCCGGCACCTCCAACGGCCGCACCGACGGCCTGCTCGGCGTCGAGAACTTCATGCGCGAACTGCGCGAGCAGCGCACCCTGCTGGTCGCCGCCGCCGGCAACAACGGCAGCGCCGCGCCCTTCTGGCCCGCCGCCTACGCCGATCTGCCCGGCTGGGAGGACTCCGTGCTGTCGGTCGGCGCCCTGCGCAGCGACGGCGAGTCCGGTGCCTGCTTCACCAACCACGGGCCCTGGGTGAAGGTGTACGCCCCCGGAGAGCGCCTCACCAGCGCCCTCACCGGCTTCGACGCGCCCGTCCCGTACGTGTACCAGCACTCCACGTACGACGCCTGCCGCTACGGCTTCTCCTACGGCTGCACGTGCAGCCACCCCCGCCACAGCGGTGTGCTGAGCGAAGAGGGCGACGCCGCCAAGCCGGACCAGGTGATGTTCGAGGGGTACGCGCAGTGGAGCGGCACCTCCTTCGCCACCCCCGTGACCGCGGGTCTGGTGGCCGCGCACATGACGGCGCACAAGGAGACCGACCCACGCGCGGCCCGGCGGCAACTCCTGTCTGTGAACGTGGAGTTCGCTGAAGTGCGGGGCGCTCACGTCCCTGCGCTCCGTCCCCCCACCTGGCGTCCGGTCCCGGTCGTGCGCCTCGGCCCCGGGCTGTGACGGCCGGAGCCGCCCCCTCCACGGCGTACGATGACCTGCCGTACTCGAGGGGTGGGGCTGCCGTGGACCGTACTGATGTCGGCGCGCTCGTCCAGGCGGCCGCCGACGGCGACTCGGCGGCCTGGAAGGCGCTCGTGGAGGGGCTGAGCCCCCTGGTGTGGTCCGTCGTCCGGGCCCACCGGCTCTCCGACGCCGACGCCCACGAGGTGTACCAGACGGCCTGGTTCCGCTTCGCCCAGCATCTGGGGCGGATCCGTGAGCCCGGCAAGGCGGGCGCCTGGCTGGCGAGCACCGCGCGCCACGAGTGCCTCAAGGTCATTCGCAGTGCGCAGCGACTGACCTTGACGGACGATCCGCGGCTGCTGGACCGGGCCAGCGAGGACGGCACGCCGGAACAATCGCTGCTCGACTCCGAGGAGGCCGCCGCGCAGAGCGAACGCGTGCGGCGGCTGTGGCAGGAGTTCGAGGAACTGGGCGAGCGGTGCAGGCAGTTGCTGCGCGTGCTGATGGCCACGCCGCCGCCCAGCTACCACGACGTGTCCGCCGCGCTGGGGATCGCGGTGGGCAGCATCGGGCCGCTGCGCCAGCGCTGTCTGCGGCGTCTGCGGGCCCGGCTCGAGGCACGGGGGGCCATGTGAGCGACCTGAACGACGACGACCTCTTCGGCGAAGCCGACTTCGACGACCGGGAGTTCGACGACGAACTCCTGGAGGAGGAGCTGCGGCAGGCCGCCTCGGTCCTCGACCCGGTACCGGCGGAGCTCCAGCAGATCGCCCTCGACGCCTACGCGCTGCACGACCTGGAGGCGCGCGTGGCCGAGCTGACCTTCGACTCGCTCGTCGACGCCCTGCCGGTCCGGGGTATCGCCGACGTGCCCCGGATGCTGACCTTCCGGGCGGGTGAGGTGACCGTCGACGTCGAGGTGAGCGCACAGGGAATCATGGGGCAGGTGCTGCCGCCGCAGCCGGCCCGGATCGAGGTCCTCGGCGGGCCACGGCCCGGCTCCCCACTCACCTCCGACGACCTGGGCCGCTTCACCGCCGACGTGCCGCTGTCCGGCCCGTTCGCCCTGCGGCTGCGGACCGGCGGGGACGTGGTGGTGACGGAGTGGCTGCGGGCGTAGGGGGGCGTCCGCACGCCTTCGGCGGAGCCGCCACGCCGTGGGGACTATCCGGTCGGGTCACGCCCGGCTCGACCTGGGCTGGAGGTGGAGACCCGGAAGCCTTCGGGTGACCTGCCGTCCGTCAAGCACCCGACCGTAGGGTTGATCGACATGGGCAACCACATCACCCAGCGGCAGACCGGCCTGACCTCGATGGCGCGGAGCGATTCACAGTGGACATAGTGCCCGGTTACGTGTTCATCCTGCCTGCGGTGATCGTCGCGGGATGGATCCTGTCGTGGTGGGGAGCCCGGCGGGTCCGGTGGGGCCTGCTGTCCGCCGCGGCCGTCGTCTCCGTGTTCTGCGTCGTCATCGGCTGGCACGCGATGGGGCCGCCGGCGGACCCGCGGACCGTCGACTGCTCGTCCAGCTGGGCGTGCACGGACCCGGGTTCGCTCTACGTGGTCGGGGCCGGGCTGCTCGGTTTCGCATGCTGCCTCGTGCTGTTGCTCCTCACGCTCGTGGGGGAGGCGCTTCTGATCCGCAGGGGACGCCGCTCCGGACCCGTTCAGCCGGACACGGCGTCGACGAGGCCGGCCAGCGCGGCGGCGAGTCGCCGCACACCGGGTCCGGGGCGACCGCCCGGCTCGGTCATGTAGGTGTCCCGGCGAATCTCCACCATGAGC
Source organism: Streptomyces sp. NPDC013187 (assembly GCF_042899705.1). NCBI lineage: Bacteria > Bacillati > Actinomycetota > Actinomycetes > Kitasatosporales > Streptomycetaceae > Streptomyces > Streptomyces sp. NPDC013187. The sequence continues at coordinate 113,124 of NZ_JBIBAF010000004.1, read as the reverse complement.
GCGCTCACCTCGGACCGCTTCCCGTAGAACTCCAACGGGACGTAGGTCCCACCGAACGGCGTGTCGACTTCCGTCTCCCCGAACGCCTCCCGGGCCGCGGCGAGCAGCGCTGGAGGCGTGTGGAAGGGGTCGGTACCGAGGCAGACCGGCGGGCGCGGCCCCTCCCCGTGCAGTTCGTACGGCAGCCTCCGGCTCGGGTAGGAGTGCACGTCGATGATCACGGCCCGTCCGGTGGCCTCCAGCCGGTCCGCCACGGCCCGTGTCATCGCCCGCGCGTACGGCTCGAAGTACTGCTCGACGAGGGGCGTGGTATCGACGCCGTCGGGCCGTAGCACCCCGCCGTGCGTGGTCCGCGTGTAGACCGCTCCCATCCCGACGGCCAGCATCTCCTCCCGCTCGTCCGGAAACCGCTCCGGATCGACGACCAGCCGCGACAGCCGGTTGACGAACCGCCACGGTGTGACGCCGGCCGGACCGGCCGCCGCCTCGGCGATCTCCGCCGTGTGCGCGTCCGTGATGTGGTCCAGCTCCCGCGCCAGCTCCTCGTCGTCCAGCACGATGCCCGCCCGTACGCCGTCCGGTATCTCCCGCGCGGAGTGCGGAACATGGAGGATCACAGGCGACCGCCGGTCGCCGGGCAGCAGCTCGAAGGAGGGCGGGACGTCGGTCACGAAGGCTCCGGGGTGTTGTGGGTTGGTGGATGACGTGCAGGTTCCTTGAGGGCCCTGGAGAGCGTTGAAGGTGCTCGTAAGCAGGTCAGCGGTGTGCGTGGCCCCCCGTTTCGTGATCTCGGGAAATGTGCGGGTAACTCGGAGAAGCCAGCTGAGACTGCAGTATCTCTTCGCTTGTGTCGGATTCCGAAGGTCGCACCCTCACTCTCGTGCTGCTGCCCGTGCCGCGGAGGAAGGCTCAGGTCCGATCGAGACCGGTTTGGCGGATGTCGTCACCCTCCAACGGCGCCGCCAGGCCCGCATGGGGTGTGATCGCCGGAACGATCGGCAGCCTCAGCGCGGGTATCAGCAAACCCATGCGGCGCAAGCTGCACGAGATGCCGCGCCTCGTGACCGATCCGCAGTCCCACCGGCGCTGACGTCCGAGCCCAACCGGAACCACTCCTTCGGGCAGTCCCTGCGCCTGGGCGCGCTTCATCACCAACGTCCCTTCACAGCAAGGACGTTGTCCCAGCGGGGGTTTCGTGTTCCACTGATCTCCCTCCGTAACATCGATCACCCGCTCCGGGGCGGGAGAGTCTCCATGGGGGATTCGTGGGTGAGGATCTGGGGTTCGAGAGACTTCTCGAGGAGGAAGGTTTCTTCGCGCGCCTGCTCGGGCGGTCGCCGTCGGGCGGTGGCAGCAAGCTGTTGTACGGCCCCGACCTTCCCGTTGTGCTGCTCACCGGCGGCCCGGGGATGGGCAAGGGGCGGCTGCTGCGGTTGGTGCGCGACCGCTTCGCCTCCAAAGTGCCGGTGATCTATCTGGACTGCGCGTCACGGACGTACGAGGACGACGCGGGGCCGGAACCGGGCGCCCGCTCGGACCTCACCGAGGCCCTGGTCGACGTCGCCGGGCGGCTGCGCGCGTGGCAGGGAACGGGCGGCCCGTTCGTCTTCCCACGGTTCTTCGCAGGCCTCACGATGATCGCGACCGGCGCCGCGGATCGCAGCCCCGAAGCGGTCAGGACGGAAGTCGAACGCTACGAGAACCTGCCCCAGCAGCAGGGCCTGCGCGGACTGGGAACCGGTGGATTCTGGCGGAACGTGCTCACCGGAGTCATCCGCAACCTGCTCAACACCCTCGCCGGACAGTTGCTCGGCGCATACGGCGCCTCGGTGGCCGGCGCCCTGCTGGAGGCCCTCTTCGCGAACGCGGCACCCAAGGGCAGGAGGGAGCTGACGCGGATCTACGGCGCCTATCCCACCGCGGGCCACCAGCCGGAGCACGGGCTGCTCGATCTCGCCACGGACTTCAAGGCCGGCGGCGAGGCACGGGAGGTGGCGGAGCGCTTCCTCTTCCGGGCGCTGCGTGAGGACATCGAGGCGGCCTACGAGGGCACGGTCGGCTGGCTGAGCCGCGTCGGCCGCCCGGCGCTGCTCCTGGACCACGCCGACTCACCGCTGGGACAGCGGCTGTTGCGGGCCGTGCTCACCGACCGGCGCGACGGACAGCGCGACCGCGTGGTGATCGTGGGCACGGCACGCCAGGAGGACGGCGGCGCCTTCCTTTACGGAGGGCTGTCGCCCGAGGACGCGGGGTATCCGGCGGAGTACCGGCCCGCCGACGGAATACCGGCCACATGGTCCCGGAACACGGGCCCGCAGCCGGACGGGGCGCCGTTGTCCGACGGGGTGCTCCTGCTGCGGATGCCCTTTCTCACCGGTGACCAGCTCCGCGACGAGACCCTGCGAAGACAGCGGCGCACGGAGCCGGAGAGCGGTGCGAACCGCCGCCGTGTCGTCGCCGCCGTGGCACGGCTGAGCGGCGGGCGTCCGCACACGGTGATCCGGCTGGCCGCAGCGGCCGCCACCTTCCGGATGCCGGCGGACGCCAACGACCGGGACCTCCTCGACGCCCCACTGCGCCACCCGGACGGCGCCGCCGAACGGCCGGTGACAGACGTACTGCTGGAGGAGCTGATCCTGGACCAGCTGCCGGTAGGGCTGCCGGACGAGCACCGCGACCAGTGGCTCGATCTTCTCACCCATCTGTCGGTGGCCCACGACACGGAATGCGCAGACGTCCTACTGGTCCACCATCAGGCACACCGTGTCTCCGTCCTGACCGCACATCAGATTGCCAAGCTGCTCACCGAAACCGGGTGGCCCGGCTGTGAAAGGCACTTCATCGGGGACTTCGGGCTGCGTCAGCTGCTCGTGCACCGGCTCTACGGGCTGTGCCCCGACGGCGCCGCCTGGCACGCCGACCACCATCTGCTGCGCGACCACTACGCCCTGCGCGCGGCGGACGACGGGGCGCCGGGCGGCGAGGCGTTCCGCTCCCTCACAGCGCACCGGATGAACCACCACTTGGTCTCGGGCGGCGCGGACGACGTGGTCCGCCACCTCGCCGCCACGCTGCCCGGCCGCCCCCGGGAGTGGTGCGCGGAGCTGCTGGAGATCGCGCAGGCTCCGTATCCGGGCGGCGCGGACGCCCGCCGTGTGCGCGCCCAGGGTCTGGTGTCCATGGAGGGACCCGCGCTGCGCCGCACCGTCGACCAGCTGCTGCACGCGGTGTGGCTGTGCGAGGAGCGGACCAGGCCCACCGGGAGCGAGATGGCCCGCACGCTGGCCGGCCTGCTGGAGCGCCTGTCGATCATGGAGTTCGACGGCGCCGGGGATCTCGGCCCGACGGCCGGCGAGTGGAGCGGCCTGGCGGCGAACCAGCGGCCGCTGCTTCGCTGTTCCTGCACCGATCAGCTCGGGCGACGGAGGTAACGGGGATGCCCAGTCGGCTGTCGAGACCCAGATGGACGGGGATGCCCAGGTGGCGGCAGATCCTCTACGCGCTGCTCGGCCTGACGGTGCTCGTGGCCGCCGTCGTGTACGGCAGATCCGCCGCGCAGAGACCCGACACCTGCGCCGACGGTGTCGAGTGGATCGACGACGAGTGCATCGGTGTCAGCGGCGAGGGGTACGACTTCGGCACACGCGAGATCAGGGCCGTGGCCCAGGCCATCAAGAAGGAGAACGATCGGATCGCCCAGCAGCCTCATGTCACCGTGGCGATGATGCTGCCGCTCCAGTCGGACCAGCCGACACTGCGCCGGCAGATGCGCAGCGACCTCCAGGGCGCGTACCTGGGGCAGCGGCAGGCCAATGCGGGTGAGGGCGAACTGCCCAGGATCCGGTTGGTTCTGGCCAATCCAGGACGGAACTACGGGCGGCAGAACGAGGTCGTGGACACCCTGATCGGCATGGCCGGCTCGTCGAAGGACCGGCTGCGCGCCGTCACGGGCTTCAACCTCAGCCTCGACGCCACGGAGAAGGCCGTCGAACGCCTGACGAAGCACGGGATCCCGGTGCTCGCCTCCCGGATCAGCGGCGACCGGATCGCGAACGAGGACGGCACGGACGGCGCGGCGAAGCAGCGATTCCCCGGTCTGGCCCGGATCATCCCCACCAACAACGGCGCGGCCAAGGCTTTGGCCGACTTCAACGGTGAACGCGGGCGGCAGGACGCCCGAACGGTCATGGTCTTCGACACCCGCCAGGACGCCTACGACGAGTCGCTGGCGGACGCGTTCCGGGGCATCGAGGAGGCCGGCCCGGCCGGGCCCGCCGCGATGCCCTTCGAGTCCCCGGGGATCTACGAGGCGGGGTCGACCGGCAATCAGTTCACCCAGATCGCCAACAACATCTGTGACTCGCCGGCCGACACCGTCTACTTCGCGGGCCGCACACTGCACTTGCGGATATTCGCGCTCAAACTCGCCCGACAACCCTGCGGGGACCGGCACTACACGATCATCAGCGGATCCGACGCCGCCTCGCTGCGGCAGGGCATGTCGGCGAAGGACTGGGCGCAGCTGCGCGGCACGGGCGGCGAACCGAAGGTGACGGTGCAGTACGCCGCCCCGGCGCACCCGGCCGCCTGGAGCACCGAGTTGAAGGCATGGAGGAAGAGATGGGACGCGAGCCGCGACCGCGAGCCCACCGCCGACGAGCTCCCTCAGTACCTCACCGAACCCAAAGCGGCCCTGGACAGCCTGAACAAGCTGATCGAGGCCACCCTCCACGAGGGGACCGATCTCGGCTCCGTCCCTAACCTCGAGGACTCCCGGACGATGCTCGTCTACGACGGTCTCCTCACCATCGGCACCGCCCTGCACGAGGTACAGGGCGACGATGCCGAGCAGGTACCCGGCCTGAAGGACGTCGGCACGGAGTGGTCCAAGCTCCAGTCCCGGCACCGGGTGAAGGGAACGAGCGGTCTGATCTGCCTCACCAGCGGCGGAAATCCGTACGACAAGCCGGTCGCCGTGGTCGAACTGGACCCAGGGCAGGAGGGCCGCGGCACGCTGAAGTTCGTCGGCATCGGCTGGCCCACCGGCCGGGAACAGCCGAAGAACTGCGTGATTCCGAGCAGGACACCCTGAAGGCCGAGGACCGTCAGATCGCCGGGCACTGAGAGGGCGACCTCATCGTCGGCCAGGGCGACCGATCAGTCGCCCCGGTCCACGACGTCGTCCGGGCAGTAGCCGTCTACGTGGAGCGCCCGCAGAAACGGATGGGTGCTCACCTGCTGGTTGCTGATCGGCTTGGCGCCCTCGGCATCGTCGGTCGGGTGATGTGGCACCTTGATCGTGCCGCAGGCCAAGGCGCGCGGATTTCTGGATTCCCGATCGAGGCGGCGGGCAGTGAGATCGAGACGGTGGCCCGGGAGGAGATGGCCGAGGACTTCGACTTCGTCGCGCGTGCGTACGGCTTCCCCGACGCGTACGTGGAGGAGCTGATCGCCACGAGGGAGTGGTGAGGGCCGGGGGAGGGCCGCACATGGCTCCGCCCCGGCCGGGCGCCGTGCCGGCCGGGGCGGAGGGGGTGGGCCGTGGGGCCCGGGGCGTCAGCTCAGGGACGCCAGGGCCTCGTTCCACGTGGCGGACGGGCGCATGGCCTCCGCGGCCTTCGCCGGGTCGGGCTGGTAGTAGCCGCCGATGTCGACCGGCTTGCCCTGGGCGCCGATCAGCTCGTCGACGATCTTCTGCTCGTTCGCGGCGAGCGTCTCGGCGAGCGGGGCGAAGGCCTTCGCCAGGTCCGCGTCGTCGCTCTGCCGGGCCAGCTCCTGCGCCCAGTACAGGGACAGGTAGAAGTGGCTGCCGCGGTTGTCGATGCCGCCGACGCGGCGGGTCGGGGACTTGTCCTCCTCGAGGAAGGTCGCCGTGGCGCGGTCCAGGGTGTCGGCCAGGATCTGGGCGCGGGCGTTGCCCGCCACCTTCGCGAGCTGCTCGAAGGACGGCACCAGGGCGAAGAACTCACCCAGCGAGTCCCAGCGCAGGTAGTTCTCCTTGACCAGCTGCTGCACGTGCTTCGGCGCCGAGCCGCCCGCACCCGTCTCGAACAGGCCGCCGCCCGCCATCAGCGGGACGACCGACAGCATCTTGGCGCTGGTGCCCAGCTCCAGGATCGGGAACAGGTCGGTCAGGTAGTCACGCAGGACGTTGCCGGTGACCGAGATGGTGTTCTCGCCGCGGCGGATGCGCTCCACCGACAGCTTCGTCGCCTCGACCGGGTTCAGGATCCGGATGTCCAGGCCCTCGGTGTCGTGCTCGGCGAGGTAGGTGTTGACCTTCGCGATGAGGTTGGCGTCGTGCGCGCGGGTCTCGTCCAGCCAGAACACCGCCGGGTCGCCGGTGGCGCGGGCGCGGGTGACGGCCAGCTTCACCCAGTCCTTGATCGGCGCGTCCTTGGTCTGGCAGGCACGGAAGATGTCACCGGCCGAGACGGCCTGCTCGATGAGCGCGGTGCCGTTGCCGTCGACCAGGCGGACCGTGCCCGTGGTGGCGATCTCGAAGGTCTTGTCGTGGCTGCCGTACTCCTCGGCCTTCTGCGCCATGAGGCCGACGTTCGGCACCGTGCCCATCGTGGACGGGTCGAAGGCGCCGTTGGCCCGGCAGTCCTCGATCACGGCCTGGTAGACGCCCGCGTAGGAGGAGTCCGGGATGACCGCGAGGGCGTCGTGCTCCTGCCCGTCCGGGCCCCACATGTGGCCGGAGGTGCGGATCATGGCCGGCATGGAGGCGTCGATGATGACGTCCGAGGGGACGTGCAGGTTGGTGATGCCCTTGTCGGAGTCGACCATCGCCAGCTCCGGGCCCTCGGCGAGCTCGGCGTCGAAGGACGCCTTGATCTCGGCGCCCTCCGGCAGGGCGTCCAGGCCCTTCCAGATGCCGCCGAGGCCGTCGTTCGGGGTGAGGCCGGCCGCGGCGAGCTTGTCGCCGAACTGCGCGAACGTCTTCGGGAAGAAGGCGCGCACCACGTGGCCGAAGACGATCGGGTCGGAGACCTTCATCATCGTCGCCTTCAGGTGCACCGAGAACAGCACGCCCTCGGCCTTGGCCTTGGCGACCTGCGCGGTCAGGAACTCGCGCAGCGCGGCGACGCGCATCACGGAGGCGTCGACGACCTCACCGGCGAGGACGGGTACGGACTCGCGCAGCACCGTGGTGGTGCCGTCGTCGCCGACGAGCTCGATGCGCAGCGCGCCGTCCTCGGCGATCACGACGGACTTCTCGGTGGAGCGGAAGTCGTTCTGGCCCATGGTCGCCACGTTCGTCTTGGACTCGGCGGTCCAGGCGCCCATGCGGTGCGGGTGGGACTTGGCGTAGTTCTTGACCGAGGCGGGGGCGCGCCGGTCGGAGTTGCCCTCACGCAGGACCGGGTTCACCGCCGAGCCCTTGACCTTGTCGTAACGGGCGCGGATCTCGCGCTCCTCGTCGGTCTTCGGGTCGTCCGGGTAGTCCGGCAGCGCGTAGCCCTGGCCCTGCAGCTCGGCCACGGCGGCCTTGAGCTGCGGGATGGACGCCGAGATGTTCGGCAGCTTGATGATGTTGGCGGCGGGCGTCTTGGCCAGCTCGCCGAGCTCCGCGAGGGCGTCCGGGATGCGCTGGTCCTCGGTGAGGTACTCCGGGAACACGGCGATGATGCGCCCGGCCAGCGAGATGTCGCGGGTCTCCACAGCGACACCCGCCTGCGAGGCGTACGCCCGGACCACCGGCAGGAAGGAATACGTCGCCAGTGCGGGGGCCTCGTCAGTGTGCGTATAGATGATGGTCGAGTCAGTCACCGGGTGCTCCGCTCCACGTCTGCAACATTGCTCGACATCAAGATATCTCGTGACCGGCCTCGGCTCGACAGGGGTCCACGACCAGTTTCGTGCAACCGATCGCCTCGTTGCCGTGTCTGGGAGAGAGATCACTCACTCCAAGCCACGGCCGGATCCGACCACCCGGCCGCCCGAGCGAAAGCGGACCATGAGATATCGCACCAGAGTGACGGCCCCGGCGGTTGCCCTTCTCGGCACGGCGGCGGCACTGACCACGGGGATCCCGGCCCAGGCGGCCCCAGGCGACGGCGCCACCCCGGGCGCCGAGACCCTCGGTGACTCCGTCTACCCCGCCCTCGGCAACGACGGATACCGCGTCTCGGCCTACCACCTCGACTTCGCCTACGACGCCACGACCAAGCTCGTCGAGGCCACCGCGACCCTGACCATCCGCACCACCCAGGCCCTGAGCCGCTTCTCCCTGGACGCGCGCGGCCTGGACATACGCTCGGTCCGCGTCGGCGGCCGCGCCGCCGCCTTCGAGCAGGTGGCCGAGAAGCTGCGGATCACCCCCGCACGCAAGCTCGCGGCGAAGTGCCGGGTCACCGTGTGCGTGGCCTACGGCGCCGACCCGCGCCGGACCCCGCCGCCCGCCGGCGGCTGGGTGGCCACCCCGGACGGGTTCGCGGTGTGCTGCCAGCCGGACCTGGCGCACACCGTCTTCCCGTGCAACGACCACCCCTCGGACAAGGCCGACTTCACCTTCCGGCTCACCGTGCCCGCCGGGCTGCGGGGCGTCGCCAGCGGCCGGCTGGTGCGCACCGAACAGCTGTCCGGCGATCGGACGGCGTACACGTACCGTTCCCGTTCGCCGATCGCCACCGAGGTGGTGCAGATCACCGTCGGCGACTATGTGATCAAGGACCGGCAGGGTCCGCACGGCCTGCCGCTGCGGGACGTCGTCCCCGTCGCCCGGGCCACCGCCCTGGAGCCCGCCCTGGCGCTCACCCCGGCGCTGGTGTCCTGGGTCGAGCAGCGGCTCGGCGCGTACCCCTTCGAGACGTACGGCCTGCTGCCCTGCAACAACGACGCTCCGGACGCCTTCGACTTCACCGGCCTGGAGACCCAGACCCTCACGATCTACAAGCCGAACTACCTCCTCCAGGAGGAGAGCAAGATCGGCTCGCACATGATGCACGAGTTGGTCCACTCCTACTTCGGCAACAGCGTCAGCCCCGCCACCTGGGCCGACCTGTGGCTGAACGAGGGCCACGCCGACTTCTACGGCCTGCTGTACCGCTACGAGCGCGGCTGGCCCGACTCCAAGGGCATGACCACCATGGAAGCCCGGATGAAGGACACCTACGCCCTCGGCGACCAGTGGCGCCAGACCTCCGGGCCGGTCGCCGCACCCAACGCGGCCAACCTGTTCGACAGCCAGCGCTACCTCGGCGGCGTCCTCGTGCTCTACGCGCTGCGGCAGCAGGTCGGCGAGGCGGCCTTCACGGCCCTCGAGCGCACGTTCCTGGAGCGGTACCGCGACTCCTCGGCCTCCACGGAGGACTACATCGCCGTCGCCTCGGAAGTCTCGGGCCAGGACCTGACCGGCTTCCTGCGGGACTGGCTGTACGGCACGAAGACGCCCAGGATGCCCGGCCACCCGGACTGGACCGTGACGCCGGCGAAGGCGTCCCTCGCGGCACCGCGCGACCGGAGGGACAGCCACCACCACGAGAACTCCGCGACGCTGTAAGGGCGGAGCGCCTCAGTCGAACCGGGCGGGGCTCAGCCCGCCCGGTTCGATCTCGCCGGTCCGCTGCTGCGGGATGCCGACCGAACCCTGCTGCAGCGTCACCGTCCGGGCCGGGGCGGGGATGCGGATGCCCTCCGCGCGGTAGCGCTTGTGCAGGCGCTTGATGAACTCGTGCTTGATCCGGTACTGGTCGCTGAACTCGCCGACGCCCAGGATGACGGTGAAGCCGATCCGGGAGTCGCCGAAGGTGTGGAACCGGATGATCGGCTCGTGGTCCGGCACCGCGCCCTCGACCTCGGTCATCGTCTCGGCGATGACCTCGTTGGTCACCCGCTCCACGTGCTCCAGATCGCTGTCGTAGGCCACCCCGACCTGGACCAGGATGGTCAGCTGCTCCTCGGGGCGCATGAAGTTGGTCATGTTCGCCTGCGCGAGCTGGCCGTTGGGGAGCACGATGAGGTTGTTGGACAGGTTGCGGATGGTCGTCTGCCGCCAGTTGATGTCCTCGACGTAGCCTTCCTCGCCGCTGCTGAGCTTGATGTAGTCACCGGGCTGGACGGTCTTGGAGGCGAGGATGTGGATGCCCGCGAAGAGGTTGGCGAGGGTGTCCTGGAGCGCCAGCGCGACGGCCAGACCGCCGACACCCAGGGCGGTGAGCAGCGGGGCTATGGAGATGCCCAGGGTCTGGAGCACCACCAGGAAACCGATGGCCAGAACCAGGATCCGGGTGATGTTGACGAAGATGGTGGCCGATCCGGCGACCCCGGAGCGTGACTGGGTGACCGTGCGCACCAGTCCGGTCACCACCCGGGCCACCGACACCGTCGCCACGAAGATCAGCAGCACGGTGAGCACCTGGTTGGTGGTGTGCTGCACGGTGCGGGTCAGCGGCAGCACGGCCGCCGCGCCCGCCACGCCGCCCACGACCGCGGCCCAGGGCACCACGGCCCGCAGCGCGTGCACGATGACGTCGTCCCCGCTCCAGCGGGTCCGGTCGGCGTGCCCGCCCAGCCAGCGCAGCAGGATCCGCAGTGCGAAGGCCGCCAGCAGGCCCGAGCCGAGGGCGATACCGGCGAAGAGCAGATCGTCCACGGTGAGGTCCCGGTTCACCGGTCACCTCCGGGGCGGACAACCACGGCCAACGCCGTCGTCAACGGCCGGATGTGCATTCTCGTCACGTCGTCACCTGCTCGTTCTCCGGGATGCTGCTCGAAGGTGCCCGACCGCCCTGACCCGCGGTCGGCACGATCGTTCATCCTGCCGCATCCCGCACGGGGTTCCGAACCGCGGACGGGGATCGGGGGAGGGTGAGTTGGTGCACATGACGCACGGTCACGCGCGCCCCTGCCGCGTGACCGAGCCGGCGCGCCATCCGGGTCAGATCACCTTCAGCCGCACCAGCGCCGCCAGCGTCAGCGCGCCCGGCACCAGCGGCAGCCAGACGGTGATGACCCGGAAGGCAAGGACCACGGCGGTGGCCACCGCGGCCGGGCCGCCCGCCGCGACCAGCGCCACGACCAGCGCCGCCTCCACCGAGCCGATCCCGCCCGGCGTGGGCACCAGCGCGACGGCGACCGTCGCCGCCAGGTAGGCCACCGCCATGTGCGCGGGGGGGATGTCCAGCCCCAGCGCCCGCCCCACCAGCACGAGAACCGACGCCTGCAGCGCCGGGAAGGCGAACGACCCGCCCCACAGCGCCAGCGCCCGGGCGGGCCGGGTGTGCACCGAGCGCGCCTCGCCCAGCGCCGTCCGCAGGAAGGAGACCAGGGCCGAGCGCAGCCGCCGTACGAGGACGAGCACGGTCGCGGCGATCACCAGCACCACCCCGACGCCGGCCAGCAGCGGACCGAACGCCGTCTCCGGCACCAGCGTGCCCAGCCGCAGCGCGTCGGGGAACGCGACGAGCAGGGCGCCCAGCAGCAGGACCCGGCCGGCGCTCTCGGCGAGCAGGTACAGGCCGAGGGCGGCCGAGGAGCGGGCGAGGGGCAGTCCGCAGACCGTCATGAACCGCAGGTTGACGGCGCTCGCGCCCAGCCCGGTCGGCAGTAGGTGGTTGGCCGCGCCGGCCGCGAACTGCGTAGCCAGCAGCCGTCGTCGGGGCAGCCGTTCGACGACCGCGCCCTGCCGGGTGCAGGAGGCGGCGACCCAGGTCAGACAAGTCGCGCCGACGGCGGCCAGCAGCCAGGGCCACTCGGCGGTGCCCAGATGCGCGAAACCGGCCGCCAGCACCGACCGGTGCTGCACCGCGACCACGGTGACGAGCAGGAGAGGGAGCAGACACAGGATCTGCCGCAGACGGCGGACCGGGACGCGACGGGGGAGTCGTCCCGGTCGGAGTTCGGGGAGTTGTACCGCTGTCACGTCTGTAGAGGCTGTCCAGGCCGTGCCAACTGCGGGTTGCGGGAGCGGGGACTGGGGATTGCGCGCGGGAAGCGGCTGCGTGGGGAGCGTCATAGGGGCCTTTGCGCGAAGCGACGGGGAAGAGGGGGATCGGGCTGATTGTGCGGGATATCGGAGAAATGTGCGAGCTCCTTGACCTCAAGATTGCTTGAGGTTCTACGGTCTCCGTCATGAGTATGGAGACCACAGCGTGGACACAGCTGCACAGCGTCATGAACGCCGAACAGGAGCGCCGCCCCTTCGCCTTGACCACCCTGCGTCGCATCGGCGCGTTCGCCCGCCCGCACCGGCGCCGAATTGTCTTCTTTGTCCTGCTCGGTGTGGGTACCGCCCTGCTGGCCGTGGCGACGCCCGTCCTGGCCGGGTGGGTCGTGGACACGATCGTGTCCCAGGGGGACGAGGACAGGGTCGTACGCCTCGCCCTGCTCATCGCGCTGATCGCGGTGGCGGAGGCGGCCCTGGGCATCCTCGGCCGGAGACTGTCCGCGACGCTCGGGGAGCATCTCATCCTCGATCTGCGGACCGCCGTCTTCGACCATGTGCAGCGCATGCCGGTCGCGTTCTTCACACGCACACGTACGGGCGCCCTCGTCTCCCGGCTCAACAACGACGTCATCGGCGCGCAGCGCGCGTTCAGCAACACCCTGTCCGGAGTGGTCAGCAACCTCGTCACGCTGCTCCTCACGCTCGCGGTGATGCTCACGCTGTCCTGGCAGATCACCCTGCTGGCCCTGGTGCTGCTGCCGGTGTTCGTGATCCCGGCCCGGCGCATGGGCAGCCGCATGGCCCGGATGCAGCGGGAGGCGGCGACGCTGAACGCCGCGATGGGAACCCGCATGACCGAGCGGTTCTCCGCCCCCGGCGCCACCCTGGTCAAGCTCTTCGGCCGTCCCGAGGAGGAGTCGCGGGAGTTCGCCGAACGGGCCCGCCGGGTCGCGGACATCGGGATCCGGACCGCGACCGCCCAGGCGGCCTTCATCACCGCGCTCACCCTGGTCTCGGCGCTCGCCCTGGCCCTGGTCTACGGCCTCGGCGGCTGGTTCGCCCTGCGCGGCGCCCTGGAGCCCGGCGCGGTCGTGTCGCTCGCCCTGCTCCTGACCCGGCTGTACGCGCCGCTGACGGCGCTCGCGGGGGCTCGCGTCGAGGTGATGAGCGCCCTGGTCAGCTTCGAGCGGGTCTTCGAGGTGCTCGACCTCCGGCCCCTCATCGAGGAGAAGCCGGACGCGCGCCCGGTCCCCGACGGGCCCGTGTCGGTCGAGTTCGACCAGGTCCGCTTCGGCTACCCGGCCGCCGACAAGGTCTCCCTGGCCTCCCTGGAGGAGGTCGCGTCCCTGGACGGCCGAGGCGGCGACGAGGTGCTGCACGGCCTGTCCTTCCGCGCCGAGCCCGGCCAGACCGTGGCACTCGTCGGCTCCTCCGGCGCGGGCAAGTCGACCATCGCGCAGCTCATGCCGCGCCTGTACGACACCGACGAGGGTGCCGTGCGCGTCGGCGGCGTCGACGTCCGCGACCTCACGGCGCACTCGCTGCGGCAGACCCTGGGCATGGTCACCCAGGACGGTCACCTCTTCCACGACACCGTCCGCGCCAACCTGCTGCTCGCCCGGCCCGAGGCCACCGAGAGCGACCTGTGGGACGCCCTGCGCCGGGCCCGCCTCGACGAGCTCGTACGGTCCCTGCCCGACGGACTCGACACCGTCGTCGGCGAGCGCGGCTACCGCCTGTCCGGCGGCGAACGCCAGCGCATGACCATCGCCCGGCTGCTGCTGGCCCGCCAGCGCGTCGTCATCCTCGACGAGGCCACGGCCCACCTCGACAACACCTCCGAGGCCGCCGTCCAGGAAGCCCTCGCCGAAGCCCTCGAAGGCCGCACGGCCGTCGTGATCGCCCACCGTCTCTCCACCGTGCGCGCGGCCGACCAGATCCTGGTCGTCGAGGCCGGCCGGATCGTGGAACGGGGCACGCACGAGGAACTCCTGGCGGCGGGGCAGCGGTACGCGGAGCTGTACCGCACCCAGTTCGGCGGACCGGCCAACGGGGCGCGGAGCGAGGCGGTGGGGGAGGCGGCGCAGGGCGTGAACGCCCGCCCGGACCTGTGCGTACTCCTCCCCGAGCACTCCTGAGGACAGCGAGTGCTCCTGAAAGACAGGCCGACAGTCCGCACCCGGAGAGGCGACGTGTCCCAGCAGCAAGCGCCCGTACGATCCACCCGCCGAAGCCCCTCGCGCGCCCTCCGGCTGCGTGCCGTCACGGCGGCCGGTGTCCTGGTCGTCCTTCCCCTCGTCACCGCCTGCGGCGGCGGTGACGACACCGGGGGCGCGGGCGGCGGCAAGGCTGCGCCGAGTGTGACCGCCGCTCCCGCCGCCGGGGTCGTCGCACCGGCCAAGGTGGAGGTGATCGCCGGGCTGACCGGCTGCAAGGCGAAGATCCGCATCGACGCCGACGAACTGCGCCAGGGCCTGTGCCACACCGAGAAGGCCGACTACCTCATCACCACCTTCCCCGAGGAGAAGTTCAAGGAGACCTGGCTGGAGGAGGCGCGCGTCTACGGAGGCAAGTACCTCGTCGGCACGCGCTGGGTGGTCAGCGTGAAGCCGGCGCTGCTGGAGTCCTTCCGCGCGAAGCTCGGCGGCACGATCAGGGAGCTGCGGGGTATCGGCCCCGAACCCGGCCGGAAGTGACCGCAGGGGGGTCGGCCACGCCTGCTTCTTGTCGTCGATGCTGGTGGGCGTCATGATGGTGCGGCTCGGCACATGAGCCGCCCCGCTCGCGGCGGCATCGCAGATTGAGTTCGTCGTGGTCGCCACCTTTCGTCGCCACTCGCTCGCGGGCGAGATGCTGGTGCTCCAGCTCGCCATCGTCGTGGTGGTGCTGCTGGCCGTCGCCGCGGTCTCCCTCGCCCAGTCCCAGGCCACGTTCAACCGCGTCGAAGGGCGCCGGGTGGGCGCGCTCGCCGAGCAGCTGGCCGCCAACCCCCTGGTGCGCAGCCAGCTGGTGCGTCCCGCGCCGGGGGAGGCGCTCGCCCCGCTGGTGCTCGCCACTCAGGCGCAGTCGGGGGTGACCTCGGTGACGGTCGCGGATGCGGCCGGGCGGATCGTCAGCTCCACGAACCCCACCGTCGTCGGGGAGCGGATGCGGCTGGGGCAGGGCACCGCCCGGGGGCGCGGCTGGTCCGGGCAGCTGACCCTGGACGGCAACCGCGAGCTGGCCGCCCAGGTGCCCGTCCTCGGTGCGAGTGAGGAGAACCTGGGCCGGATCCTCGGCACGGTGATGATCGGTGAGGCCGACCCGACGGTGTGGCAGCGGCTCAGCGGTGCCTCCTCCTATCTGCTCGCCTACCTGGGCATCGCCAGCGGACTGGGCGTGGCCGGTTCCTGGCTGCTCGCCCGGCGGGTGAAACGGCAGACCCTCGGGCTGGAGCCGCGCGAGATCGCCGGGCTCGCCGAGCACCGGGAGGCGATGCTGTACGGGATCGCCGAGGGCGTGCTCGCCCTGGACCCGCAGCACCGGCTCACCCTCGTCAACGACATGGGCCGCCGCCTGCTCGACCTGCCCGAGGACTGCGTCGGCCAGAGCCTCACGGGCCTCGGCATCGACGGGCGGCTGCGCGACGTGCTGTCCGGCACCGCCGCCGGCGAGCGCGACGAGGTCGTCGTCCGGCACGGCCGGGTCCTGGTGATGAACCGGATGACCGTCACCAAGGACGGACGGCCGCTCGGCTCGGTCACCACCCTGCGCGACCGCACCGAACTGGCCCGGCTGGAACGGGAGATCGGATCCTTCCGCAGCTCCTCCGAGCTGCTGCGCGCGCAGGCGCACGAGTTCGCCAACCAGCTGCACACCATCTCCGGGCTGATCCAGATCGGTGAACAGGACGAAGTCGTGGCCTACATCCGCGCCTTGAGCCGGCACCGCCAGTCCCTGGACGTCACCCTCAGCCGCCGCGTGAGGGACACCGCGGTCGCCGCACTGCTGATGGCGAAGGCCTCCCTCGCGGCGGAACGGAAGGTCAGCCTGCGGATCTCGGACGACACCGCGCTGGAGCGGCTGACCCCTGAGGACGCCGCCGATGTGGCGACCGTGGTCGGCAACCTCGTGGACAACGCCGTCGACGCCGCCACCGCCCGGGACGACGCCTGGGTGGCAGTGGCGCTGCGGCAGGACGCCTCCAGCGTGGAGATCGTGGTCCGCGACTCGGGGCCGGGCGTGGCTCCGGAACTGGCCCGCGAGGTCTTCTCCCACGGTTTCACCACCAAGGCCGCCCGGGAGGGCGAGCGCGGCATCGGACTGGCCCTGACCAAGCTGGTCTGTGAACGGCACGGGGGAGAGATCTCGGTGTCCAACACCCCTGATGGGGCCGTTTTCACCGCACGCATGACCGTCGGCCACCTCACCGGCGCGGTGGCGGAAGGAGCGGCCCCATGACCGAGGCGAGCGACAAGGCGGACGCCATCGACGTCCTCGTGGTCGACGACGACTTCATGGTGGCCAGAGTCCACCGCGCGTTCGTCGAACGCGTCGAGCCGTTCCGCGTCGTCGGCACGGCCCACACCGGCGGACAGGCCATCGAGGCGGTCGAGAGCCTGCGCCCCGACCTCATTCTGCTCGACCTGTACCTCCCCGACCTGTTCGGGCTGGACGTCATCCCCCGGCTGCGGACCGCCGGGCACGACTGCGACGTCATGGTCATCAGCGCGGCGACGGAGGCCGAGACGGTACGCGGCGCCGTCCGCCGCGGCGTGGTCGACTACCTCCTCAAACCCTTCGACTTCCAGGATCTGCGCCTGCGCCTGGAGCGCTACGCCGCTCAGCGGGGCAGGCTGCTCACGACGGTGGTCCGCGGCCAGGCGGACGTGGACCGTGTCCTGGCCGGGGCGTTCGGCCCGGCACCGGCCCACACCCTGCCCAAGGGCATGAGTGTGGAGACCGCCGAACTCGTCGAGCGGGCCCTGCGTGAGGCGGACGGCACCCTGTCCGCAACCGAGTGCGCCGCGGTCACCGGCGTGTCCCGGGTGAGCGCCCGCCGCTACCTGGAGTACTTCCACGGCACAGGCAGTGCGGAGGTGTCCCTGCGCTACGGTGCCGCCGGCCGGCCCGAACGCCGCTACGGCTGGCGGGCCTGAGCCGTCACCCGGAACCCGGCGGCGGGGCCCTGTTCCTCGTGGTGGGCGTGCACGCGCCGCAGCAGGGAGGCCAGTTGCTCCCGTTCGGCATCGCTCAGCGGGGTCAGGAGGTCGTCGTCCGCGGAGGCGATGTCGGCGTTGAGGTGGTCGAGGGCCGTTCTGCCCCGCGGGGTGATGCGGACGTCGACGCGGCGGCGGTCGGCGAGGCTGCGGACGCACTCGACCTGCCCCGCGTCGGCCAGGTCCTTCACGATCCTCGCGAGGTCGCTGGCGTTCATGTCCAGCCGGGCGGCCAGGACGCCCTTGGGCTGCGGTCCGAGATCGGCGACCAGGGTCAGGACGGTCAGATGCCACAACCGCAACCCTCTGGCCGTGAGTTTCTCGGACAGGGTGCGGCGGGCTGCCTTTCCGGTCGCGTACATCAGGTACGCGCTGAGGTTCAGCACGCTGGGCGGCGTCATGCGTGAACGGTAGCCCGGCTGTGCCTTCTCTGTGAACACGCTCCAGAAATACGGCACTTGACATCTGGGCGCAGCACTCCCAGCGCGATCGCCGTCGTGCGGACCGGGTCCGCACGACGGCGCTGCCGGCCGGCCCCGGGACCGTACCGGGGCCGGCGGGTCAGGGGCGGCCGGTGAGGTAGCCGCCCATGGAGGTGAAGTACTCGGCCGCGGGCAACTCCCGGCCGTCCTCGGTGCGTACGCGGGTGATGGCCAGGCCGTGGTTGCGTCCCGTGCGGGCGTCGGCGCCGGCGACGATCACCACGCCGTCGCCCTCGCGGTAGAAGATCCGTCCGGGGGTGCCGCCGTAGCGGCCCTCGGACACGAACGAGGCCAGGACGTCCAGCCGCTTGCCCCGGTGGAAGGTGTAGGCGCTGGGGTACGGCTCCGACTGGGCGCGCACCAGGCGCTCCAGGTCCTCCGCCGGCCAGTTCCAGTCGATGCGGCTGTCCTCGTCGGCCCGCTTGTGGAAGAAGGACGCCTGGGAGCGGTCCTGCTTGGTGAACTCGGTCTGCCCGGAGGCGATCAGGCCGAGCGCGCCGATGGTGACCGGGGCGATGAGGTCGACGGTCTTGTGGAAGAGGTCGGTCGCGGTGTCCGCCGGACCGACCGGTACCGCCTCCTGCCGGACGATGTCGCCGGCGTCGAGTTCGTCGTTCATCATGTGCGCCGTGACGCCCACTTCCGGCTCGCCGTTGATGAGCGCCCAGATCAGCGGGGAGAAGCCGGCGTACTTCGGCAGCAGCGAGTCGTGCACGTTCAGCGTGCCGTGTCGGGGCAGGCCGAAGATGCGGGGCGGGATCCAGGTACGCCAGTTGTTGGCCACGATGATGTCCGGGTCGGCCTCCTTGAGGCGCTCGAACAGCTCGTCGTCGTCCGGGCGGTTGCGGATCAGGACCGGGACGCCGTGCTCCTCGGCGAGGTCCGCGACGGAGTCGCTCCAGATCTTCTCGTAGGCGTGCTCGCTCTTGGGGTGGGTCACGACCAGCACCACGTCGTGCTCGGAATCCAGGAGGGCTTGCAGGGTGCGGTGCCCCCAGGTCTGGTAACCGAACATGACGACCCGCATGGGGTTCCTCCTCAGAGCAAGGTATTGGCCGACGCAAGTAAAGCAAGGCTTACCTTAGTGTGCAACGGGTCGGCGGATTCGGTGAGTTGACCGGGATCACCTTCAGGTGGTGTCCGTTTTGCCCTGTCGACACCTCAACGGGTTTAGCTTAGGCTCACCTAAGTTCGTTGGCGTGCCGCGTCGTTGGCATGCCCGTCTCCCGTTCCCTCCACACCTGACACGCGCGGCTGCCCCGCACGATGGGAGTGACATGTCGCAGGTTCTTCCCGGTGACGCATCGCCGGTCCACGACCTGATCGGTATCGGCTTCGGGCCGTCCAACGTGGCCATGGCGATCGCGCTCCGCGAGCACAACACCCGCGTCGGCGGGCAGGAGGCGATCACCGCTCACTTCTTCGAGCAGCAGCCCCGCTTCGGCTGGCACCGCGGCATGCTCATCGACGACGCCACCATGCAGGTCTCCTTCCTCAAGGACCTGGTGACGCTGCGGAACCCGGCCAGCGATTACAGCTTCCTCTGCTACCTGCAGAGCAAGGGCCGGCTGATCGACTTCATCAACCACAAGAACCTGTTCCCGCTGCGCGTGGAGTTCCACGACTACTTCGAGTGGGCCGCGTCCCAGGTCGACGACATGGTCTCCTACGGACACGAGGTCGTCGGGGTCGCGCCCGTGACCCGGGACGGCGTCGTGGAGCACCTGGAGGTGACCGTCCGCTCGGGCGGCGGCCTGGAGGTCCACCGGGCCCGCAACCTCGTCATCGGCACCGGCCTGCGCCCCCTCATGCCCGAGGGCGTGGAGCGCGGCGAACGCGTCTGGCACAACTCCGAACTTCTGGCCCGAGTCGACGAGTTGGAGGGCACCTCGCCGTCCCGCTTCGTCGTCGTGGGCGCCGGTCAGAGCGCCGCCGAGAACGTCGCCTACCTGCACCGCCGCTTCCCCGGGGCCGAGGTCTGCGCCGTCTTCTCCCGCTACGGCTACAGCCCCGCCGACGACAGCAGCTTCGCCAACCGGATCTTCGACCCGCAGGCCGTCGACGAGTACTTCGCCGCGCCCGAGGACGTCAAGCGCCGCCTGATGGACTACCACGGCAACACCAACTACTCCGTGGTGGACATCGACCTGATCGACGACCTCTACCGGCAGTCGTACCAGGAGAAGGTCCTCGGCACCGAGCGCCTGCGCTTCCTCAACGTCTCCCGCCTCACCGCCGTCAAGGAGACCCCGACCAGCGCCCTGGCCACCGTGAAGTCCCTCGTCACCGGCGAGGAGACCGACCTCGACGCCGATGTCGTCGTCTTCGCCACCGGCTACAGCCCCGCCGACCCCACCGGTCTGCTCGGTGAGGTCGCCGACCGCTGCGTCCGCGACGAGGAGGGCCGCGTCCGCGTCGAGCGTGACTGGCGCATCGCGACCGACCCAGCCCTGCGCTGCGGCATCTACCTCCAGGGCGGCACCGAGCACACGCACGGCATCACCTCGTCCCTGCTGTCCAACACGGCCATCAGGGTGGGCGAGATCCTGGACTCGCTCCTCGGACGCGGCTCCGCTCCCGCCGCCGACGAGGCCCGCACGCTCGCCGACGGCACGGGCAGCACGGCCCGTCCGTAAGCACCGCGCTCGATCAACTCACCGCCGGCGCAAGGGATAACGTACGTCCACATGGGCACGACTGCTGTGATGGAGCGCCCCGCGCCGCCCGGGGGCCTCTCGAAGACCCGTCGGCGACGGGTCATGGGTCTGGGCATCCTGCTGGCGGTCCTCGTGGTCGCCGCGGCGCTGTCGCTCGCCGTCGGCGCCCGGGCGCTGAGCCCCACCGAGGTCTGGCACGGGCTCTTCGGGGCCCCGACGTCCGACCAGCGGCTCACGGAGATCCGGCTCATCGTGGAGACCGTACGGGTGCCCCGTACGGTTCTCGCGATCGTGGCGGGCATCGCCCTGGGGATCGGCGGGGCGCTCATCCAGGGGTTCACCCGCAACCCGATCGCCGACACCGGCCTGCTCGGCGTGAACACCGGCGCCTCGTTCGCCGTGGTGTCGGTGATCGCCGTGTTCGGGTTCTCCGACCCCTTCCAGTACGTCTGGTTCGCCTTCCTCGGTGCGGCGGTCGCCGGTGTCGTGGTGTTCGGTCTCGCGAGCATCGGCCGGGGCGCCGGCAACCCGCTGACCCTGGCCCTGGCCGGGCAGGGGATCACGGTCTTCCTGATGGCGATGACCACGGCCGTCGCGCTGTCGAACCAGGCCTCGCTGAACGCGCTGCGGTTCTGGAACGCGGGCTCCGTGGCCGGCGTCGGCTTCGACGTCATCTGGCCGGTGACCGCGTTCGTCGCCGTCGGCCTGGTGCTGGGGCTGACCACGCTGCCCTCGCTCAACCTGCTCAATCTCGGTGACGACGTGGCGCGGGGGCTCGGCGTGAACATCGCGCTGAGCCGTACCGTCGGCATCACCGCCGTCACGCTGCTGGCGGGGGCGGCGACGGCCGCGTGCGGCCCCATCGCCTTCCTCGGCCTCATGGTGGCCCACGTGGCCCGCTACCTGACCGGCCCGGACTACCGCTGGCTGGTGCCCTGTGCCGGACTCCTCGGCGCCGTCGTCCTGCTGGTCTGCGACATCATCGGCCGACTGGTGGTCAGGCCGG
Source organism: Streptomyces sp. NPDC013187 (assembly GCF_042899705.1). Lineage (NCBI taxonomy): Bacteria > Bacillati > Actinomycetota > Actinomycetes > Kitasatosporales > Streptomycetaceae > Streptomyces > Streptomyces sp. NPDC013187. The sequence continues at coordinate 91,888 of NZ_JBIBAF010000004.1, read as the reverse complement.
GCGAGCTGGACGCGGGGGTCGTCGTGGCGCTCCTCGGCGCCCCCTTCTTCGCGGTGCTCGTCTGGCGCGGAAAGTTCAGGAGCGCATGAACGTGACCGAAGTGAAGCCGGCGCTGCCGCCGGGCGTGCGGCTGGGCCGGGTGTCGTTCTTCTGGCGGCCCTGGCTGGTGGGCGTCTCGCTGCTGCTGGCGGCGGCGGCCTTCCTGGTCTTCTGCGTGTCCATCGGCGTCGGGGACTTCCCCATCGGCCTGCCGCAGGTGATCCGCACGCTCCTCGGGCGGGGCGAGCAGGTCGACGAGTTCGTCATCATGGACCTGCGGATGCCGCGCGCACTGGCCGGGCTCGTCGTCGGGATCGCGCTCGGGGTGTCCGGGGCGATCACCCAGTCCGTCGCCCGGAACCCCCTGGCCAGCCCGGACGTTCTGGGCATCACCACGGGCGCGAGCGCGGTCGCGGTGTTCCTCGTGACGGTGTCGGGCGGGGCCGCCGCGGCCGTGACCGACACCGTGGGCCTGTCGGCGGCGGCGCTCGCCGGCGGTCTCGGCACGGGGCTGCTGGTGTACTTCCTGGCCTGGCGGCGCGGGATCGACGGCTTCCGGCTCATCCTCATCGGCATCTCGGTGAGCGCCGTGATGGAGGCCATCACCACCTGGCTGCTCGTCACGGCCGACATCAGGGACGTGGCCCAGGCGCAGGCCTGGCTGGTCGGCTCGCTCGACGACCGTTCGTGGGGCGAGGTCGAGGTGGCCCTGTGGGGCACGCTCGTGCTGCTGGTCGTCGTGGCCGCCGTGGCGTTCCAGTTCAAGCCGATGCACTTCGGCGACGAGGTCGCCGCCGGGCTCGGGGTGCGGTACGCGGCCGTGCGGGCGGTCCTGCTGCTGTGCGCGGTGCTGCTGGCCGGTGTGGCGGTGAGCGCGGCGGGCCCGGTCCCGTTCGTCGCGCTGGTCGCCCCGCAGGTGGCGATGCGGCTGGCGCGCTGCCCGACACCGCCGATGCTCGCCTCGGGTCTGGTGGGGGCGCTGCTGCTGATCGGCTCGGACCTGGTCGCGCGGGCTGTCCTGCCGGTCTCGCTCCCGGTCGGTGTGGTCACCGCCGCGATCGGCGGGCCCTTCCTCGTCTACCTGCTGGTGCGGGCCAACCTCCGGTAGATGTACAAGAGTCAGGTGAATCTGAGCAAGGGGGGACCCGTGGTCGCACAGTCCGTCACCGAGGCCGCGGTCGGCGACGCCGCGCGGCTGGCAGCCCGAGACGTCACGGTCGGCTACGGCGGCCGGGTCGTCATCGACGGCCTCGACGTGGCGATACCGCCCGGGGTCGTCACCACGATCATCGGCCCCAACGGCTGCGGGAAGTCCACCCTGTTGCGGACCCTGTCACGGCTGCTCAAGCCCACCCGGGGGACGGTCGTCCTGGACGGCGAGGACATCGGCAGGCTGCGGACCCGGGACGTGGCGAAGAAGCTCGGCCTGCTCCCGCAGGCGCCGGTCGCGCCGGAAGGGCTGACGGTGGCCGACCTGGTCGCCCGGGGCCGGCACCCGCACCAGAGCTGGCTGCGGCAGTGGTCCTCGGACGACGCCGAGGTCGTGGAGCGCGCGCTCGCCATGACCGGCGTGGCCGACCTGGCCGACCGCCCGGTCGACTCGCTCTCCGGCGGGCAACGGCAGCGCGTGTGGATCTCCATGACGCTGGCTCAGGGCACCGATCTGCTCCTCCTGGACGAGCCGACGACCTATCTGGACCTGGCGCACGCGGTCGACGTCCTGGACCTGGTCGACGATCTGCACGAGTCGGGCTGCACCGTCGTCATGGTGCTCCACGACCTCAACCTCGCCGTGCGCTACAGCGACCACCTCGTCGTGATGCGGGAGGGGTCGATCCTGGCGCAGGGCCATCCGCACGACGTCGTCACCGCCGAACTGCTCCATGAGGCCTTCGGGTTGCGCGCCCAGGTGATCGACGACCCGGTGGGCGACCGGCCGTTGATCGTGCCCATCGGGCGTACGCACGTGCGCCCGGGACACATCCCGATAAAGGGACAGGGGTAAGGCTAGGCTAACCTCACTCCGCCACGGTAAGGTTTGCCTGCCCTTTAGGCGAGGGTGCAGCGAACTAGCGCGAAAGCAAGGGGTTTTGGATGCTCCTCCATCGAACGACGTCCCGGAAGCCATGGCGGCGGCTGGCGGCGGTCGTGTCCGCGGCCACCCTCGGCGTCGGTCTCCTCGCGGGATGCGGCTCCGACTCGGCGGACACGGCGGACAACAACAACGAGGGCACCCAGTCCGCGGCAGCCGGCGCGTTCCCGGTCACCGTGGAGCACGCGTTCGGATCCACGAAGGTCGAGAAGGCGCCCCAGCGGGTCGTCTCCGTCGGCTACACCGACGACCAGACCATCCTGGCCTTCGGCATCAAGCCCGTCGGCATGGTCGACCAGTACCCCAACCCGCCCGGCAAGTCCCCCGACATCAACACCCAGTGGCCCTGGGTGAAGGACAAGTGGGGGGACACCAAGCCCGAGGTCATCATGAAGAACGGTGACTCCGGCCCCAACTACGAGAAGATCGCGGCCCTGCGGCCCGACCTGATCGTCGCGGTCTACTCCGAGATCGACCAGGCGGCCTACGACAAGCTCTCCAAGATCGCTCCCACGGTGGCCCGCACCAAGGCCGAGAAGGAGCCGTTCAGCGCCCCCTGGCAGGACAACGCCCTGCACATCGCCAAGGCCCTCGGCAAGGCCGAAGAGGGCCAGAAGATGGTCGACGACATCGAGGGCAAGCTGGACACGGCCAAGAAGGAGCACCCGGAACTCGGCAAGCAGACCGCCGTCGCGCTGTCCTGGTACGAGAACTCCGTGGCGCCGTTCACCTCCACCGACGTGCGCGGCCGGCTCGTCTCGGGCATCGGCTTCAAGTACCAGACCGGCATCGACAAGGTCGCCGGGGGCAGCTTCTACACCAAGCTCTCGCCCGAGCGCATCGACCTCGTCGACGTCGACCACATCTTCGTCATCAACGACAAGGCCGACACCGAGGCCCTGAAGAAGTTCAAGCTGTTCGCCAACCTCGATGCCGTGAAGAAGGGCAACGTGTCCTACCTGCTCGACAGTGAGGGACCGGCCGTCGGCGCGGCCATCTCCCAGGGCACCCTGTTGTCCATGCCGTACGCGATCGACGAGCTCGTCAAGTCGGTCGAGTAGGGAAGTGAGCACCACCGACACGCGCGTCGCCCCGGCGGCCCTGCGCACGACGACCGGACGCGAGGCCGCCCGCTGGGTCGCGGAGCACTGCCGTGCGATGCCCGGGCTGACGATCGCGACCGTGCTCACCACGGTCGCGGGGGCGGCGCTCCAGGTGCTCCCCGTGCTCCTGCTCGGCCGGGTGGTCGACGGGGTCGTCGGGGGCGAGGACCGTTCGGTCCTGGTCACGATCGGGGTGCTCATCGGTGCCGCCGCGCTGCTCGGCGCGGCGGCCACCGCGGTCTCCACGTACCTGATCGGACGGCTGGGCGCGGATCTGCTCGCGCGGCTGCGCGAAGGCGCCGTCCGCGCGGTGCTCGGCATGCCGAGCGCACGGATCGAGCAGGTCGGCCGGGGGGACGTGCTCTCCCGGGTCGGAGACGACGTCGCCGTCATCTCCAAAGGCATCCGCACGGCCGTCCCCACGGTGTTCTCCGCGGGCGTGCTGGTCGTCATCGCGACCCTCGGCATGTTCGGGCTCGACTGGCGGCTCGGCCTGGCCGGTGCGGGCGCGCTGCCCGCGTACGCGCTGGCGCTGCGCTGGTACCTGCCCCGGTCCGCCCCGCTCTACCGCAAGCAGCGCGTCGCCCAGGCCGACCGGGCCCAGGCCTTCATCAGCGGCCTGAACGGCATCGACACGGTCCGGGCCTACCGCCTGGAGGGCGCCTTCCGCGAGAAGGTGACCACCGAGTCCTGGCGGGTGCGCGAGCTCGGTATCGAGGTGTTCCGGTTCTTCGGCCGGTTCGTCGGCCGGGAGAACCGCGCCGAGTTCATCGGTCTGGTCCTGATCCTCGTGGTGGGGTACGCCCTGCTGGAGGCCGACGCGGCCACGTTGGGTGAGGTGTCGGCGGCGCCGCTGCTGTTCCACCGGCTGTTCACCCCGCTGGGCGCCATCATGTTCACGTTCGACGAGGCACAGAAGTCGGGCGCGAGCCTGACCCGCCTGGTCGGGGTGCTGGGGGAGTCCGCCGAGGAGCGGCTGGTCGGCGACGAGTCCGTCACGGCCGCGGCCCGGACGGGGGCGTATCCGGTGACGGTCGAGGGGCTGACGTTCCGTTACCCGGGCTCCGAGCAGCCGGTGTTGCGGGACGTCGATCTGACGATCCCGGCCGGGGGGTCGCTCGCCCTGGTGGGTGCCACGGGTGCGGGCAAGACGACGCTGGCCGCGCTGATCGCCGGTATCGGCACACCGGAGGCCGGTTCGGTGCGCGTCGGGACGACCGATCTGGCCGACCTGGACGAGGCCGGGGCGCGGGCCCTGGTCAGCATCCTGACGCAGGAGACGCACGTCTTCTCCGGACCGCTCGCCGACGACCTGCGGCTGTCCGCGCCGGGGGCGAGCGACGAGGAGCTGACGGACGCGTTGCGCACGGTCGGCGCCGAGGGCTGGGTCGCCGCGCTGCCCGACGGGCTGAACACCCCGGTCGGTGAAGGCGGTGAGCGCCTGGACGTCACCAAGGTCGCTCAGATCGCCTTGGCCCGGCTGGTGCTGGGGAGGGCGCCGGTGGTGGTGCTCGACGAGTCGACCGCCGAGGCCGGCAGCGAGGGCGCCGCCGAGCTGGAGCGGGCCGTGCTGGCCGCCTGCGCGGGCCGGACCACGCTGTTCGTGGCGCACCGGCTGACCCAGGCGATGGCCGCGGACCGGATCGCCGTGCTCGACGCGGGACGGGTCGTGGAGCAGGGGACGCACGAGGAACTGGTGGCTCTGGGCGGCCGGTACGCACGACTGTGGCGGGCCTGGCGAGAGGGTAGTTAGGTAACCCTTATTTAGGTTAGCCTAACTCCACATTCTGGAAGGGACGCTGAGTCTTCGATGATGGAACCGCGCGCTCGTCTCGTACTGCTTTCTCCCACGCGCCTTGCCGATGTGCGCCGCCGGATCGGCGACTACCCGGACCGGACCATCACCGAGGCCTGCGCCATCGGCCTGTCGTACTGGGCGACGGGCCACAGCCCCGAGGGCATCGACCTCACCCCCGGCACGCTCTTCGCGGACGTCCTCGGCTGGGTCGACAACGGCGGTGCGGCACCCGCCGGTTGGGAGATCTCCCCGAACGGCCGCGGCATCACCGTCCCCGACGGCGTCACACCCGAGGACGCGCAGCTCGCGCTGGACGACCTGGCCGACTTCCCGGACCGGCCGCTGGGCACCATCGGCCCCTCCAGCGTGGCGGCCAGACTCCGGGTTCTGGCCGAGTGGAACGACAACCGGGCCGACCGGGACCGCCCCACCATCGTGGAGATGTTCCGCGCGCAGGCGAACGCCCGGCCGGACGCCGTGGCCGTCGTCGACGAGCACCGGTCGCTGACCTACGGTCAAGTATCCGAGCTGTCCAGCCAGTTGGCCCATCACCTGCTCGGGCGCGGACTCGGCTCCGAACAGGTCGTCGGCATCTCCCTGAGCCGCTCCGCCGACATGGTCGTCGGGCTGCTCGCCGTGCTCCAGGCCGGGTGCGCCTTCGTACCGCTCGACCCGCAGTGGCCCGCCGCGCGCCGGGCCGTCGTCATCGAGGACGCCAGGGTCGTCCTCCAGCTCAACGCCTCGGGCGAGCACGACCCGGCCGAACCGGACGCCGTGGCCGTCGACCTCGGCGACTGGCGGTACGGCTCGTACCCGGCGGAGGGACCCGACGTCCCGGTCCTCGGTGACGCGCTGGCCTACGTGATCTTCACGTCCGGTTCCACCGGGCGGCCCAAGGGCGCGATGATCCGGCACGAGGCGATCAGCGAGCGCCTGCTGTGGCAGGTGAACGAGATCCTCGGCTTCGGACACGACGACGCCTCACTGTTCAAGGCGCCGCTGTCCTTCGACATCTCCATCAACGAGATCTTCCTGCCGCTGGTCTGCGGCGGCCGGCTCGTCGTCCTGCGGCCCGGCGGCGAACGCGACCCGCACCATCTGCTGAGCGTCATCGCCGAACACCGCGTCACCTTCACGTATCTGGTGTCGTCCATGCTCGACGTGCTGCTGGAGATGGCCGGCGACTCCGGCCGCCTGGACAGCCTGCGGCACGTGTGGTGCGGCGGCGAAGTGCTCACCCCCGAGCTGTACGAGCGGTTCCGCACCAAGCTCGGCGACGTCCCCATGTACCACGGCTACGGCCCCGCCGAGACGACCATCGGCGTCTCCCACGTCATCTACCGGGGGGCAGCGGAACGCCTGTCGACGTCCATCGGCAAGGCCAACCCCAACACCCAGCTCTACGTCCTCGACGACGAACTGCGCCCCGTCCCGGTCGGCGTCGGCGGCGAACTCTACGTCGGCGGCTTCCTCCTGGGCCGCGGCTACGTGGGCGCACCGGGCCTGACCGCCTCCCGCTTCGTCGCCAACCCCTTCGCCGGCGACGGCTCCCGCCTCTACCGCACCGGCGACCTCGCCCGCTTCGCCCCCGACGGATCGCTGGACTTCCTCGGCCGCGCCGACAACCAGATCAAGATCCGCGGCATGCGGCTGGAGATCGAGGACGTCGAGGCCGGCCTCGCCGAACACCCCCGCGTACGGCACACCTGCGTCGTCGCGAAGAAGAACACGGCCGGCGGCACCTACCTCGTCGGCTACGTCATACCCGCCGCCGGCGGCGCGGAGGAACTGCGGGCGGACGAGGTCAAGGCGTGGGCCGCGGCACACATGGTCGAGTACATGGTGCCCGCCCACATCGTCGTACTGGAGGAGTTCCCGCTCACCGCCAACGGCAAGCTCGACCGCAACGCCCTGCCCGAGCCGGTGATCGAGACGGGCTCCCTCGTCCGACCCGCCACCGACGACGAGCGGACGGTGTGCGCCGCGGTCGCGGAGGTGCTGCGCCTCGAAGAGGTCGGCGTCGACCAGGACTTCTTCCAGCTCGGCGGCGACAGCATCCTGGCGATCTCCCTGCTGAGCGCACTGCGCGAGCGGGGCCTGCACGTCACGGCACGGCAGATCTTCACCCACAGCACCGTGGGCGCGCTGGCAGCGGTCGCGAGCCGCGAGGACGTCTCCACCGTCGACCACGCCGACGTCGCCACCGGCACCGTCGTGGGCTCGCCCATCGTGCAGTGGCTCGGTGAGACCACGGACGCCGTCGACGGCTTCGTCCAGTCGGTCGTCCTGAACACCCCGGCGGACCTGACCGCCGACGCCCTCGACGCCCTCCTCACCGCCATCCTCGCCCGGCACGACATGCTCCGCGCCCGGCTGGTGCGCGGCGAGCGCTGGAGCTTCGACATCCCCGAGGCCGACCGGGCCGTGCCCGCCCCGCAGCAGAGCGACCTGCCGCTGGACGAGTGCGTCGCCCTCGCCACCGCCGGCCTGGACCCCGCGAACGGCGTGATGCTGCGGGCCGTCTGGCGCCCTTCGGCCCGCCAACTCGTCCTCGTCGCCCACCACGTGGTCGTCGACGGCATCTCCTGGCGCGTCCTGATGGAGGACCTGGCCACCGCCTGGCGGCAGTTCAGCTCGGGCGAGCCCATCGAACTCCCCCCGGTGGGCACGTCGTTCCGGCGCTGGACCCAACTGCTGGAACGCGCCGCGTTCGACGCCGACAGCTCCTACTACCGGCGCCCCCTGCCCGGTGAGGACCAGCCGCTGGCCCGCCGAGCCCTGTCCGGGACCGACACCGTCGCGAACGAGCGCCTGCGGACCGTCTCGGTCGGCCCCGAGCTCACGGCCGCGCTGCTGAACGAGATCCCCGCGAAGTTCCACGCCGGCGTCAACGACGTGCTGCTCACCGCGCTCGCCGTCGCCCTCGCCCGACGGCGCCGCGACCTCGGGCAGGACCAGACCTTCGCCCACATCGAACTCGAAGGCCACGGCCGCGAGGGGCAGTTCGTCGCCGGTCCGGCCGGCTTCGAGCCGGAACTGTCGCGCACGGTCGGCTGGTTCACCACCCTCTTCCCGGTGACCGTGGACCCCGGCACGGCGCCCGACTTCACCACGCCCCAGTACCTGACCGCCGCGCTCAAGGCGGTCAAAGAGGACCTCGCCCGGGTACCGGACAACGGCGTCTCCTACGGCGCCCTGCGCTACCTCACCCACACCGAGTTCGACGCGCCCGCACCCCAGGTGCTCTTCAACTACCTCGGCCGCTTCGCCGCCGGCGCCCCCGGTGACTGGCAGCTCGCCGGCACCACCGGCCAGCTGGGCGAGAAGCGCGACCCCCGGATGCGCCTGCCGCGCGCCCTGGAGTTCAACGCGATCGCCGAACCCGACGCCTCCGGCGCGTACGAGCTGGTCACCACCATCTCCTGGCCCGACGGCCTGTTCACCGACGCCGACATCACGGCCCTGGGCGACTACTTCCGCACGGCCCTGGCCGGACTCGCCGCACTCGACCAGGGCGGCCACTCGCCCAGCGACTTCCCCCTGGTCCCCCTCACCCAGGCCGACGTCGACGCCCTGGACGGCCCGTCGCTGCGGGACGTCCTGCCGCTGACCCCGCTCCAGGAAGGCCTCTACTTCCACTCGGTCTTCGACGACGACTCCGCAGGCGCCTACGTCGAACAGCAACTGCTCACGCTGGACGGCGAGGTGGACGCCGACCGGCTCGCCGCGGCGGCCACCCGGCTGCTCACCCTGTTCCCGAACCTGGCCGCCCGCTTCACGGCCTTGGCCGACGGCCGCGTGGTCTCCGTCCTCCAGAACGGCGCCGAGGCCCCCTTCACCACCCTGGACCGCCCCGGCATCACCGACGAGGAGATACGCGACCTCGCCGAACGGGATCGCCGCAGCGGCTTCGACCTGGCCACCGGCCCCCTCATGCGGTACACGCTCGTCCGCACCGGCTCCGGACGCAGCGTCCTGGTGCAGACCGTGCACCACATCATCGCCGACGGCTGGTCCGTGCCGCCCATGCTCCGCGCGCTGCTCGCCGAGTACCACGCCCCGGGCACCGTCTACCCGACCGGCGGTTTCGCCGACTACGTCCACTGGCTCGCCGGACGCGACGCCGACGAGAGCGACCGCGTCTGGCGCGAGGAACTCGCCGGACTGCCGGGCCCCTCGCTCGTCGCCGAGGGGCACACCCCCTCCGACCGGTTCGCCGACACCGCCGTGGAGCCCGAAGGCGACATCGACGCGGCCGCCCGCGAGGCCGGTGTGCCGCTGAGCGTCGCCGTGCACAGCGCCTGGGCCGTCACCCTCGGCGGCATCCTCCACGGCCGGGACGTGGTGTTCGGCTCGACCGTCTCCGGCCGCGACGCCGACGTGCCCGGTATCGGGGACATGGTGGGCCTGTTCATCAACACCGTCCCGGTACGCGCCCGCTGGGCCCCCGGCACCACGGCGGGCGACCTGCTCTCGGCGGTGCGGGACCACCAGAGCGCCGTCCTGCCGCACCAGCACGTCTCCCTGGCGCGCATCGGCCGCCTGGCCGGCGCCGGCTCCCTCTTCGACACGCTCGTGGTGTTCGACGTGGCCACCGACCTGGCCGCACTCCGGCGCCCCGGCGACACCCTGACCATCACGGACCTCGTCAACGAGGGCGCCCCGCACTACCCGCTGACCCTGGTGGTCGAGCGCGCGCTCGACGGCCGCCCGCGCTTCAACCTCATCTACGACGGCGAACTGCTGGGCGAGACGACCGCCCGGGCCGTCCTGCACACGTTCACCCGCACCCTGACCGGTCTGCTCACCCACCCGGACACCCCGGTCGAGGACCTGACGCCCGAGAACGAGCGGCGTCCCGCACCGATCACCCCGGCCACTCTGGGCGCACTGTTCGACACCGCCGCCCGCCGCGACCCGGCGGCCACCGCCGTCACCCAGTGCGGCCTCGACGGCGACACCCGCTCCCTGACCTACGGCGAACTGTCCGACCGCAAGGACGACCTGGCCGCCGCCGTGCGCGCGGCCGGGGTCGGCCCGGGCAAGCGGGTCGCCGTGGCCGTCCCGCGCTCCGTGGAGCAGGTCGTCGCCCTGGTCGCGATCGTCAGCGCGGGCGGCGCGTACGTCCCGCTGGACCTGGCCTACCCGGACGAACGGCTGGAGTACGTCCTCGCCGACGCCGCCCCGCAGGTCGTCCTCGTGGACCGGGGCCAGCGCGACCGCTGCACGGAACTCCTGACCCGGGCCGGTGTGCCCGCCCGCGTCCTGGTGCAGGGCGAAGAACCCCCCGCCGCCCCGGAGCCCGCTCCCGAGCCCGACTGGCACACCCCCGCCTATGTGATCTACACGTCCGGGTCGACCGGCCGCCCCAAGGGCGTCGTCGTCCCGCACTCCAGCGTGGTGTCCCTGCTCGCGAACACCCGGCAGGACATGGACTTCGGCCCGGACGACGTCTGGGTCCAGTTCCACTCCTTCTCCTTCGACTTCGCCGTCTGGGAGCTGTGGGGCGCGCTGGTGCACGGCGGTGAGCTGCTGGTGCCCGAGTACGGACTGACGCGCTCCCCGGTGGACTTCCACCGGCTGGTCCGGGAGCGGGGCGTGACCGTGCTCAACCAGACCCCCTCGGCCTTCTACCAGTTCATCGAGGCCGACCGGCTCGCCGGCGAACCGTTGCCCGCACTGCGCCGGATCATCTTCGGCGGCGAGGCACTGGACCTCGGGCGGCTGCGCGGCTGGATCGAGCGGCACGGCACGGCCGCCCCCGAGCTGGTCAACATGTACGGCATCACCGAGACCACCGTCCACGTCACCCACCGGGTGCTGAGCGACGACGACTTCGGCCCCGGCGACGACGTCAGCCCCATCGGCGGCCCGATCCCCGGCCTGGTCACCTACCTGCTCGACGACCGGCTCCGCCCGGTGCCGCCGGGCCGGGAAGGCGCCATCTACGTCGCCGGCGACCAGGTCTCCCTCGGCTACCTGGGCAGGCCCGGACTCACGGCGGGCCGCTTCGTGGCCAACCCGTTCAGGGCCGACGGCTCCCGCATGTACCACACGGGCGACCTCGCGATCCGCACCCTCGACGGCGAACTCCGCTTCACCGGCCGCGCCGACGACCAGGTCCAGCTCAAGGGTTTCCGCATCGAGCTGGGCGAGGTGGAGACCGTGATCAGGGGCCTGGACGGCGTGACCGACGTGGCCGTGACGGTGGCGGACACCGGCGACCACCTGGTCGCACACGTGGTGGGCAGCGTGCCAGATGATTTCGAGGGCAGGCTGTCGGAGAAGCTGCCTGTCCACATGCTCCCGGGCCGAGTGCTCCCGATCGACGCCCTACCGTTGACGATCAATGGCAAGCTCGATCGAAAGGCTCTGGTGGAGCGCCCCTCTGGGGGCGCGGGGAACTGCGCGACAAGCCACAACGCCCCCGCAGACGAAACCACCGCGACAGCCGCACTCACCAAGATCTTCACCGAGACGCTGCCCGACACGGAAGTAACCGCCGACACCGACTTCTTCCGCGCCGGAGGCGACAGCATCATCGCCATCACGGTCGTGAACAGGGCCCGGGCGCTGGGCCTGCCCGTAGCCCCCCGGGACGTCTTCCTGCTCAAGACGCCCCGAGCCCTGGCTGAACACCTGGGAACAAGCACAGTTCGGGCCACCCCGGAGACCACCCATCGGGAAGACGGCCCGCTGCCCCCCACCCCGATCGTCCTCCGCCAACGCGAACTCGGCGGCTCCCTCACCCGTTTCGCCCAGGCCAGGACACTCCAGGCCCCCGAAGGCACCGGTTACACCGACGCCGTACGCGCCGCGAACGCCGTGGTCGCCGCCCACCCGGCCCTGCGGCTGAGGCTCCGCACAGAGCACGGCGTGTGGACCCTCCGCACCGAACCCGCCCGCGACATCACCGTCGTACGCCCGGACACCACCGACGCGACAGCCGTCGCGAACGAGGCCGCCGGACAACTCGACCCCGAGTCGGGCGAAGTGATCGCGTTCGCGTGGCTGGAGCCGAGCAGGACCCTCGTCGTCACCGTCCACCACCTCGCCGTCGACGCGGTCTCCTGGCTGATCCTGCTCGACGACCTGGCCACGGCCCTGCGCGGCGAGCCCCTCGCCCCGCCGACCACTTCGTACGCCGAGTACGCCGAAGCCATGACGCTCCGGGCGACCCAGGATCACGACGACCTCGGCCGCTGGGTCACCACCCTCCAGGCTCCCGAACTGCTGCCGCTCACAGGGGCGTTGCGCAAGACGACGGTGGTAATCGCCCCGGACGTGAGCGACAGCGTCACCCGCACCGCGCCCGCCGCACTCGGCCTCGGCCTCACCGAGCTGCTGTGCGGGGCCCTGCGCACCGCGCTGACCCGGATCCAGCCGTCGCCCACCGACCTCGCGATCGACCTGGAGCGCCACGGCCGGGTCCCGGCCCTCCAACAGCACGACTACACCCGTACGGTCGGCTGGTTCACCTCCATCGCACCCGTACGGCTCACCCCGCACACCGACCCCGTCGCGGCCGCGCGCGAGGTCGTGGAGCGTCAGCCGGACGAGGACGGGCACGTCGCCTACGGCCGGCTGAGGTACCTCAACCCGCAGACGGCCCCGCTGCTGACCGCCCGCCCGCAGGTGCTGTTCAACTACCTCGGCCGGGGAAGCGAGTCCCAGGCGCTGCACCTCACCGGCGGCGACCAGGGCAGCCCGTACGCCGTCGAGGTCAACGCGTGGACCGACGAGGCCACCGGCAGCCTGCTCGCGGAGTTCGTCCTCGCCGAGGGCGTCCCCGACGAGATCACCGAGCACTGGCGCAGCGCGCTGAAACACCTCGCGGACGCCGCGACGACGGCCGAGCGCACCGCTCCGGTCACCCCGCTCCAGCGCGGCCTGTTCTTCCAGGCCCAGATGGCGGGTTCGGCCGGACACTACGTCGCACAGAACTGGTTCACCTTCGACCGGCGCCTGGACACCGATGCGCTGGCCGAGGCCATGGCCCACGTGATCGCACGGCACCCGGTCGTCGGCGCCGGCTTCGGCACCGACGACGACGGAAACCCGGTGCAGCTCCTCAAGGCGGGCCGCACGGTCGACGTCCGTACGATCACCCTGGCGACGGACGCGGAGGTCGACGCCCTGCGCGCCCGGGACCGCGACACCGGCTTCGACCCGGCGGAGCCGCCGCTGATCCGGCTGACCGTCGTGCACCTGCCCGGCGACCGGGACGGCCTGCTGCTCAGCTACCACCTGCTCCTGTGGGACGGCTGGTCCCGGGAGATCGTGCTGCGGGACCTCTTCGACACCTACCGTGCCGTCCTGGCGGGTGAGTCCCTCGATCCGGCACCGGCGGTCCCGAGCTTCGAGGAGCACGCCCGCGCGCTCGCAGCCAAGGACCCCGCGGTGTCGGAGCGCTTCTGGGCGGACCACCTGGCCGGTCTCCCCGGACCCACCCTGCTCGCCGGACCGGCTCCGTCGTTCTCGGACGACCTGCCGAAGGCCCTCGTGCACACCCTGTCCGCCGAGCAGTCCGCGCTCGTCCGGGAGGCGGCCCGGACGCACGGCGTCACCCTGAACTCGGTGCTGACCGGCGCGTTCGGCCTGCTGCTCGGCGCACACACCGGCCGGAGCGACGCCGTGTTCGGCGTGACCGTCTCCGGCCGCGACGGCGAGGGGCTGGACGGCATCGTCGGCGTGCTGCTCAACACCGTGCCGATGTGGACCCGGGCCCGCCCGGACGACACGGTCCGCGCCTACCTGTCAGCCGTCCAGGCGGCCCGGGTCGAGGCGATGGAGCACGAGCACCTCGGACTCGGCGAGATCCAGCGGGCCAGCGGGCACGACACCCTGTTCGACAACCTCTTCGTGCTCCAGAACTTCCTGGACATGGACGCCTTCGCCGAGATGAACGCCCGCCACGGCATCACCTCGGTCAAGGCCGACGACTCCACCCACTATCCGTTCACCTGGGTGGTCACCCCCGGGGACCGGCTTACCGTCAAGCTGGAGTACCGCGACGGGGACACCGGCAACGCCCGCCGTCTCCTCGACGACTACCTGAGCGTGCTGGAGGACGTGGCCCGGGCGACCGGGCCGGTCGGCGCGCTGAGGGGGCTTGGCGCGGTGCCCGAGCCGGCCGTGCGCACGGACGTCGGCACGGACACCGTCGTCGACCGGTTCGACCAGGCGGCGGACCGCGACCCGCAGCAGGTGGCGCTCGTCGCCGGCGGCTCGACGATGACGTTCGCCGAACTCCGCGACCGGAGCAGGGCCGTGGCGGGCGTGCTCGCCGCACGCGGCATCGGCCCGGAGACGACCGTCGGGCTGGCGATCCCGCGCTCCCTCGACTGGATCGCGGCGCTGTTCGCGGTCCTGCGGGTCGGCGCCGCGTACGTGCCGCTGGAGCTGGACCATCCGGACGAGCGGATCGCGGCCATCGTCGATGACGCCCGCCCGGACGTGATCCTCACCGTGAGCACGGTCTCACCTCGGCTGACCGGCGACCTGATCGAACTCGACCAGCCGCTTCCCGAAGCCGAGCCGTATCTGACGTTCGCGCCGGACGACCCCGACCGGCTGCGGCACCCCGCGTACACGATCTACACCTCCGGCTCCACCGGCAAGCCCAAGGGCGTGGTGACCGAGTACGCGGGTCTCACCAATATGCTGATCAACCATCAGCGCCGGATCTTCGAACCGGTGCTGGCCGAGCACGGCCACCGGATCTTCAAGATCGCCCACACCGTGTCGTTCGCGTTCGACATGTCGTGGGAGGAGCTGCTGTGGCTCGCCGACGGCCACGAAGTCCACATCTGTGACGAGGAGTTGCGCCGGGACGCGCCCCGGCTGGTCGAGTACTGCCTGGAGCACGGGATCGACGTCGTCAACGTGACACCGACCTACGCCCAGCAGCTGGTGGCCGAGGGCCTGCTCGACAACCCGGAGCGGCGGCCCGCGCTGGTGCTGCTGGGCGGCGAGGCCGTCACACCGACGCTGTGGCAGCGGCTCGCCGACACCGAGGGCACGGTCGGCTACAACCTGTACGGGCCCACCGAGTACACCATCAACACCCTCGGCGTCGGCACCTTCGAGTGCGAGGACCCGGTGGTGGGCGTCGCCATCGACAACACGGACGTGTACGTCCTGGACCCGTGGCTGCGGCCCCTGCCGGACGGTGTCCCCGGTGAGCTGTACGTGTCGGGCATCGGCATCGCGCGCGGCTACCTCGGGCAGCCCGCCCAGAGCGCGCACCGCTTCGTCGCCTGCCCGTTCGGCGCGCCCGGCGAGCGCATGTACCGCACCGGCGACCTCGTGGTCCGCCGGCCGGACGGCAACCTCATGTACCTCGGCCGCACCGACCAGCAGGTCAAGATCCGCGGCCACCGGGTGGAACTCGGCGAGGTCGAGGCCGTGTTCGCCGCGCACCCGGCGGTACGGTTCGCCGCCGCGGTCGCCCAGCCCGACCCCCAGGTCGACGGCGCCCACCGGCTGGCCGCCTACCTGGTCCTGGACGGGGCGGATCTGGCGACCGTCGCCGCCGAAGTGGGCGCCGGACTGCCGGACTTCCTGCGGCCCACGCACTACGCCCAGGTCGACGGCATCCCGCTCACGGTGAACGGGAAGGCTGACACCAAGGCGCTGCCCGAGCCCAAGCCGCTGGGCGCGCTGACCACGGTGGGGGAGCGGGGGCCCGAGACCGAGACCGAGACCGTGGTGTGCGAGTACTTCGCCGAGGCACTGGACCTGGACGACGACGAGGTGAGCGCGGTGAGCGACTTCGTGTCCCTCGGAGGACACTCCATGCTGGCGGTACGGCTCGTCGGGCTGCTCCGCCGCGAGTACGGTCCCGTGATCACGATCCGCGATCTGTTCACCCTGCGAACCCCGGAAGCGATTGCCCGCCACCTCGATGACAACTGACACGCAGCGGCCCCGTGAAGGGGCCGCCATCCTCCGCACCGCCCTGCGCCGCAACATCGGCGCCATGGCCTGGGGCACCCTCCTCATGGGTCTCTACCAGGCCGGGGAGACGGCCTTCCCCATCGCGCTCGGCCTGATCGTCGAGCACACGATGCGGGACGGCCGCAGCCTCCAGGCGCTCACCCTGTCGATCGGCGCGCTGGCCGTGATCATCACGACGGTGTCGCTGTCGTGGCGGTTCGGCATGCGGATCCTGCAGAAGGCCAACACGACCGAGGCGCACCGCTGGCGGGTGAAGGTCGCGGCCTGCGGTCTGCAGCCCGTGGCCCGGGACGTCGACCTCAAGTCCGGCGAGGTGCTGACCATCGCCACCGAGGACGCGGACCAGACCGCCGACATCATCGAGGTGGTGCCGCTGCTGATCAGCTCGCTCGTCGCGGTGCTGGTCGCGGCGGTCGCGCTGGGTCTGGCCGACATCCGGCTCGGACTGCTGGTGATCGTGGGCACCGTCGCGATCCTGTCGGTCCTCAGCGTGATGTCGAAGCGGATCGGGAGCAGCACCCAGGAGCAGCAGGCCCGGGTGGCGCGGGCGGGCGCGAAGGTCGCCGACCTGATCACCGGCCTGCGTCCGCTGCACGGCTTCGGCGGCAACCACGCGGCGTTCCGGTCCTACCGGAAGGTCAGCACGGAGGCGAAGCACCAGGCGATCACCGTGGCCAAGGTGAACGGCGCCTACGCCGGGACCGCGCTGGCCCTCAACGCCGTCCTCGCCGGCGCCGTGACCCTGACGGCGGGCTGGCTGGCGTTCGAGGGCCGGATCACCATCGGGGAACTGGTCATGGCCGTGGGCCTGGCGCAGTTCATCATGGAGCCGCTCAAGCTGTTCTCGGAGATGCCCAAGTACGTGATGATCGCGCGTGCCTCGGCCGAGCGGATGGCGCTGGTGCTGTCGGCCCCGCCGGTCATGACCCCGGGCACCGGACACCCCTCACCCGGCGGCGACCTGGAGATCGACTGCGTCCGCCACGGCACCCTGACCGACCTGACGTTCCGGGTGAAGGCGGGGGAGTTCGTCGCCATCGCCCCCTACCAGCCCCGCGCGGCGGCCGAGCTCGCCGCCGTCCTGGCCGTGCGCGTCCCGCCCGCCACGTACGGGGGGACGGTGCGGATCGGCGGCCGGGAGCTGGCGGACCTCGCGGTGGAGGCGGTCCGTGAGCACCTGCTGGTCAACCCGTACGACGGGGAGATCTTCGCGGGCACGCTCCGCACCAACATCGACCCGTCGGGCACCAGCCGGACGGTCCCCGAGGCGGTCGAGGCGTCCATGCTGACGGACGTCGTGGCCCTGCACCGCGAGGGCCTCGACTACGGCGTCCGCGACCGGGGCGCCAACCTCTCCGGGGGACAGCGCCAGCGCCTGTCCCTGGCCCGCGCCCTGGCCGCCGACACCGACGTCCTCGTCCTGCACGATCCGACGACGGCGGTGGACGCGGTCACCGAACAGCTCATCGCCCGCAACGTGGCGAAACTGCGCCGGGGCCGCACGACGATCGTCATCACCAGCAGCCCGGCGTTCCTGGACGCGGCGGACCGGGTCCTGATCCTGGACGACGGAGCCATCACAGCGGAGGACACCCACCGCAACCTGCTGACGAACGACGAGGCCTACTGCCAGGCGGTCGCACGGTAACGCTTCAAGGGGGCCAGGCCACATGCCCTCAGGGGCGCGGGGAATTGCGCGACCAGCCCCCAAGCACCCGCACCCGACAACGGCGCTACGCGCGAAGCACCGAGGCCACGTCTGACTCCTCAAGGAGCCCGGGGGGAACGCCCTCAGGGGCGCGGGGAACTGCGCGATCAGCCCCCAAGCACCCGCACCCGACAACGGCGCTACGCGCGAAGCACCGAGGTCACGTCTGACTCCTCAAGGAGCCCGGGGGGAACGCCCTCAGGGGCGCGGGGAACTGCGCGATCAGCCCCCAAGCACCCGCACCCGGCAACGGCGCTACGCGCGAAGCACCGAGGTCACGTCTGACTCCTCAAGGAGCCCGGGGGGAACGCCCTCAGGGGCGCGGGGAACTGCGCGATCACCCCCCAAGCACCCGCACCCGACAACGGCGCTACGCGCGAAGCGCCCAGCCGACATCCCTGAGCAGCGCATGACGCCACCCGGCCCGGTCATGCCCCGACGCGGACCGGGACACCCGCACGGTCGCCCCGGCCCGCTCCACCAAACCCTCGGTCACCTCGCAGTGGGGCAGCATCCGGTCCTCGTGCTCCCCGACATCGAACGCGACCCGCAGCCCCGACAGATCCGCACCCTCCCGCAACCGCTCGGCGATGACACCCCCGACCGGCCCTCCCAACGGATCAGCCGCCCGCAGGGCATCCGGCGTCCACCAGAACGACCCCGACTGACACGCCACCCGCGACACCAACTCGGGATACTCCAGCGCCGCGTACACCGCACTCAACCCCCCGAGACTCTGCCCGGCGACCACCAGCCGCTCCAGGTCGGCGGGCACGCCCGACTCCGCCACCAACGGCAGCAGTTCGTCCCGCACCGCCTCCCACAACTCGGGCCGGCAGGCGAACTCGGCCACCCGGTCCTTGGCCGGCAGGAAGACGAGGGTGACCGGCGGCACCTCACCCGCCGCCACCGCCGAGTCGAACGCGGTCACGGCCGGATGCAGATACAGCCAGTCGTCCCCGTCGAGCAGCAGCACCACCGGCCCACCGCCCCCCGCCGGATGGACCCGCACCGTACGCCGCCCGCCCAGCCGTTCACTCGCCCAGCGGATCCGCGCCCGCGGCACAGGCAGCACCGCGTCGGCCCCGCCGACGGGCCAGTGCGGCTGCTCCGGTGCGTCCGGCGTCGCGACGATGGACCGGTCCCCGCCCGCCCCGGCCGGGTTGAACGGATCGGCGTGGAACGCGTCCGACGCCGCGAACCGATACGTCACCCGCAGCCGCGCGGGCATGCGCACCTCCGCATACCAGCAGTCCGAGTCGGCCCAGCGCCGCAAGGGCACAGGATCCGACCAGCTCTCGAACTCGATCGCGACCGGCGACGACCCGCGCCACAGGAACAGCGCCGTCCATCCGCCGTCACCGTCCGGTACGACCGCCGGTGCTCCCACCCCGGCCCAGAACCCGTCCGTGCCGGGCGTCCCGGGCCACCCGTACCCGGCGAACGCGTCCTCCGTGCCGGCGGCGGCCAAGCGCATGAACATCTCCTTGTGAGGGGGAAGGGCCTGAGGCTAAGCTCCGTGAATTAGGCGAGCCTAACCTAATCTTGACCCTCTGAGGAGGCAGCGCGCATGAGCACCAACCCCTTCGACGACAACGAAGGCCGTTTCCTGGTCCTGGTGAACGGCGAGGGGCAGCACTCCCTCTGGCCGTCCTTCGCCGAGGTGCCCGGGGGATGGACGATCGCCTTCGCCGAGAACACCCGCGAGGCATGCCTGGAGTACGTGGAGGCCCACTGGACGGACCTGCGTCCCACGTCCCTCGCCGCCTCCCAGGACGCCTGACACCGCCGATGCTGTGCACCAGGCTGACCAACGCCCGTTTCCTCACCATGGATCCGGACCATCCGGTCGCGCACGACCTGGGCATCTGGCAGGGCCGGATCGTGGGCCTCGACGAGGCGGTGACCTCCCTGCCCGCCCGCGAGGTCGTCGACCTGCAGGGCGCCACCGTGCTGCCGGGGTTCATCGACGCCCATGTCCACCTCGCCTGGACCGGGTTCAAGCAGAACACCCCGAGCATCGCGGGCCGCACCCGCGTCGACGACGTGCTCGCGGCCGTGGCCGAGGCGGTCGCCCGCACCCGGGTGCCGGGCGACTGGGTGAGCATCGCCGGCTACGACCAGCGGGCCCTCGGCCGTCATCTGACCGCCGCCGACCTCGACAAGGTCAGCGACGGACGCAAGCTCTACCTGCTGCACGACTCCGGACACGGCTGCGTCGTCAACACCGCCGTCCTGGACCTGCTCCCCGCCGGCATCCCGCACGAGAACGGCTTCCTCGCCGAACAGGCCATGGGCGCCGCCCGCGCCCTGCGCCTGCCGTACTCCCAGGAAGACCTGGCCGAGGCGATCGGCCGCGCGGCCCGCACCTGCCTGGCCGAAGGCGTCACCGCCTGCGCCGAAGCGGGCATCGGCGGGACCCTCTTCGGTCACAGCCCCGTCGAACTGGGCGCGTACCAACTCGCCCGCGACAAAGACCTGTTGCCGCTACGCGTACAGCTCATGGTGTCGGCGGACCGACTGCGCCCGGTCACCGCGCACGAGGCCGACGGCATCCCGCGCGCTCTCGACCTCGGGCTGCGCACCGGGTTCGGCGACGACCGGCTCCGTGTGGGCGCGCTGAAGATCTGGACCGACGGCGGCATGATGGCCCGCACGGCCGCACTGACCAGCCCGTACGAAGGGCTCGACCACGCCGGGCAGTTGCAGGACGACCCGGAGGCCCTCACGAACCTGATCGTGGACGGCCACCTCGCCGGATGGCAGCTCGCCGTGCACGCGATCGGCGACCGCGCGGCCGACGTGGCCTTGGACGCCCTCGAACGCGCCCAGCGTCTGCGACCCCGCCCCGAGGCCCGCCACCGCATCGAACACGCCGGTCTGATCCGGCCCGACCAGATCCCGCGCTTCGCGCGACTGGGCGTCAGCGCGGTCGTCCAGCCCAACTTCCTGCGCTGTTTCGGCGACGACTACGCCTCGATCATGGGCGAGGAACGGGCACCCTGGATGTACCGGGGGAAGGCTTTCCTCGACCACGGCATCCCGCTCGTGGGCAGCTCCGACCGACCGGTCGCCGACGGATCGCCCCTGCGCGCCGTCCAGTTCATGGTCGAACGGGCCTCAGCCTCCGGCCGGCTCATCGGCCCGGACGAGGCGGTCACCGTCGGCCAGGCCCTGCACGCGTACACCGTCGCCGGCGCCCGCGCCTGCCACTGGGACGACCGCCTGGGCAGCCTCACCCCGGGCAAACACGCCGACCTGGTCGTCCTCGCCGACGATCCGCGGCGCGTCGACACCTCACGCATCGGTGACATCGAGGTGGTGGAGACGTACGTGGAAGGCCGACCGGCCCGTCCGCGTGACTGATCTCCGGTCCGACACCTGAGGGAAGGAACCCCTTGACCACGGCTACGCCGCGCCCCACCGCGCTGCCGCACGCGCTTCTCGCACCGCAGCCCTGCCAGTGGCTGCCGCACGCACCTCTCGCACCGCAGCCCTCCGAGCAGCTGCCGCACGCACGCCTCGTGCCGAAGCCCTCCGTGCGCACCGCCCGACCGGACGAGGCCGCCGCCCTGGCCGCCCTGTCCCGCCCCTTCGTACGCTCGGGCGCGCTGCGCGAGCGCCCCGTCTCCCTCTACGCCACCCGGGCGGCCGACTTCCTGCTGCTGGAAGCCCCCGACGGCACACTCGACGGCTGTGTGGGTCTGCGCACGTACCCCGCGGACGCGGGCCGGAGCACTTGCGAACGCCCAGGCGTCGTCTACAACTTCTGCGTGGCCGCGCACCGGCAGGGGAGCGGAGCGGGAGCGGGTCTCTTACGCGCCGTGCTCGCCATGGCACGAGCCCGGTCGCTGGACGCCGTGTTCACGGCGACCACCGGGGGCGCCGGACTGTTCCTCCGCTACGGGTTCACGCGGACGACGCCCTGTCAGGCGCCCCGCTCCTGGGCGGACTCCCTGGACCCGCGGCGCAACGCGCAGGTCCTGGTCAGCAGGGGGTGACCGCGTCGGGCACCACCGTCGTGCCCGGGCCCGACTCGCTGAGCACACTGCGCAGCACCGCGTGCGGCACGCGCCCGTCCACCACGTGCGCCGCGCGCACTCCACCGCGGACGGCCCGCAGGCAGCCCTCCATCTTCGGCAGCATCCCACTGGCCAGTCCGGGCAGCAGCTCGTCCAGGGCACGGGCCGTCAGACGGCCGATCACCTCGGTGCTGTGCGGCCAGTCCGCGTACAGCCCCTCCACATCGGTGAGCATCACCAGCCGCTCGGCATCGAGGGCCACGGCGAGGGCCGCGGCCGCGAGATCGGCGTTCACGTTGTAGACCTGTCCGTCCGCGCCGCGTGCGACGGGGGAGACGACCGGGATGTGGTCCTGCTCCAACAGGGCGCGCACCATGGCGGGGTTGACGTCCACCACGTCGCCGACGAGACCGATGTCCACCGCCCGGCCGTCCACCCGGGCCGGACGCCGCTCGGCGGTCATCGTGTGCGCGTCCTCCCCGGTCAGACCCACGGCGAAGGGACCGTGGGCGTTGATGTGACCGACCAGCTCCCGCTGCACGCGACCCGTCAGCACCATGCGCACCACGTCCATGGTCTCGGGTGTGGTCACCCGCAGCCCTGCCTCGAAGCGGCTCTCCAGACCGAGCCGGTCCAGCATCGCGCTGATCTGCGGCCCGCCACCGTGCACGACGACCGGCCGCAGCCCCGTATGCCACAGCTCCACGACGTCCCGGGCGAAGGTCAGTTGAAGACTCGGGTCCACCATGGCGTTGCCGCCGAACTTGACGACGACGACAGCGCCCCGCAGTTCCTCGGGCCGGAGAAGTGCCGGGACGGACGGGTCCTCTTCGCGGGAGGCTGTCACGGTCACGCGGTCACTCCGTTTCACGGCGGGGCCGGGTAGACCCGGGCCAGGGGAGCACGCTTCACGCTTTAGCTTAGCCTAACCTAAGTAATGATCCGCCCGCCTCGTCAGTCCGTGGAGCCCCGCAACCTCGGTGTAGCGCATGATCTCGCCGCCCGCTCCCCACGTCCCGTCCGGCTGCTGTTGTATGAAGGCAAGCACGGCACGACGCTCCCAGTCGGCTCGGGCACGCGTGACAGCGCCTGGACCGGGGCGTGCCCTGAACGGGGATCTCGGCGCCGTGGTGCGCTCCACCTCCATCCCCATCGCCACCGGCGAACGGCTCCACTCCCGCAGGGACTTCCGCTCGGTGCTCTCCGACGGCATCGCCGTGGCCCAGCCCGGCATCAGCCACGCCGGCGGCATCTCCGAGACCCGTCGCATCGCCACGATGGCCGAGGCCTACGACGTCCTGGCGGCACCGCCCGCCTGCATCCATGGGGGGAGAACCCCTGCGCGGCTCTCCCTCACCGGCCCCGCCTCTGGGCGAAGGCGTGATACCGCCCGGCGGGCAGCTCTCCGTAACCGCCGCTCGCCAGGCCGTCGAGATCCGGGATGCCGATCTCCGTCATGTACCGCTGCTCAGGTGTGGCCGCAGTGGTCCGGGGAGGTCATGCCACCGCGTTCAGCAAGTCGGCCAGTACGTCGGGCCGTTCCAGGGCGATGAAGTGGCCGGCCTTCGGCACCTGCGTGAAGTCGGCGGCCGGCAGCAGCCGCTTGTCGGCCTCCCGGTCCGAGGGCCGGGACCAGTCCTTCTCCCCGTAGACGAGGTGGACGGGGGCCTTGACCTCGGGATAGCGGGAGCGGGCCGCGATGAGGCTGGGCAGGTTCCGGTAGACGGCCCGGGCGACGGCCGGGTAGCCGGGACGGCCGCCCACCTTGAGCAGCTCGTCCACGTAGTCCTCGCGCAACGCGCTCTTGTCGCCGAGGCCGCCCTGAAGGATCTTGCGGAGAGCGGGCTTGGGCTCCACACCGGCGATCACCGGGCCCAGTCCGGGCGCGAGGACACCGCTGACCACCACCCGGGCGAGGAGGCCGGACCGGGCGATCCCGCCGCGGAAGTCGTAGGTGTTCACAGCGACGACGCGTCGGACCCGCTCCGGCAGATCGGCCGCGGTGGTCAGGGCGAGCACCGCTCCCATGGACTCCCCGACCAACGTCACGTCGTGGAGGTCGAGTTCGGTCAGGAGCCGCTCGACGCCCGCGCGCATCGCCGGCTCGTCGTACGACGCGCCGGGCACGATCTCGGAGTAGCCCATCCCCGGCAGATCGAGGGCGTACACGGTGTACTGCTCCGCGATCGACGGGATGAGGAGACGGAAGTGCTCGGCCTGGGTACGCACGGTGTGCAGCAGGACCAGCGGGGCACCGCTGCCCGCCTTGAGGTAGCGCAGTGTTCCCTGGCGGCTGTGTCGTCCTGCGCGCGGGGCGATGGTGTGGCTGGTGGTCCCCGAGATGTGAATCGTGGGACGTGACTCGTGGCTGGGCATCTCGCCGTCTCCCCGTCCTCTTCCTACTTCGCCAGTTGGGCGTACAACCCGGCCGGATCGCCGGCCAGGCCCGCCTTGACCTGGCGCGTGATGTCGTCGGCGAGCACTTCGTACGCGCCCGTCTCGACGCCGTCGAGGGCGAGGGCGGCGACGTCCCGAGGGGCGGACTTGGGCGCGTCGACGTCCGCCGCCAGGTCCGTGTCGACGTATCCGACGTGCAGTCCGGTGACGGAGATGCCGCGCGGCTGCAGTTCCAGGCGCAGGGAGTTCGTCTGCGACCACAGGGCGGCCTTGGAGGCGCTGTAGGAGCCGCCGAGGGCCAGCCAGGACAGCACGGAGTGCACATTGAGGATGTGGCCGCCGCCGTTGCGCTCGATGACCGGTACGAAGGCCCGGGCGACCAGCAGCGGGCCGTAGAAGTTGGTCTCGAACTCCCGGCGCACGTCGTCGACCGGGGAGTCGAGGAAGGAGGCACCGACCGCGGCACCGGCGTTGTTGATCAGTACGGTGACGTCGTCCGCCCGGGCGGCGGCCGCCGCCACGGAGGCCGGGTCGGTGACCTCCAGCTTCACCGGGACCGCGTCGGGGTGCGTCACGCTGCGCGGGTCGCGGGCCGTGGCGTAGACCTTGGCGGCTCCGCGCGCGTACAGCTCCTCCACCAGCGCCTTGCCGATGCCCCGGCTGCCGCCGGTGACGAAGACGTTCGCGCCCTTCAAAGCGGTCATGACTACCTCCACTGCAGAGTGAGAAACCGATTGGTTTCCACCACAGTAAACCGATCGGTTTCCGGGTGCAAGCTCATGCGGGGGAAGCAGCGCGTGGGCCGACCTCGGCGTGGCGTTCCGTATCCGTGGACCCCCGGGACGGTGAGCTCTCCACCTGTCTGTCCGGCCCGGTCGATGTCGGCTACTCCGGAACGGTGCCGGGGGTGACAGGGAGGCGGAGGGCGGGGGCAGGGGGGTCCTCGACGCCGGAGAGGGTGCCCGTCAGGCTTTCGACGTACAGGGTGATGTGCTCGCCTCGCAGCGTGGACGTCGAGCCCGGCGCCCCGTCGATGTGCTGAATCCGCGGGCCGACGGATCCGGCGGAGTGAGTCCCGGAGCATCGGGCGGAGTGAGTCCCCGGAACAGCCGGCGCAGTGAGTCCCCGGCGGGGTGCCCGTGGTCACCGGCACCCCGCACGCACGGGTCAGCCCACGATGAGGGGGACCGGCTTGTCGGCGGTGTCGCCGGCCGGTGCGTCGGTCTGCCGCTGCTGTGGCTGTAGTCGGTGTGCGCCGTCGCGGTCTCCGGGATCGGCGCGCTCACCCTCCTCGCGGTCTTCGGCGCGCCCGCCATGCTGGTGGTCACGCTGGTCTTCATCGGGATGGCGGTGCCGACGGCCGGGGCCACCACCCCCATCGAGGCCCTGCCCGGCTTCTACCGCTTCCTCGCGGAGTTCGAGCCGCTGCGGCGGATCGCCGGTGGTGTCCGCTCGATCCTCTCCTGCGACGCCCGAGTAGACCGCGGTTCCGGCGTAGCGGCAGGCGCTCCCCGAATCACCCGAGGACGGGCCCACCGATCGGGGGCTCCTCGGCGATGGTCTGTCCCCAGGCCGTCGCCGAGCGTCCGCGCGGAACTCCTTGGAAACCGATCAGTTTTCATTCTGTCGGAATCGAGTTAACCTCACAGCATGACCACCGAAGTGAAACGTAGCCCCAGGGAGCGGCTGCTGGAGGCGGCGGCGACGCTCACCTACCGGGACGGTGTCGGCATCGGCGTCGAGGCGCTGTGCAAGGCGGCGGGAGTGTCGAAGCGCTCCATGTACCAGCTGTTCGAGAGCAAGGACGAACTGCTCGCGGCGAGCCTGGAGAGACGTACTTCCGCCTACGTGGCAGCACTCCTGCCCGCGGCGGGCGACGGCCGTTCACCCCGGGAGCGGATCCTGCATGTCTTCGAGCGGGTGGAATCGCTGTCCGCCGCGCCCGAGTTCTACGGCTGCCCCTTCTTGGCTGCGCAGATCGAGCTCAAGGACCAGAGCCACCCGGCGAGCCGGGTGGCCCATGGGGTCAAGGAGAACCTGACCGCCTTCTTCCGCGCCGAGGCCGAGCAGGGCGGCGCGAGCGATCCCGGGCTGCTGGGCCGGCAGCTCAGCCTGGTCTTCGACGGCGCCAGCGCCCGCGCGGGCATCGGGGCGGACAAGCTGACGGGTCTCATCGCCCCTACGGTGATCACTCTGCTCGATGCGGCAGGCGTGCGCTGACCTGTCGCCCTCCCGAACGCTTCCGCACCGCCCGTCGTTCGGGGCAAGTCCCACAGCCGCAAGAGCGTTGCCGAGCATGCCGCAGGCAAAAAAGCTCGCGGTCCGGTCGGCATCGGCCCTTGTCCGGGAAGAGCCGGAAGAGACACGGCCGCGTGACGCCGACCAGCCTGGCGATCGTCGCGGTGGTGGTGCCGTGGTAGCCGGTGATCGCGAACTCGGCGATCGCCGCGCGGATGACGCTCTCAAAAGACCCTGACCCGGATCATCGGCCGCGGAGGATACGGCGCATCACCGTCGAGCTGGAAACCCTGTTCGGCCGCCCGGCGAAGACCGTGCGGTGGGCTCTGGAGAACCAGCCGCGCATCCGAGAACTGGCGGCTGCCTGAGTCGCTGACGGTCCGGAGCGGAACAGGTCGCCACGCCGGAGTGCTCGTCCTGAGGACTCCGGCGCGTGCGGACGGGCGTGGTCGCCCAGTGGCCGGGACGGGCGTCATCAGGCCCAGCCGCCGGGGTTCGTTCTGAATGGCCCTCACCACGCTGCGCGGCCGAGCGAGCCGGGAGGACCTCTTCACGCTTCTCCTGCCCGGGGGTCAGGGCGCTCGCCTGACCTCCCAGGCTTCCGCCGCCGGCTACTTCGTCTTGCGGTTCGCGGAGAAGTCGGGCTCTTTCCCCAGCGCTGCGATCGTCTCTTCCATGTCGCGGACCTTGCGGCGCAGTCGCACCAGTTCCTCGCGCTCGTCCACGGTCAGCGCGCCCGCCGGGCCTTGGCCTCGCTCCGCCGCCAGCTCCTCCGCGATCGCCGCCGCGAACGCGTCCACGTCTTCCTCGGTGGTGTCGAAGGAGGTCATCCAGCGGACCTCGCCGGCCTGCTCGTCCCAGGTGTAGAAGCGGAAGCGCTTCTGGAGACGCTCGGTGACGGCCGGCGGCAGGACGGCGAAGATCTGGTTGGCCTCCACCGGGCGGGCGATCTCCAGGCCCGGCAGGTCGCGCACCGCCTCGTACAGCCGCTGGGTCATCGCGTTGGAGTGGGCCGCCGAGCGCAGCCAGAGGTCGCCGCCGAGCAGCGCCTCGAACTGCACCGATATGAACCGCATCTTGGAGCCCAGCTGCATGCTCGTCTTGCGCAGGTGGGCCATGCCGCGCACCGCGCCCTCGTTGAGCACGATCACCGCCTCGCCGAAGAGCAGCCCGTTCTTGGTGCCGCCGAGCGAGAGGACGTCCACACCGGCGTCGGTGGTCATCTCGCTGAGGGACACGCCGAGGGTGGCGGCGGCATTGGCGAGCCGGGCGCCGTCCAGGTAGACGAGCATGCCGAGGCCGTGCGCGTGGTCGCAGATCGCACGGATCTCGTCCGGCGTGTAGCAGGTGCCGAGTTCGGTGGACTGGGCGATCGAGACGACCTTGGGCCGGGCCCGGTGCTCGTCCTCGAAGCCCCATGCCTGACGGTCGATCAGTTCAGGGGTGAGCTTGCCGTCCCATGCGGGCACTGTCAGGAGTTTGATCCCGGCGACCTTCTCGGGCGCCCCGCCCTCGTCGACGTTGACGTGGGCCGACTCGGCGCAGACCACGGCGTCCCAGCGGTCGAGCATGGTCTGCAGCGCGACAACGTTCGCGCCGGTGCCGTTGAAGACCGGATACGCGTGCGCGGTGGGGCCGAAGTGGCCGCGCACCACTTCCTGGAGGCGCTCGGTGTAGACGTCGGCGCCGTAGCTGACCTGGTGGCCGCCGTTGGCCAGGGCGATCGCCGCGAGGATCTCGGGGTGCACGCCCGCGTAGTTGTCGCTGGCGAAGCCGCGCTCGTCCGGGTCGTGTCGTCGCTGTACGGTCATGGTGCGCTCGCTTACTTGTCTCGGTCGGACGGGTGTGACACATGGGATCCGGACGGGGTGCGGGCCGGTCCGCTCAGGCCGCCGGCTGCGTTCACTGCGGGCCTTCTCCAGACCGCGCACCAACGGCGGCGCGGCGAGCCCGAGCAGGGCGAAGAGCGCGGCGAGAACCGGCCAGCCGGTCCCCGCCGCGCCGACGACCAGGGAGGCCATCAGCCACGGCCCGGCGAACTTCTGGAGTCCGCGCCCCAGGGAGAACACCGACTGGTGCTCCCCCCGCCGGTCCGCCGGGGCGAGCCCGAAGGACAGGCCCCAGCTCGCCGACCAGCAGGGCCGCGCTGTCCGGGAGCGACGACCCGCAGTCCCATCTCGGCCGCGACGCCGATGAGGGCGGCGCCTCCGGAGGAGGCGGGCTCGACCACGAGGACGCGCGCAGGACGAAGTGCGTCTGTGTGCGGCAAAGCGAAATCCCCCGGGGCAGAGCTGTCAGGACCGCACTCACGATCGCATTCCTGGTCGGTATCTTTCTATCCGGGCGCCTTGGCCCTGGTCAATGGATCACCGCAAAATATGCTGCGAGAGCGAGCCTGGACCGCACATTTTCCGGAATGAGAGGCTCATCCGTGCCTGTTCGCCTCCCGGAAGGGCCGCACTGGAACTCCCCCTCGCGCCGCCGGCTCAGGACCGCGCGCCCGTCCCGGTGTCCGAGGACGCGTCGACCCTGGTCCTGGGAGCCGGACTCGCGCCGTCGAGGATCGCGTCCAGCGTTCGGCGGACCTCGCGGCCCGGGCCGACCGCGAGTCCCTCGCCGAGCCGGCGGACGAGACACGCGTACACCGCGTGAGCGTCATGGGTGCGCCCGTCGTCGTGCAGCGCCGACATCAGAAGGGCGACTCCGCGCTCCCGGAGCGGATGCTCCCCGACGTGCCGGAACAGACGCGGGATCACTGCGCTGCCGTTGCCCGCCGCGATCGACAGGGCGAAGTACTCCTCGGCCGCGACCGTCCGCTGCTCCTCCAGTGCCGCCGCGTACGAGGCGAAGCTCGGCACGTCGAGCCCGTCGTAGACGCCGCCGCGCCACAACGCCAGCGCGCGTTCGTACAGTCCGAGGCTCGCCTCCGTCCGGCCGAGCGCCTTCGCCGACTCCGCCTCGGCGCAGAGCCGGGAGAACACGACGTGGTCGATCCGGTCGACCTCGATGGCGAACACGTATCCGTCCCGAACCCGGTCGAGGGACACCTCTTCGGTGCACGAGGACGCGATCGCGCGCCGAATGGAGCCGAGGCAGTTCATCACCTGCTCGCGTGCCGTCCGCGGGGGATCGTCGTCCCACAGCGCGTCGATGAGCTTATGCGTGGAAATGAATGCGTTCGGTCGCGTCATCAGAGCGGAAAGAATGACCCACTCGCGCCTGCGGTTCACGCCGATGCTGGACCGGAGAGGCTCGGCACGGGGCTGCCCGAGAATCCCGAAGTCGGGCATCGGCCATCCTTTCGACAGCAGGAACGGGACCAAAGGCGCGCCAAATGCCGAAAAATCCCACGCCCGCGCCTTCGAGAGTATATGCGGCGCAGGATTCTCTTTTGCGGCCGAGTGCGACCTTCTTGGGGACTCTTTGGGACTGTCTTGACACCCGCCCCCTTCTGGCAAAGTCAGTACATTCAGGCACCCCCCGGCGATGGTCCGGCGATGGGGCGGCGATGGGACGAGCTGCCATCTTCATGCGCCTCGGCTCACCGGCATGGAGAAGGACCACCCTATGGATCAGATGGTTCTCAAGGCGCAGCAATGGGTCAATGCAACATATAGAGGCGTATCCGGGTACAACCCGTGCACAGAGAATGGGATGACGGGCTGGGAGACGATCTACTGCCTCACGCGGGCTCTCCAGCACGAGCTCGGCATCACCACCCTGTCCGACAACTTCGGGCCGACGACATGGGCCGATCTGAAGGCCTACGGCCCGGTCGGGCGGGACTCCGGCAACATCAACATGCGGACCATCGCGGAGGCCGCCCTCTACTGCAAGGGCTACAGCGGCGGCGACATCGACGGCGGCTTCAACGTGTCCACCGGCGCCGGCCTGACCGCGCTGGTGGCGGACATGGGTCTGCCAGGTCCGGAGGTGCCCGGCTCCCAGATCTACGACGTGGAGCCGAAGGTCTTCAAGGCACTGCTGACCATGGACGCGTACGTGCTCACGTCCGGCGGCTCCAGCATGATCCAGACCTGCCAGCGCTGGCTCAACGACGCCTACTACGGGAAGGGCCAGTTCTTCATCGGACCGTGCGACGGCCACTTCTCCCGCAATGTGCAGCAGGCCCTGGTCCTGGCGATCCAGTACCAGATGGGCCTGACGGACAGCCAGGTCACAGGCTCGCTCGGCCCGACCACCGAAGGTGCGCTCAAGACGACCGCGTACGTGGCCGACGGCTCGCAGGACTCCGGGGACGCCGGATGGGTCCGGTTGTTCCAGTGCGCGGTCGCGTTCAACAACTACGACAACCACTGGGGGGACGGCGGCGGGACGTTCACCTCCGATCTGGCGGCCACGGTGACGGCTTTCCAGAAGTTCTGTTCGCTCGACGCCACCGGCGCCGCCGATTACGAGACCTGGATGTCCCTGCTGGTCTCGACCGGGGACCCGGACCGCAAGGGCACCGCGTTCGACTGCATGTATCCGCTGAACGCGACGACGATCCAGACGGTGAAGAGCAACGGGTACTCGACGGTCGGCCGCTACCTCATAGGCGGCACGAACAAGGTCCTGACCAACTCCGAGATCGCGCTCATCTTCGACAACGGCCTCTCGCTCTTCCCCATCTATCAGGACGAGGGAAACGCGCTCATCGACTTCAGTTACCCGCAAGGTGTCGCAGCCGGAAACGGTGCGGCCGAAGCGGCGACCTCGTTCGGCATCCCGTACGGCACCGTCATCTATTTCTCGGTCGATTTCGACGCGACCGACGACGACATCACCAGCGCGATCATCCCGCACTTCCAGGGCGTCAACAACGGCATGGCCGCGATGGGCAGCCAGTACGCGATCGGTGTGTACGGGTGCCGCAACACCTGCATCCGCCTCGCAGCCGAGGGCCTCACCACCAGAAGCTTCGTCAGCGGCATGTCGACCGGCTACAGCGGCAACCTCGGCTATCCGCTCCCGGACAACTGGGCCTTCGACCAGATCAAGGACTTCACGCTGGCCGCCGGCACCAGCGGCGCGGTGGAGATCGACAACGACATCGCCTCCGGCATGGATCCGGGCATCGACAGCGTGACCCGGCCACGCGATCCCAACGACGCCTTCTACACGTACCTGATCTGGGTGGAGGCCAGGGCCGGCCAGTGGATCGACCAGGGGCACACCGACCGGTCCGCGCAGGAGCTGGTCGCGCAGTACCTCCGGGCCCGGACGTCGCAGTACGTGTTCACGGGCTCCGACACGGTCTTCGGCGAGCTGGACCAGGGCTTCATCGATTTCGTGAACAGCTATCCCGACGAGCCGTACGCGGGCCCGCTGCGCGACCCCGACCTGCTGTGGGACTCCGACGTGGACCACTTCGGCGCGTCCTGCGGCGCCGTCATCACCAGCGGGATACCGGGCGACCTCACGTCGTCCAACCTGACGGACTTCGGGAGCTGGGGCGGCGATGTCGTCAGCGTGCTGGCGCAGTTCTACCTGAGCGGGCTCTCCGACGACCAGGCATACACCTACGCCGCGGGTCAGATCGGCGGCAAGGGTGACAACACGTACTTCTCGCTCGACGACCTCCTCGCCGACGCGGACGCCTATGTTCTGGGCTATCCCGTCAGGCAGGGCTCCAGTCAGCCACTGTCGACGGGGTTCAAGGCCGGCTACGCGTCGTCCGGCGCGGCCGTGGCCCGGCGGGCGACGTTCTACTCGATCCGCTTCGGCAGCTCGCCCGCGACGGTGGCGGCCGCCGCCATGAGCGCCATGACCAGCGACGCCGCAGACCCGGAGATGGCCGCCATCCGGGACGCCTTCTGGGTCAGGACGACCAAATCGGTGTCCTGCCCGACTCCCGGGTCCATGTCCGACGCCGCCCTGTCCGGTGTGGCGAACGCCTTCAAAGACGCCGTCATCCAGTACTGCTCGTGACGAATCGAGGATGTGACATGTTCGACCCGAAGGTCAGCCGTCGGCAGGTCCTGGTACTCGGAGGTCTGACGCTGGGCGTCGGCGCGGTCACCGTTGCCGGTATGGGCCCGGCGTGGGCCGACACCGCGGCCGCCGCCGGCGTGGAGCTGGTCCCGGTCGGCGCGAGCCCGGTCGCGGTCCTGCCGGGTGTCGGCGTCCAGCCTGCCGCGTTCCCCAGACAGCTGGCCGTGCAGGTCAGGCACGCGGGCACGGATCTGCCGGCCGGGACCCAGGTGACCATCAGCTACGACCCCCGGCTGTACTCCCCGCTGCCCGCGGCCGTCGCCACCGTGGGCGACCGCCGGCTGCGCTCCACGAGCACCATCACAACCGACTCCAAGACCTCGGTGACCGCCTGCACGGTCACCTTGACCGAGGACCTCCCCGCGGGCAGCGACCCGGTGGTCGTCGTGGGAACCGCGTTCCCCGTGCTCTACCCGTACGACCTGGTCGCCGGGCCCACCGGTGCCAGCGCGGCCGTGCACCACAAGAACGTGCGGCCGGCCGGCCGGCGGAGCCTCCAGCCCGGGCGTCCGCACGCCTTCGGCGCAGTCGCCACGCCGTGGGGCCTGGAGGTCAGCGGCGTGTGGAACCGTTACGAGTGGGCGAACGGCAAACGGTGGTACTACTACCCGGCGCGGATCACGTTGAGCGGCGTCGGACCGGGCACCGCACCCGTGGCCGCGTCCTTCTCCGTCGCGCTGGACCCCCAGGTCGTCTCCGACGTCAGGATCGTCGGCGCACGGCTCAACGGCAAG
Organism: Streptomyces sp. NPDC013187; assembly: GCF_042899705.1. Classification (NCBI taxonomy): domain Bacteria; kingdom Bacillati; phylum Actinomycetota; class Actinomycetes; order Kitasatosporales; family Streptomycetaceae; genus Streptomyces; species Streptomyces sp. NPDC013187. Next base: position 58,804 of record NZ_JBIBAF010000004.1, on the reverse strand, counting down.
GCGCACGACGCGGGGGTGCGGCTCCTCTCGGACACCCGGACCGCGTCGCTGTTCGAGACCCGTTGGACCACGCGCGTGAAGCTCAGGTCCGGCGACCGGCTCGACCTCGGGCTGGAGGTGAAGACCCGGAAGCCTTCGGGTGACCTGCCGTCCGTCAAACACCCGACCGTAGGGTTGATCGACATGGGCAACCACATCACCCAGCGGCAGACCGGCCTGACCTCGATGTCGCGGAGCGATTCACAGTGGACATAGTCCCCGGTTACGTGTTCATCCTGCCTGCAGTGATCGTCGCGGGATGGATCCTGTCGTGGTGGGGAGCCCGGCGGGTCCGGTGGGTCCTGCTGTCCGCCGCGGCCGTCGTCTCCGTGCTCTGCGTCGTCATCGGCTGGCACGCGATGGGGCCGCCGGCGGACCCGCGGACCGTCGACTGCTCGTCCAGCTGGGCGTGCACGGACCCGGGTTCGCTCTACGTGGTCGGGGCCGGGCTGCTCGGTTTCGCATGCTGCCTCGTGCTGTTGCTCCTCACGCTCGTGGGCGAGGCGATTCTGATCCGGCGGGGACGTCGGACCTCCGCCTGACGGTTCGCCGGCCGGGTCAGGTGCGGAGCCCTGCCAGACACCGAAGGGTGTCTGCCGCGATGCCTTGGCCGACCCGAATCCGTCTCGTCGCAGCAGCTCACGGACACAGCTCAGGCGCTGGCGACGCTCGTGGTCAACGGACTCCTCGCGCCTTCAAGGAGGCCATGTCGGCCCGCTCGTGCTGCCGTCGGAGCGCAGGTGACGTAGCCGGTGATGCTCATATCGGTCACGGTGTTGCTGTTATGGTGCTGTCCGAGGAGGTGGGACGTTCCGTGGCAGCATCTGGGCGTGCGCGAGCAGGCGCGACACCGACTCGGCGTTCTCCGGGGCGGCCGCCGGTGCCGTTGGAGCGCATCGTCGCTACAGCACAGCTGATCGTGGACGAGGAGGGCTCCGACGCTCTCTCGATGCGGACGCTGGCCCAGCGCCTGGGCTCGGGGACGGCGACGCTGTACCGGCACTTCGACAACCGTGCGGCTCTGGTCGCTCATGTCGTGGACCGCATGTTCGGCGCCGTGGAGCTGAACGGCGACGAGCTCCTCGCGATGGGCTGGGAGCGGGCGCTGCGGACGGTGGCGCACACCATGTTCGACGCCTTGGCCCGGCACCGGAACGCGGCGCGTCTGCTGGTCGAGCAGATTCCCGTCGGGCCGAACGCCATGGCGCTGCGGGAGCGCTGTGTCGCGGTGCTGCTCGGCAGTGGTTTCCCGCCACGAGTGGCCGCGTACGCGTATGCGACGCTGTCCCGCTACGTCCTCGGGTTCGCGGTACAGGCCAGCGGGCACGGTGGCGCCGGACAACCCGACGATGCACAGCCGACGGCCGTGTTTCAGAGTGTGGATCCGCACCTGTTCCCGGCTACCGCGGCCGTCGCCGGGTCGATGCCGGTTCCGATCGAGGACGAGTTCTCCTTCGGCCTCGAACTTCTTCTCAGCGGGCTTGCCCGCCTGCGCGACGAGGTCTGACCGGGCGACGTGGTCATGCGGACACGTTCCGGAGATGGACCGCTCCTTCGGGCAGATCCCGTTCCGCGGCCAGTGGCAGCTCCAGGGAGGTGAGCATGTCCCGGTAGCGTTCCGCCAGTTGGGAAGGGGTTTTCCTGCTGAACACCACCAGCTCCCGGAAGCAGCCGGAGCCGATCCGCCGTGCGTGGCGGGACCAGTGCAGAGGTACCGCGTTCTCCGGTGCCACCGTCACACCGATCCCCTCGACCGCGAACAGGAGCGCCGCCGACACCTGGCCGGTGCGCGCCACGGCACGGGGAGTGAACCCGAAGTGGCCCGCGAGGCGGTCCACCACTTCGCTCATGCCCTGTTCCGGCTCGTAGAGCACCCAGTCGGCAGCGGCCAGCTCGGCCGGGCTCGCGGATGTGTCCGGCGGGTGCTCGGCAGGGCCGATCACCACCATCTCCTCGTACCCGAGGGAATGGACCGGCCCTTCCCAAGGGTGGGGTCGTGGACCGACCGCGATGTCGCCCTGCCCGCCGCGCAGGGCCTCTTCGAGGTCCCGGCGGTGTGAGTAGTCGTGCAGCCGCAGCACGGTCGAGGGGTACGTCGAGTGCCAGCGTGCCGCGGAGGGAGGCAGGATGCCCGAGGCGACGGACCGTACGGTCAGAACATGGACGTCGCCTTGACGGCCCTCGACCACCTCGCGCACCGAGTCCCGGGCGTCCTGGACGACGCGGAGGACGTCCTGCGCCCGTGGGAGGAAGACACGGCCGGCGGGAGTGAGCGTCACCCCCTGTCTGCCACGCTCCAGCAGAACCGCGCCCAGCTCCTTCTCCAGAGCCCCGATCTGCTGGGAGAGCGAGGGCTGCGTGACATAGAGCCGTGCGGCCGCTCCGCTGAAGGAGCCGGACTCCCACACCGCCAGGAAGTACTCCAGCTGACGAAGCTGCATTCGATCAAGCTACCGGAGCGGACGTCGCGCGTCGCACCCGCGGTGTGCCGACAGCGGTCGGCGCCCCCGGTATGCGGGGTCACTGCGGATCATGCCGTGACCACGACCCTGCTGTCCTTGCGGGCCAGCCGGGTCAGCAGGTAGTCGACCTCGCCGCGGGCGCGCGCGGACAGCGCCGCCCCGGGCTTGCGCTGGGCGTCGGAGGACAGGATTCCGCGCCGCTTCATCACGTACTTGCGCACCGCCAGACCGACGCCCGGTTGCTGTTCGTAGCGCAGCAGGGGCAGGTGGGCGTCGAAGATGTCATGGGCAGCGTCACGGTCGCCGGCCGCGGTGTGGCTCACCACGTCGACGAGGAGCTCGGGTACGCAGTAGCCCGTCATGGCACCGTCGGCTCCGCGCTCCGTCTCGAAGTCCAGGAAGAGGCCGCCGTTTCCGCACAGGATCGACAGCCGGGGCATCGCTCCGTCGGCCTGCAGTTGCCGCAGTGCGCTGATCTTTTCCAGGCCCGGCCAGTCCTCGTGTTTCAGCATCACGCATCCGGGTGCGACGCCGGCGATGCGGGCGATGACGGCGGGGGACATGACGACGGAGAAGGAGAGCGGGTAGTCCTGGATCACGAACGGCACGTCCTCGCCGATGGCGGCCGACGCCCCCTCGTAGTAGCCCACGATCTGGTCGTCGGTCCGCAACGTGTTCGGTGGAGCGATCATGACACCGTCGGCACCGGCTGACATGACGTCAGCCGTCAGGGCCCGCATCGCGGCGTAGCCGGGTGCGGACACTCCCACGACGATCGGCAGGGCGGTGCGCTTGATGACGTACTGGACGATGCGCACGCTCTCTTCGTGGGACAGCTTGGGAGCTTCACCCAGCTGGCCCAGCAGGGTCAGTCCGGTGACACCGGCGCATCCGTAGAAATCGATCAGTCGGCCGAGTGAATCGAAGTCGATCGCACCCGATTCATCGAAAGGCGTCGGTGCGATGGCGTAGACGCCGGTGGTGTCGCGGGACAGCGGTGCCACTTCTGCCTCCTTGAATTCTGGTTTCTGTTTTCAGAGACTCGCGATGAGGCCGCCGTCGACACGAATGACCGAACCCGTGATGTAAGAGGCCTGACTGCTTGCGAGAAAAGCGACGGTGGCGGCGTATTCGCGCGGTTCGCCATAGCGGCCCGCAGGGATCGAAGCGACGCTCTCGGCGGAGGTCTCCTCAACGGACTTGCCCTCCCGCTCGGCCTTGGCCCGATCCAGGAATCTCGTCCGCTGGGTGCCGATCCGGCCGGGAACGACCACGTTGCAGGTGACGCCGTCGGCCGCCACTTCCCGGGCCAGCGTCTTGGACCAGCCGAGCAGGCTGCCACGCAAGGCGTTCGACAGCCCCAGGTTGGGGATAGGGGCGATCACGCCGGAACTGGCGCTGGTGATGATCCTGCCCCAGCCGCGGCTCCTCATCAGCGGCGCAACCCTGTCGGTGATCGCGATCACCGGCATCACCATGGACCGGAAGTGCTTCAGCCAGGTCTCCGGATCCTGCCCGCCGGCCGGCGAGGGCGGCGGCCCGCCCGTGTTGTTGACCAGGATGTCGACAGGACCGAGAACCCCCTCGACCGTCGTGATGTGCCGGTCGATCGCGCTCAGATCCTCGAGGTCCCATTCCAGGGTCACGGCCCTTCCGCCCAGGCCGGCCACCGCCTCGACGGTGCGCTCGGCAGCCTCGGGACTGATGTCCGCCACGGCGACGCCGGCGCCCTCCCCGGCGAGGGCCTGCGCAATGGCGCCGCCCAGACCCCCACCTCCGCCCAGCACCAGTGCGGTCTTGCCTGAGATTCCCAGATCCACAGCTTCACTCCTCGGGCGGGGCCCGTTCCTCGGCCGTACGGCCAGTGGCGATGTCCGTCGCTACCGGACGACCCTTCCACGGAGCTGCGGTGATTCTCCAATAGGATTTCCTCGCAAGACGTATAAGGGATGCCTATGCGCCGGGGATGGGAAATCAGTGGTGCCGACCTGCACGATGGTGCGGGGAAAGGACCGTTTCCATTCGCCGATTCCCGACGCATGCCCATGGCCGTGACTGGAGGCCCCTATGTCCTTGCCGAAAACCATGCAGGCCGCAGTGCTGGGTGAACCCGGCGCCCTTGCCGTCACGGAACTGCCCGTGCCGCAGGTGGGGCCCGAAGATGTCCTGGTGCAGGTCCGCAGGGCGTCCCTGTGCGGAACGGACCTGAAGATCCGGAGCCGGCACTTCTTCAAGGACGGCGGCCCCGCGGCGGGGGAGTTCGTGCCAGGCCACGAATACGCCGGCGTCGTGACCGCGGTGGGCAGCGACGTGCACGAACTCCGCGTCGGCGACAGGGTCGTGACGGAGGCTCACCGCGGCTGCATGCGCTGCCCCAACTGCCTGGCCGGCGCCTACACGGACTGCCTGAACTACGGCCTACGGCAGACCGGGCATCGAGCGCAGGGGATGACCGTCAACGGCGGATTCGCTCAGTACGCGCTCAATCATGTGTCGACCCTCCACCGGCTGCCGGACAGCGTCGACTACGACGCGGCGGTCGTCCTCAGCACCGTGGGTACGGTGATGCACGCTTTCGACGTGCTCGGCACCCTTCTCGCGGGATCCACCGTCGCAGTGCTGGGCCCCGGCCCGATAGGCCTCCTCGCGACGCAGGTCGCGCGTGAACTCGGCGCGAGGACCGTCGCCCTGGTCGGCACCAGGGAAGCGAGGCTGGCCATCGGCAAGTCCTTCGGCGCGGACCTGGTCGTCAACTCCCGGGCACATGACGCCGTCGTCGCGGTCCGCGAGGCGACCGACGGGACCGGCGCCGACATCGTGCTGGAATGCTCGGGCGCCCCGAGTGCGGTGGACGACGCCCTGCGCATGGCCAAGCGGTCCGGGAAGGTCGTCCTCGTCGGGTTCTTCGAGCAGCCCGTGCAAGCCGACCTGAACCACGCCGTGATGAACGGCATCTCGATCCAGACGGTCCGTGGGGAGGGTGCCGGCTCGCTGGCCCGCGCCGTGGCCCTCGCGGCCCGCGGTCGGCTCCGCACCGCGGAACTGGTCACCCACCACTTCGCGTTGACCGACGTCTCAGAGGCCTACGACACCTACGCAGAGCGCCGGGGCAACGCCATCAAGGTCATGCTGGACATCTCCGAGGACCCGGAGTCGACTCGTGCCCGGTGACGGAGCAGCCCCTGCGCCCCACGTCCCGGCAGCCGGGCGGGAGAAGGCGGCGACCGCCATGGCCGAGGCCGCCGCCGCCTGGCTGGGCAGTCTGAGCGAGGACCAACTCCCGCTCGCCGCCTACGACTCCCCGCTCAACCCGGCTGCGGAGGCCGAGCGGCTGCGCTGGTTCTACACGCCCACGGAACACGGCGGGCTCGCCATCCGGGACCAGAGCCCCCGCCAACAGAGCCTGGCCATGCAACTGGTGGCCACCGGACTGTCCACCGCGGGCTACGCCACGGTCACCACCGTGATGGGCCTGGAGAACGTACTGGACCAACTGGAAGGATGGACCGTCCACTGGGGCCGGCAGCGCGGACGCGACCCCGGCCTGTACTGGCTCAGGACTTTCGGCAGCCCCGGCGATCACATCTGGGCATGGCGACTCGGCGGCCATCACATCTCTCTGAACAACCTCGTCGTCGCCGGCCGGCTCGTCTCCACAACCCCCTGCTTCATCGGCGCCGACCCCGCCACGACCGAGCTGCTCGGAGGCAGTCTGCGCCCCCTCCAGGGCCCCGAGGACACCGCGCGCAGACTGGCTCGCAGCCTCGACGCGGACCAGTTCCGGCGTGCTCTGCTCCACCCCTCTGCCGTGTCCGACATCGTGTCCGGCAACCGGCCCCACGTCCGACACGGCGACACGATGATGCACATGCAGGACCTGTGGCGGGGGCGCTTCGCGGATCCCGCCCTGGACCGCCTCGTCGACGACATCGACCGCTGGGCGGAGGAGGGCAGCGGATACACCGACCGCGACCATGCGCGCGTGGCCATCACGCTTCCCCCCAACGGCATCAGCGGCCGCGACCTGCACGAAGAGCAGCGACATCTGCTGCGCCGACTTGTCGCGCTCTACACCGGACGGGCACCCGAGTTCCTCGCCGACGCCTACGACACCCACTACGCCTCCGACACCGTCCTCGACCTGGTCCACTTCGGCTGGGCAGGCAGTACGGACGCCGGGGAGCCGCACTACTACCGGGTGCAGGACGTCCGCATCCTGATCGAGTACGACAACACCCAACGCCACGCGAACCACGCCCACTCGGTGTGGCGTGACCTGACCTCCGACTTCGGACTGGACGTGCTGGCCGAGCACCGGGCACACATCGCACACGAGTGAGGCGCGTACGGCGGGCGTCGTAGGTCCGTTGCTGTCGTACCGTCCAACGCGGCCCGGAGACCGGACAGGGCTCAGCAACCGGTCCGGGGTGTCGGTCGGGAGCCGGGCCGCGTCAAGCACCCTTCCATCAGTACCGTTACCGAAAGCCTCCCGGGAACCGCAGCAACCTCATGGAACTCGCCTTCCGGGAACTGGGGAGCGGGTGGGCCGTGAAGACCGTCCGCGCACGACCCAGCGATCGGGAGCGCTCCCAACATCCTTGGCGGCTGTCTTCGATCCGGGTCGCCAGTCGGGCGCTGACGCTCTTCACGCCGACTCACGGACCTGCAGCTCCGTACGGAGGATGACGTGGCGGTAGGCCACCGACGGCTCTTCCATGTCCTCCAGCAGCAGCCGGATCATGGCCCGCCCCATCTCCTCCAGCGGCTGACGCACCGTGGTCAGGCGTGGCTCGGTGCGCTGAGCCAGCGGAAAGTCGTCGAAACCGATCACTGCGACGTCCTGCGGTACCCGCCGCCCTGCCGCACGCAGTGCATGCAGGGCGCCCACCGCCGTGGTGTCCGACGCGGCGAGTACGCCGTCGATCTCCGGGTGCCGCTCGAGCAGTTCCGCCATGGCGCGGCGCCCGCTCTCCTCCGTGAAGTCGCCCTCGACGACCAAGGACTCCTCGTACGTCAAGCCGGCCAGCGCCAGAGCATCCTGATAGCCCCGCAGCCGGCACTGGGCGACGTACATGTCCAACGGCCCCGCGATGGTGGCGATCGCTCTGCGGCCCCGTGCCAGCAGATGGGAGACGGCGCTGCGGGCACCGCCCACGTTGTCGGCGTCCACGTAGCTGACGTATTCGTCGCCCGAGCGGCGCCCCAGCATCACGGTCGGCAACCGGGCCTCGGCCAGCATGTCCGGCAGCCGGTCTCCGGCGTGCACGGACAACAGCAGGACTCCGTCGACCCGGCCGCCGCGGGCGTACTCCAGGAAACGCGTGCGCTCGGTGTCCGAGCGGACCAGGGTCAGCATCAGCTGCATCCCGGTGTCCGTCAGCGCGTCCCCGAGCGAGCGGACGATCTCCGAGAAGAACGGCTCGGCGAACACTCTCCAGTCGGGCTCCGTCAGAACGAGAGCGACGGCGTCAGTGCGCCGTCCGGCCAGGGAGCGGGCCGCGAGATTGGGCACGTACCCCAGTTCCTGGATGGCTCGCTGCACGGCTTCGCGCGTCGACTCCTTCACGCCGGCCGCGTTGTTGATGACACGGGAGACTGTGCCCCGCCCCACCCCGGCGCGAGCGGCCACCTCTTCCAGCGTCGGCGCACCGGGGCGTCGCCTGCCCATGACCACCTCCCCCACGAGATCATCCGATCTTACGGGGCGAAGGAACGGGGCACACGGCTTCGAGGCGTGACCTGGGCTCTGTGGGTCGAAAGACGTCTGGTTCGCCTCATTCATGAGCGATTGCGCTCTGCACGCCGTCGCGTTCAGGCGAAAGGAGGACCCGCCCCTCCGGCAGCAGTCCGGCGGGCGGGTCCGGGTGGGCGGATGCGACCCGGGTCCGGTGTGTGCTCGGCGGCGGGGCGGCCGACCGGCGCCTCGGGTCGGGTGAATCATCCTGAATACGTCATGCGGTGGCGCAGGCGGTGCCGTTCAGGCTGAAGGCGGACGGCTTGGCGAAACCGCCGCTGTAGGAGGCCTGGAAACCGAAGGAGACCTGACCGCCGGGTGCGAGGGACGCGTTGTGCGCCAGGTTGCCGGCCTTGACCGCTCCCGACGACGGAGAGATCCCGGCGTTCCACGCGCCGGTGATCGCCTGCCCTGCGGGCAGCGTGAACGCGAGGCTCCAGCCGTTGACCGGCGAGGAGCCGGTGTTGGTCAAGGTGACATCGGCGGTGTAGCCGCCCTGCCACACGTTGGTGCTGTAGGCCACCTTGCATGCCGAGGGTTCGCTGGGAGTGCCGGGGCCGCCAGGGGTGCCGCCCCCGAGGTTGACGGTTGAGGAGAAGGAGTTCACCGCCAGTCCAGCACCGTTCCGCCACGGCTCGAAGCCTGCCTGAACGCTCGTCAGGTACCAGTCGTTCCGCGCGAGTCCGCGGGAGACGGCCTGCCGGACGAAGTCCATCGCGTTGAAGCTCCAGCTGTCGATCGCCGACGGCGCGACGAAGGACAGCACGTCGTTGGAGCCGTTGCTGCCCGACCACACCTGCCAGGTGCGTCCGCCCACGCTCGCCGTGCCGACCTGAGAGCCTATGGGCTGGATCGGGCCCACCTTGTTGAACCAGATCATGATCTCGGTGCGGTTCACGCCGTCGGTGCGGGGTGTCGGGTCCAGCCAGATGTCGTACGAGGCGTTGTACGCGGCGTCGCCGCCCACGTAGCTGTAGGAGATGCTCGTGGGCGCGTCGGCGATGGAGCTCAGCCGGGCCGGGAGGTTCGTGCCGGGGGAGCAGTTGGTGTAATGGCAGCCGTTGTACACGGACGGGTAGGACTTCGGAGCGCCGTTCGTAGGGACCGAGCCGTCGGCCTGGGTAACTCTGAAGCCCGAGTCCGTGACGGTGATGCACTGGGGCTGGCTGATCCCCCAGCGGTTGTTCTGCACGACGTAACGGCCCTGGATGGTCGTGGAGCCGAACTGCTCGCAGATCGTTGTGTCGGCGTGTGATGTCGAAGCGCCGGTGAGCAGCGCTGCCAGCGCGGCGAGTGAGGTGAAAAGCGCACCGAACAGGGCGCGCACCCGGAGGGCTTGGTCACGTAGTGGTTGCATGCGGCTCCTCCGCAATGGATGTGTGTGGGGGGAGAGAGGCGAGCGCTCATGAAATGGGAGCGCTCCCAATTCATTCTCCGGGGACTGTAGGAGAGGATCATGGACCTGACAAGACGTTGTTTCGCAGACCCTTCAAGCGACTCCCGTTACCGCAGGTCATCAAGGCGAAGGGCGAATCGATGCACCCGGTGCTCGGCCCTGCGCCGTGACGCGTCGTTCTGGCCGGGTCTCATCCATGCCGCCCCCTCCGATGCTGCCTGCCGGTGCGGAGTCGCGGCCGGCAGGCCGGCGATGCTCCTGGGTGCCTCACCGCGCTCACGGTCGACAGCTCAGCGAGCGGCGGGAGAAATGGGTGGTCACCGGGCGGCCCCCGTGTAGGTGGGGGCCGCCCGGCGGGTGACCCCGTCTCCTGGTGACGGGGTCGCGTACGCGGAGCCTCAGCGGGGGGTCTACTCGAGGAGTTCCGCGTACGAGCCCATGGCCAGGGCGATGTCCGCCTGGGCCCAGAACCGGTGGTAGGTGAATGACGGCACCGCGCCGCCCGCGAGATAGCTCTCGATCTTCGACCAGGCGGGGTCGTCTTCGTAGAAGGAGCGGATCGAGTCGAAGGTGGATGACGAGTTGATCGCGTCGCCGTTCGGCATCGTGCCCGTCCAGCCGCTCGGGATGTGCACCGGGTCGTCGAAGCGGTTGTAGTCGGCCCGGTTTTCCGGAACGGCGATGCCGAGCGCGTCCTGGTGGTTGGCCCACATGCCGTCCAGCAGTTTCTTCGCCGCCGTGGCGGCCTCGGTGTCACCGGAGCGGTCCGCGTAGTACGTCAGGGTCTTGGCGTAGGCGGCCGCCACACCGACGTCGTTGGTGTAGTCGGCGACGGTGACGCGCAGGCCGTTGTTGGCGCCGGGGCTGGAGGCGTTCCAGGTGTCGGGCTGGCCCGACCACTGCAGCGTCGACGGGATGCGGAAGGTGCCGTCGGGGTTGAAGGTGGTCTTGGACAGCGCCCAGTCGACCCACTTGTCCAGGACCGTCTTGGCCTTCGCGTTCCCGGTCTGCTGGTACAGCTCGGCGACCCGCTCCATGGACCACGCCTGGAAGCCGAACCACTGGTTGGACGGCGGGTCGTGGTACACGGGCTTCTCGTCGTAGTACATGCCGTAGAACGTGGACTTGCCCGAGGGCGGGGTCGCGTACCGGCCCGCCCAGCTGTTGGTCGCACCGCCCGCGATGGCGCCCTCGTTCGACTGCAGCCAGCGGTAGAACTCCAGCTGCCGGTCCATGGACTTGGCCCAGTCCGCCGCGCCCGTAGCCGACTTCGGCTTCAGTGGCGCGTAGTTGGCGAGCGCGTAGGCCGCCAGGGGGTTCTGGTAGCCGCCGTGGGCGTGGCTGGAGCCGATGCGCCAGGCCCAGCCGGCGCTGGTGTCGGTGGCGCCGCCCCAGGCGTAGTACCAGGACATCAGGTACATCGAGGCGTCCTTGCCGGTGCCCGCCGGGCAGGTGGAGGGCCCGACGCAGTTGCCGACCTTCTTGAAGTACTTGTCGTACATGGAGTAGCGCAGGTAGTCGCCCATCTTGGCGGCCTTGCCCACCGTCGCGGAGACGGCGGAGCCCTTGCCCTGCTCCTTGGCCCACAGGTCCGCCCAGTAGGCGGCCTGCACGGCCCGGGCGTCGGCGTCCGGCGCGTTGGTGAACTTCCACTGCTTGGCGTAGGAGGCGTCACCGGTGAACAGGTCCAGGTAGCCGTTCTTGCCGCCGTACTTGAAGGCGTCGCATGTGGGCTGCGGGACGGTCTCCCACACCGACTCCTGCGGCCCGCGCTGGAAGGTGTTGATGTACGACGGGCCGGTGTCCGACGGACCGGCCTCGCACTTGCCGGGCGAGTTACCGAAGCCGTAGACGTTGTCCACGTCCTGCAGCCAGTGCATGCCGTAGACGTCGTCCGTGCCGTAGGCGCTCTTCAACTCGCCCGCGATCGGGTCGGAACCGGCCGCGACGGACGGGTCGAGCTTGGCCGGGTACTCGTTCGGCGTGTCCAGCTCGGGGGCGTAGGTGGCCGGCTTGGAGGGGTTGTAGAAGGAGTTGGTCGGCTGGTCGGCCTTGGTGGGGATCATGTACTTCTCCATGAGCTCCCACGCGCCGTTGAACTTCGACCAGTCACCCGTCACCTTGCCGTACATGGCCTGCAGCCACAGCAGGTAGCTGTACGCCTCCGACGTGGTCTCGTGGCCGTGGTCAGGCGCCTCGACGATCAGCGTCTCCACCGAGTGGTAGGGAATGCCCTCGGGGGAGAAGTAGCCGTTCGCCGGGTTGGTGATCTTCCCGTACAGCTCCAGGAAGCGGGCGTCGTACACCTTCGACGCCGCCAGCTGCGTGACGGTGACCGAGGCCTTGGCGTGGCCCGCGGCCGTCGACTCGAAGACGGCCGATCCGGTGCCGGAGCTGTCGGCGGTGATGGTCACCTTCTGGGCCGTGTTCCAGTTCTGCGGCGTGAAGGTGAGCGAGGCGCCACCCGTCACCGACAGGCCTGAGTTGCCGCTCGCACGGGCGGTCGCCACCGTCACGTTCGCGCTCGGCTGCTTGGACAACTTCACCTCGTACGTGCCCGACTTGCCCTGCTGGATGCCCAGTTGCGTGGGCGTGGCGACCACCGTGGGCCCTGAGGCGACCCTGATGCCGACCGGCGTGGACGATGCCGACGCGCCCAGGCTGTCGTAGGCCTTCGCGACGAGCGAATGACTGCCCACGGTCAAGCTGGAGACCGAGAGCGAGTACGGCGCCGTCGTGTCCGTGCCCAGCAGTGTGGTGTCGTCGTAGAACTCGACCTTGCTGATGGTGGCGCTGTCCGCGGCGGCGGCGGTGGCAGCGAGCGGGACGGCGTCGCCCTGCGAGTAGACCGCGCCGGCCGCCGGGCTGGTCAGTACGGTGATGGGGGGCTGGTGGGCGCCGGTACAACTGGTGCCGTTGATCGCGAAGTTCGTGGGGGCGGCATTGGAGCCGCTGTAGCTGAACTGCGCACCGGTGCTGACCGCGGCTCCGGCGGTGATCCGCCCGTTGTAGCCCGCGTCCTTCACGGTGACGGACTGGCCCGACTGGGACCAGGTGCCGTTCCAGCCGTTGCTCAGTTTCTGGTTGCCCGCGTAGCTGTATGTCAGGGTCCAGCCGTCGATGACGTCCGTACCGCGGTTGGTGATCGTCAGGTCCGCCGTGAAGCCGGAGCCCCAGTCGTTCGTCTTGTAGTCGACACTGCACTGAACCGGGGCCGCCTGGGCGGGAGTCGAACCCGTGGCCAGTAACGACAGGGGCAGGGCTAAAGCGGTCGCCACGGCGGTCCACACCCGCCGAACGGCGCTGCGTTTGCGTCCGGGATCCATGAACTGGTTCCTCCTAGCGGCTTGCGGCTCGGGGAAGGACAAGTCTTGGCCAGTGGGAGCGCTCCCATAATGGGGACGTGGGTGACAGCGGTCAAGACGCTTGAAGACTCGAAGGCTCGGAACGGTTTAGTTCAACGAAGTTTCGACAACCCCCTGGGCAACCGCGCCACTCGGCGCTACCGTCCTTCGCACCAGTGGGAGCGCTTCCAATCAGGCGACGCGTCGGTCACGGCGCGCTCAACTGCAAGGAGTCGCTCATGCGACACCCCCCACCCTCGTTACTCTCAGCCGCTGCAGGCGCCGACGCGCTCGTCGCCACCATGGTCGTCCCGATGGTCTTGGCCCAGGAGGCAACGCGTCCTGGGCCGAGGGAGCACACCGTCGACGACCAGCGGGCCAACGGCTTCCACGGATCACCGAGAAGTGCCGACGAGTCTGCCGCGCCGAGCAGTCAGACATCGCCGTTCGGTCTTCCTCGAAGGCCGGAAGCTCACCTGAGACCGGAACGCCGCCTGGTCCCGGTCCGGCATGAAGGTGATTGCCACGACCGTCCGGTTCGAGCCGACCGGCAGCGAGGAGCGCCGACTCCGCCTGTCCGACGCAAGACCGGATCACATGAGCGAAGACTCGCCGCGGCCGACAACAGGCCGGTGGCTCCCATCGAGCCGCAGGCCATGACCCGGATCATCGATCAGCACCGTACCCGCGGCAGGTACACCGGCATTTCGGCAGGCTGCTCCGACGCGCACTCCACCTGCCGGCAGCCGATTCCGGGCGCGCAGTCCGCGCTGCCGGTCCGGGCAGCTGTCGAAGAGCGCAGAACGTGATCCTTGCGGGTGGACCGCCATGCTCCGCTGATCTCGGTCAGTGGCTGTCGCACGAGGCCACCGGTCCTGAGAGCAATCCGATCGCCCGCAAGGTGCCCACAACTTCATTACCTGCCCCGACACCTGCACGGACGAGAGCCGGCGGACGTCCATGCTCGCTCCTGCCGCCGCGCAAGTTCCTCTGGTCACAGGGGAGATCGGTGCGAGCGCCTCCGCGCGCAGGGGCACCGACCAGGTCACGCAGTGGTTCGGCGATCCCGCTCCGTCCCACCTGGGCTGGAGCGGGATGCCGGGCACTGCTCCTGCTGCCCGTCCTCGCTCTCGCACCACGACGGTAAGCCCACCCCGTACGGCATCGGACCGCGCGAGCGCCGGCGCGGCCGTAATCGGTAGAAGGATCTCGAAGGAGAAGGAACCCACACTCATGAGTCGCACCAGGACCTCACTGCTCGCCGCCCTCGCGCTGCTCACCGGAGGCTCAGGGGCCGCGCTTCTCACGGCGCCGGCAGGTGCCGCCACCGCCTCCGTCCCCTGCACGGTGGACTACAAGGTGCAGAACCAGTGGGACAGCGGCTTCACCGCCGCCGTCACCATCACCAACAACGCTGCTGCCAAGTCGAATTGGTCGGTGAAGTGGTCGTACCCCGGTAACCAGAGGATCACCAGAGGCTGGAACGCGAAGATCGGTCAGAGCGGGAGCGCTGTCACCGCCACCAACGAGAGCTACAACGGCACGCTCGCCACGGGGGGTTCGGTCAGCTTCGGCTTCCAGGGCACCTACAACGGCACCAACGCCGTCCCGGCCACGTTCACCCTCGACGGCGTGGCCTGCAACGTCGATGACGGGAGCGGCTCGGGCGGCGGAGGCGACAACGGCGGGGGCGACAACGGCGGGGACGGCGGTGGCAACGGCAGTCGGGTCGCCAACCCCTACGTCGGAGCCAGGGCTTACGTGAACCCCGAGTGGTCGGCCAAGGCCGCGGCCGAGCCGGGCGGCAGCCGCATCTCCAACCAGCCCACGGCCGTCTGGCTCGATCGAATCGCCGCGATCAACGGCGTGAACGGCGGAATGGGGCTGCGCGCCCACCTCGACGAGGCCCTGAAGCAGAAGGGCTCCGGCGAGCTCGTCATCCAGGTGGTCGTCTACGACCTCCCGGGCCGTGACTGCGCCGCCCTCGCTTCCAACGGTGAACTCAAGCCCGACGAGATCGACAAGTACAAGACCCAGTACGTCGATCCCATCGCCTCGATTCTCTCCGACTCGAAGTACGCGTCCCTGAGGATCGCCACCATCATCGAACCCGACTCGCTGCCCAACCTGGTCACCAACGCCGGCGGCACCCCCACCACGACCGACGCCTGCGTGACCATGAAGGCCAACGGCAACTACGAGAAGGGCGTCTCCTACGCCCTCGACAAGCTCGGTGCCATCCCGAACGTCTACAACTACATCGACGCCGCGCACCACGGCTGGCTCGGCTGGGACAGCAACCTCGGCCCCGCCGTGCAGCAGTTCCACAAGGTCGCCACCACCAACGGCGCGAGCGTGAACGACGTGGCCGGGTTCATCGTCAACACCGCCAACTACAGCCCCACCAAGGAGCCGTACCTGAAGATCACCGACACGGTCAACGGGCAGACCGTGCGTCAGTCGAAGTGGTTGGACTGGAACCAGTACGCGGACGAGCAGTCCTTCGCCCAGGCGCTGCGGGACAAGCTCGTAGCGGCCGGATTCCCATCCGGCATCGGCATGCTGGTCGACACCTCCCGCAACGGCTGGGGCGGCGCCGCCCGGCCCACCGGCCCGGGACCGATGACCTCCGTGGACGACTACGTCAACGGCGGCCGCATCGACCGGCGCATCCACGCCGGCAACTGGTGCAACCAGAGTGGTGCGGGCATCGGCGAACGGCCCACCGCGGCTCCGGCCGCCGGTATCGACGCCTACGTGTGGGTCAAGCCGCCGGGGGAGTCGGACGGCTCCAGCGCCGCCGTCCCGAACGACGAGGGCAAGGGCTTCGACCGTATGTGCGACCCGACCTACGGCGGCAACCCCCGCAACGGCAACAATCCCAGCGGGTCCCTGCCGAACGCGCCCGTGGCGGGACACTGGTTCTCCGCCCAGTTCCGGCAGCTGATGCAGAATGCCTACCCGCCGCTTCCGTAACCCCTTGACGCGGTGAGCGTCCCGCCGGGGTCGGTCCGCCTTCTCGAACAGGCCCCGGCGGATGGCGCTTTGTACCGGCGGCGGAGCTTGCCTGGACCCGCCTTGCCCCCCATGCCGCCGGTGGCATCGGCCGGCAGGTCGGTGACCGCGCCGGTGCACATGACTACAACGGTGGCGCCGCACCCATGGCCCACGCGAACAACCGGGACTACATCGACGGCAGGATGAACGCGACCATCGACTCCGCCCGACCGGGTCAGCAACACCGGTGGATGGTCCAGTCTGCGCGACGAAACCCCGGTACCTGCCGGGAGGCCGCTGCAAGGTGTCAGCCCTGGGGGCCGCCTGCGGGACCGATGCTGCGCAGCAGCCGCTCTCCGGACTCGCGGAGCCGGTCCTTGACATCGTCGAGCCGGGACGTGAGGAGGGCGTGATCGCGTTTGCGCCAGGTTCCGGCGACCATCACCGCTTCGATGTTGGCGATGTCGGCGTGCAGAGCCGTAGCGACCGGGTCGTGTGCCGGCCACAGGTTGAACGCCCGGGCGTCGACGGCGACCAGGTCGGCCTGCATGCCCACCTCGATCCGGCCCACCCGGTCGGCCAGGCCCAGCGCCTTCGCCCCTTCGACCGTTGCCCAGGCCAGTGCCTGTTTGGCGGTGACCGAGGGGCTGTCGGCATACGTCCCGGTCGTCTGCCGGTGCTGCGCGTGGTCCAGGCTGCGCTGGTGGGCCAGGGCGATGCGGGCGGCGGTGAGGAGATGGCCGGGTACGGCGGTGTCGATATCGGTACCCAGGGAGGGCGCCGCGCCCGAGCGCAGCAGCGACCCGGTGATGGGCGTGCCGTGTCCCTGGCCCAGTTCGTTCTCCGGGGTGGTGGTGAAGGTGACACCCGCCTCGACGAGCGTCTTGATCCAGTCGTCGGGCAGGCCGGATCCATGGACGATGTTCGCCCTGGGACCGAACAGTCCGGCGACGCGCAGAGCTTCCCAGCCGGGTGAGGGTTCTCCGCCGCTCTGGTGCATCGAGACGACCAGGCCGCGCTCCGCGCCGGCCCGGAAATCTGCCACCGCGGTCTCGACGGAGGAGTACTGCGGCCCCTGGAGCGCCATGCCCAGGGTGAGGAGAGCATGGCCGCGGACGGGGCCGTCGAGCAGCCGGTCGATCTCGGCGAGCGGGTGGGGGGTGTCCGGCGACCGGTAGGGGGTGCCGTGCAGGAAGACGGCGCGGATCCCGGCTTGGGCCAGGCCCTCGACCGCGGCGTCGGCGTGCTCGGGCGACAGGACGTTGTGGCAGAAGTCGCCCAGGGTGGTAGTCCCGCAGTTGAGCTGGTTCAGCGCGCCGGCGAGATTGCTGATGTGCATGTCGCCCGGGGTGTAGTGCCCGACGCACTCACCGTGGAGGTGGGTGAGGTACTGCATCAGCGTCCAGTCGGCGCCGACCGAGCGCAGCGCCGTCTGCCAGGTGTGCAGGTGGGCGTTGACCAGGCCGGGCATGAGGATGCGACCGGAGAAGTCGACGACTTCGGCGTGGGGTGCCTCGATGTTTTCGTCGAGGGCGGCGATGCGGTCGCCGTCGACGAGGACCTCGAGGTGTTCGGCGTCGGGCCGGTCCGGGGCCATCGTGATGACCTGCGCTCCGCGCAGCAGGACGCGGCTCATGCGGTGGCTCCCCGGCCGGGGCGGATGTGGCCGTGTTGGCACATGGTGCGGCTCCTTGCCTACGGCGTCATGGCGCGTACGGCGGTGTGTGTGGTGGTGAGGAAGTCCAGGGTGGCGATGTGCCCGATGTAGCCGTCGGGACGGATCAGCAGCAGCGTGTCGCCGGTCAGTCCGTAGGCACGCCGCAATGTCTTCCCGGGGTCGGAGAAGGCGAGGCCGTCGGCGGCGGACGGCCCGACGACGAGCCGCTTCAGCCGGGCGCCCGCCGTCGGCCAGGCGAACTCTTCGAGCTCCCGGGCGGCACCGGGCCCGTAGGCGATGGCGGTGAAATGCGGCCCGCGCAGGACGTCGAACAGTCGGGTCTCGGCGCCCTGGGCGTTGAGCAGTCGGGCGTCCGGGGCGCGGTCACCCACACGCAGGGTCTCGGTACGCATGCCGTCGGCGGGGGCGAGGGGGCCGCCGTAATAGGTCAGGCTGAGCTGCTGTTCGTCCTTGCCCCGCTTCATGCTCGACGGGTCGAGCTTGGCGATGCCGCCCCACTTGTCCGTGGACAGGCCCAGGACTCCGGCGGCGATCGGCTGCCGCTCGGCCTCGTAGGTGTCCAGCAGTGCCGGGTCCGCACCGGCGAGGACCTGACTGATTTTCCAGCCGAGGTTGTAGCCGTCCTGTATGCCGGTGTTCAGACCCTGGGCGCCGGCCGGAGTGTGGACGTGCGCGGCGTCACCGACGAGGAAGACACGTCCTCGGCCGTAGTTCTCCGCCAGGCGGATGTTGGGCCGGAACACCGACGTCCAGTGGATGTCGTGCAGCTGAATGCGCCGGTCATGGGTGTGGGAGTGGATCCGCTGGATGATGTCGTCCCTCTTCGCGGGCGGCTCCTCGTCCGGTGTGAGTCGGATCATCCACTGGAACATGTCGCTGTCGGGCAGCGGGCAGGCGCCGATGAACCTGCCGCCGCGGCCGGGCCACATGTGCCACCGGTTGCGGGCCAGACCTGTCACCGAGGCGTCGACGATGAGCATCCGGTCGCTCTCGTCCGTCGTCCCGACGAACCCGACTCCGATCTGCTTGCGCACCGCACTGGAACCGCCGTCGGCGCCCACGACGTAGCGGGCCACGATCTCCTGCGCGCCGTCCGCGCCCGACAGCTTGGCGACCACCGCGTCCTCGTCCTGCGTCAGCTCGGTCAGTTCCCTGCCGAACTCGATCTCCTGGCCGAGCTCGCCGAGCCGGGCATGCAGGGCGCGGTCCGTGCGGAACTGAGGGATCAGCCAGGTGTTCGGGTACGGGACGGCGGGGGTGACGCCCTTGTGGGTGAACATCTTCCACGGCACGGCGAGAGGGCCCGCATGGAGCCCGGCCTTGGGGTAGACGCTGCCGCCGGCCAGCACCTCGTCGAGGGCACCCAGGTCTTCGAGGACTTCGAGGCTGCGAGGCTGGACGCCCTTGGCGCGGGAGCCGTCGAAGGCGTGGGGAGATCTGTCGACGATGCGTATGTCGAGTCCCCGGCGTACGAGGTCGATCGCCAGCGCTGAGCCCGAAGGGCCCGCACCGACGACCAGTACGTCGATGACCGGCGGGTTGCTCATGAGTCGAGCCTTTCGGCGCGTGCGGCCACGAAGGGGACGATCTGATCGGCGACGTGGCGCGGACGCTCGAACGGGGCCATGTGGCCACACCTGGGAATGACGTGATGATGCTGGGGCTTCAGCAGCGCGAGGGCCGCGTCGAGGTCGGTCAGTGGCGTGACGTTGTCCTCGTCGCCCCACAGGAGCAGCGTGGGAATGCCCAGTGCGCCCGTTTGCCGGAAGAGGTCGTCACGCCCCGAGACCGGCAAGTGCTGAAGCGTGTCGAACACCGCGTACAGCGAGCCCTCGAAGCGGAAGGCGTCGAGGACCATCTCCGTCAGTCTCGCGCCGAGCCCGGGGTCACGGACGTTGTGCCCGAGGTGCTCCTGGAGGATCCGGTGGCCGCGCCGCCGGGCGACGACACCGGCCAGCAGATCGCTGCGCAGCAGCCGGTGCGGGGAGGTCGGCCGCGGTTTCGCCAGACCGGCGGGGCCGACGATGGTCAGGGTGGACACCAGCGAGCGGTACCGGGCGGCGTAGGTCATGGCGACGAGCGCGCCCATGGAGGTGCCGACGAGGTGCAGTGGGCGCGTGGTCAGGCCGAGCCGTTCGGTCAGCTCGGCCAGCTGTCGCACGAAGAGGTTTTCGTCGTATCGCGCCCGCACCCGGTCCGAGTAGCCGCGGCCGTACGCGCTGCAGGTGAGAGTCCGCAGCCCGCGGGCGTTGAGCTCGGCGACGAGGCCGTCCCAGTAGAAGAGCGGGATGGTCAGGCCACCAGCCAGCACGACCAGCTCCCCGTCCTCGGGGCCCTCGAGCTCGTAGTGCGTGACGCCGTCCGAGAGTGCGACGAAACTGCCGCGAAGGGCTTGCCGCGATTCGGCGGTGAGCCGTCGGTCCTCGCCCTGTGCGACGAAGTACTTCATGGAACGGGCCTCCTTGGCCTCAGTGCGTGGGGGTGTCGGTGGAGGAAGGGAGGAACTTCGCGATCGCGTCCGAGACCCACCGGGGCTCCTCTTCGGGCAGCAGGTGACCGCCGTGGGGGTGCACCAGTTCCTCGGCGCCGGGGATGTCGCGGGTGAAGTGCTGGCCGTCGACGCCCGCGCTGCGCAGTACGAGCGTGGGTGCCGTGATGCGGGGGATCTGCGCGCTGCGGTCGGGCTGGTCGGTGTTGCAGAAGTCGACGAAGGCCGAGCGGTTCCCGGGTCGGCTCATGAGCTGATAGGCCCGGTCCACCATGGCGTCGTCCACGATCGTGGAGTGCGGGCCGACGTTCGAGCGGAGGCTGCGCTCGATGGCGCCGCGCGGCATCACCCGCCGCAACACCGGGCGCAGCAGAGGGTGGCGGGTCAGGCGCATGCCTGCCGGCATCTCCTTCTCCGGGTACCCGGTGGCATTGACCAGCACCAGGCCGGTCAGCCGCTCGGGGTGATCCAGCGCGAGGTTCCAGGCGATGTTGCCGCCCAGCGAATTGCCGGCCACCGCGTAGCGCGGCACGCCCAGTGCCTCCAGGAAGCCCGCCACCGTCGCGGCGTAGGCCGGGATGCGGTAGTCGCGGTCCTTGCGAGGGCCGGTCAGGCCGAAGCCCGGCAGGTCGGGGCGGATGACGTCGAACGAATCCGACAGCAGGTCCGCAGCACGGTCGAAGTGCTGGAGCGACGAAGCGCTGCCGTGCAGGAGGACGAGTGCCGGGCCGCGGCCGGCGCGTTTGTAGTGGATCCGCAGACTGTCCACCGCGACGAACCGGGAATCGGGCTGCGGCTCAGACCAGGTGCTCATATTGGATACACTGTTACCGATAAGGGGATCGTGTCAAGTGGAAGTCCCCGGACCTGTGGTCATGCGTGATCGCGCGCTGCGGCATCCTCAAGGCCGGCGCGGTGGCGGTGCCGTTTCAAAGGGGTGCGTAGAGCGGCGTCCGGAGCCGCACGGGATGCCGGATCCGGGACGAGTCCAACCTGCTGCAGGCACGTTCGGAACGAAGGAAGAGTTGTTCCCGGGCGTCGTCGAGCAGCTCGACCAGGAATCAGCCCCGGTCGAGCAGGCAGCGCCCGCCGGGGCGGCCTTCGAGGAGTCGATACCGTCCTCGCCGAAGCGCTTCGGCGAGGACGGGTTCGTTCCCGCGGCTCGCTCAGGTGACGATCCGGCAGGGAAGCTTGCTCAGCCCGTGCAGGGTGTTGTTCACGACGAACTCGGGCTTGCCGATCTCGAACCGGCGCACCCTTGCCAGCAGTGCGGTCAGGAGGGCCTGGGCCTCCAGCCTCGGCCAGGTTCTGGCCGACGCAGGCGTGGATGCCGACGCCGAAGGTCAGGTGATCGGCGGGGTTCCGGGTGATGTCGAACCGTTCGGGATCGGCCCACTTGCGCTCGTCGCGGTTGGCGGAGGCGAACATGACGGCGACACGATCGCCCGCGGGGATGGTGACGTCCTCGCACTCCCAAGCCCTGGTGGTGACCCTACTGAAGACGGTGACCGGAGACGCGATGCGCAGAACCTCGAGGTAGGCGGCAGGCACCAGGGACGGGTCGGCCCGCAGCGCGTCCCATTGTTCGGGGTGTTCGGCGAACAGCCGGACGGCGGCGGCCAACGAGAGGATCGTGGTGTCCATGCCGGTGACGAGGAAGGCCATCATCAGGGTGACCGCGGCGGCCCACACCCCGGTGGGGTCATCGGCTGCCGGAGTCGGCGGGATGCGCCCCACCACATCGCCGGACAGATCATGGCGACGCAGAGGATGCCAACGCCCGCCGTCCCGCCCTACAGGTGTAATCGTCAGGTGGGCGGCCCGGCGCGGTGAACGCCCTCGGGGAACGTCCGGCTGACGACGACGGCGAGGAGGGAGAAGCCGCCGACGAGCGCGGTACCGGCGACCGCAGTGCCGCGCCGTCTCGGCGGTGACATTCCCGAGTGGCCGCACCTGCGAGCCTCACACGCCACCCGCGCGGGGCGCGATCGGCAGCGGCTCCACCGACCGCTCGGTCAGCCTCCGGCCGAGTTCGTCGCTCCCCGCGTGAGGGTGGTCGGTGAGGCGGCGTCAGGGAGAGGGCGCCGGGCGACCTCGTGGGCGTCGTCCGGTGGGACGCCCAGCATGAGCAGGACCATCTCGGCCAGGTTGACCGCGGCCTGGTCACCGTCCAGGTCGGGGCGGGCGAATCTCAGTTCCACCAGGGAGAGCAGGGTTCCGCCGAGTGCGGACAGGGCGACCGCCGGGTCGGCGGGGGTGAAGCGGCCGGAGGCGAGGCCGGCCTCGAGGTCGCGCAGCGCCCGCCGGGCCAGGCCGTTGTCCGAATGGATGTGACCGAGACCGCGGCGGCGCAGGACCTGCATGAGCTCGGGGTGGGAGTCGGCCATGCGGGCGCTCAGCCGGAAGCCCGCCGCGACGAGTTCCGCCGGGTCGTCGATCCCCGTGAGGCGCTCGTCGAAGTTCTGGCCGAACTCCTCCAGGGCGTCCACCACGGCTGCCTCGAACAGCTCCGTCTTCGACTCGAAGTGGTTGTAGAAGGAGCCGAAACCGACGTCCGCGCGCTCCGCGATCGCCTGGATGCTGGCGCTGGTGTCCCCGGTCTCGGCGAGGATCTGCCGGGCGGCGTGGATGAGTGCGCGACGGGTCTCGGCGCGGCGCCGCTCGAACCGGTTGCTGGGTGGGGCTGACCTAGGCATGCACAGAGTGTAACCGCAGGGTCGATGACGACAGCAGCTCTGATGAATTCATCATTTCTCCTGGCCCAACCTCTTGACGACGAGACTGTCAAAGCTGATGCTTTCCTCATTATGGTGATGTCGCTCGGAGGGCCCATGTCTGAAACCCGCATCCACGGGGCCGATGTCAAGACCGCCCACCAGGACTTGCACAGCGAGCAGGGCGCCCTGCGCGGCGAGCATCCGGGCCGCTCCCGGAACCCCGTGATCAAGGTGGCGGATCTGGCCTGGCTGGAGTTCGAGAAGCCGGACCTGGACCGGGCGGAGGTCTTCGCCCGGGACTTCGGCTTCGGTGTCGCCGCTCGCACGGAGAGTGAGCTGTGGCTGCGCGGCACCTTCGCGGGTTCGCCGTGCATGGTGATCCGCCGCGGTCGTACGTCCCGTTTCATCGGTTCCGCGTTCCGTGCGGCGGAGCGGGCCGACCTGGACCGGCTAGCGCGGGCGACCGGGGCGGCCGTACGGGACGCGGACGTGCCCGGCGGTGGCCGGGTGGTCGATCTGCTCGACCCGTCCGGCTTCCCGGTGCGGGTGGTGCACTGCGGTGAGCAGTTGTCGGCCCTGCCCGAGCAGCAGCCGCTGCTCCTCAACTTCGGCACCGCTCACCGTCGTACGAACATCACGCAGCGCCCGCCGCGCGAACCGTCCCGAATCCAACGGCTGGGACATCTGGTGCTGGAGACAAGGGTGTTCGCGCGGGCCCTGGACTGGTATCTGGACACCCTCGGGATGATCGTGTCCGACTTCCTGTTCCTGGACGGGCAGCGCGGCCGCGGCCCGACCATGGCGTTCATCCGCTGCGATCTGGGCAGCGTGCCGTCCGACCACCACACACTGGCCATGCACCTCGGCCCCGGCACCGGGTACGTCCACTCCGCCTACCAGGTGACCGACCTGGACTCGATCGCCGCGGGCGGCGAGTATCTCAAGGAGCGTGGCTACCAACGCAGTTGGGGTATCGGCCGGCACATCCAGGGCAGCCAGCTGTTCGACTACTGGCGCGACCCGGACCGCTTCATGCTGGAGCACTTCGCCGACGGCGACCTGTTCTCCTGCGACGTCGAGCCCGGCTGGGCGCCCATGTCGACCAGCGGCCTGGCCCAGTGGGGCCCGCCGGCCACTCGCGACTTCCTCGGTGCGAGTCCCTCCCCGCAAAGGGTCCGCGATGTCATCGAGGCCCTGCGCGGCGCCAGCGAGATGGACCCGGCGCGCCTGCGGGGCCTGCTCAAGGCCGCCAGGTCCTGAACCCCCCAATCCCCCTCACGAAAGCACTGTCATGAGCACCAATGTCCTGCGGACCGCCGACGGCTGGTGGGTCGTCCTCGGCGAGCGCGCCGTCCCCGTCGACACCAAGGCCGTCACCACCGCCGAACTGATCGCCGACCGTGACGCCGTACGCGAGGCCGCGCTCTCCGGCCAGACGGGCACGCCCGTTTCCGACCTGGCGGCGGTCTCGCCGGTCACCACGCCGTGCCGGGTGGTCGCCCAGATGGTCAACTACCGCAGTCACGCCCGTGATTCGGGCTTCACCGGCGACATCCCGCCCGCCTTCTTCCGCAAGGCGTCCGGCTCGGTCAGCGGCCCCGGCGAGGCCGTCGTCCGGCCCTCCCACGTCAAGTTCCTCGACTACGAGATCGAGCTCGGCCTGGTCATGGGGGCGCCGCTGCCCATCGGCACCGTGGTCGGGGAGCGGGACCTGCCGTCGTACGTCGCCGGGCTGGTGATCACCAACGACGTCAGCGCCCGCGATGTCCAGCTGACCAAGACGCAGTTCTACGAGAGCAAGTCGTACCCCACCTTCACACCGACCGGGCCGTACCTCGCCCTGCTGGAGCCGGAGGACTTCGCCCACCTCCTCGATCTGCGGCTGAAGCTGTCCGTCAACGGCGAGCTGCGTCAGGACCGCACCCTCGCCGACATGATCGTCCGCCCGGCGCAGGCACTGACCCTGCTGGCCCGCTTCCAGACCCTCGACCCCGGCGACCTGCTGCTCACCGGCACACCGGGCGGTACGGCACTCAAGGCTCCGCCGAAGCCGGTCGAGAAGATCGGCGCCCTGTTGCCGCCCGCCGTGAAGTGGAAGGCGTTCTTCAAGTCCCAGGCGAAGAACCCGCACTACCTCCACACGGGAGACGTGATCACGGCGACCATCGCGACCCCGGACGGCCGGATCGACCTCGGCGAGCAGCACACCCCCGTCACAGACGCGAGCTAAGACCCGGAGAGAGCCGCACATGACCCTCGAACACAACGAGGCAGACGTACCGGTGGTGATCATCGGCGCCGGACCGGTGGGCGTGACCGCCGCCCTGCTCCTGGCCCGGCGCGGAGTCCGCAGCGTCGTCCTCGAACGCCACCAGGACGTCTACCCCCTCCCGCGCGCCGCCGCCACCGACGACGAGGTGCGCAGGATCCTCCAGGCCGCGGGCGTGGGGGAGGAGTTCGCCGCGATGGCCCGCCCGGCGAACGGGCTGCGGCTGCTGGACGCCCGGCACCGGGTGATGGCCGAGTTCCGGCGCACCGAGCACGGCCTGCACGGCTACCCGCAGACCAGCATGTTCGACCAGCCCGAGCTGGAGCGGGTGCTGCGCGACGCCCTGGCCCGGCACCCGGAATGCGAACTGCGGAGCGGAGTGGAGGTCACCGGCATCGGCCCGGACACCGAGGGCCCCGTGCGCGTGACGTACCGGGACGACGACGGTGAGCATCACCTGTGGGCCGACGCGGTGCTCGGCTGCGACGGCGCGAACAGCCTCACCCGCGAGGCGATCGGCGCCGTATGGGAGGACCTGCGTTTCGAGGAACGCTGGACCGTCATCGACGTCCGCACGACGGCCGACGTGCGCTCCTGGGAGGGCGTCGACCAGGTCTGTGACCCGGACCGGCCGGCGACCTTCGCGCGCATCGGCGAGGACCGTTACCGCTGGGAGTTCCGGCTGTGCGAGGGGGCGGAGCAGCCGGTCCGCGAGTTGGTCGCTCCGTGGCTGCCGCCTTCGCACGAGGGGGACTTCGAGATCATCCGCGAGGCGCAGTACACCTTCCTGGCCTGCGTCGCCGACCGTTGGCGCAGCGGACGGGTCTTCCTGCTCGGCGATGCCGCCCACCTCACCCCGCCGTTCATCGGGCAGGGGCTGTGCGCGGGCCTGCGGGACGCCTACAACCTCACCTGGAAGCTCGCCCGCGTCCTCCAACAGGGCGGCTCCGAGCGGATGTTGAACACCTACGAGAGTGAACGCAAGCCGCATGCCCGGCATATGATCCGGCTCGCGGTCGCCATGGGCTGGGCCATGACCGGCGGCCAGGACAGTGCCGCCGCGATCCGCCGCAGGGCCCTGGCCGCGGCCTGCCGCATACCAGGCCTGACCGAACTGGCCGGCCGTGACCTCAGCCCGCCCCTGACCACGGGACCCCTCGTACGCCGCCGCCTCCGCAAGGGCCTTGCGGGAATGCACTGCCCACAACCATGGATCACCGCCGACGGACGGCGCACCCGCCTCGACGAGGTGCTCGGCGACTCCTTCACCATCCTGACCACCACCGATCCCTCGCCCTCGCTGAACGCCCTCGCCCACGCACTCGGCATCCGGGCGATCCCCGTCACCGGCCTCTGCGATGACGGCACCCTCGCCGCCTGGCTGCGCGCCGGCCGCGCGGACGCCGTCCTGCTGCGCCCCGACCGCGTCGTCATGGACGTCGTCCCGACCGGCGGCCGCGACTTCACCGGAATCCGCGACTGGGCGTCCCTCCTGCACACCACCCGCAGTCCCCACCCGCCCCGACGGACCGTCGACGACAGCCTGCTGAGGAGCGTCACCCGATGAGCGTGCCCGACCCTTTCATGACGCCGGATCCGCGAGCCGTCGCGGACAGCAACCTCATGGACTTCGCCCGCCACGCCGGGATGGCCGGCTCCGACTATGCCGCCTTGTACCGCTGGTCGGTCACCGACCTGGAAGGCTTCTGGGCCACCGTGTGGGAGTACTTCGACATCGACGCGGACACGCCCTACGAGCAGGTGCTGGCGGACGAGCGGATGCCCGGCGCCCGCTGGTTCCCCGGTGCCACCCTCAACTACGCCCACCATGCCCTGCGCAACCTTGCCGACGACGCCGTGGCGGTCATCGCCCTGGACGAGACCGGATCCTGCTACGAGGTGACCGCGAGCCGCCTGCGTGCCCAGGTGGCCTCCGTCGCCGCGACCCTGTGCGAGCTCGGCGTCGGCAGGGGCGACCGGGTCGTCGGCTACCTGCCCAACACCCCGCATGCGATCGTCGCGTTCCTGGCCGCCGCGAGCCTGGGCGCGGTGTGGTCGGTGTGCGGGCAGGACTACGCCCCCAAGGCCGCCGCCGACCGCTTCGCCCAGCTCGAACCGACCGTCCTGATCGCCGCCGACGGCTACCTCTTCAACGGCACCACCCACGACCGCCGCGCCGCCACCCTGGAACTCGCCCACGCCCTGCCGACGTTGAAGGCGACGCTGCTGGTCGGACATGTGGGCCTGCCGTGGCCCGCGCAGCCGTACCCGTCGCTGGTCGTCCCGTGGGAGGACGCGGCCACCCGCACCGAGGAACTCACCTGCGCCCCCGTGCCGTTCGACCACCCCCTGTGGGTCGTGTTCTCCTCCGGCACCACCGGCCTGCCCAAGGGCATCGTGCACGGCCACGGCGGTGTCCTGCTGGAGCACCTCAAGACCCTCGGCCTGCACTCCGACCTCGGCCCCGGCCAACGGCTCCTGTGGTACACCACCACCCACTGGATGATGTGGAACCTCGTCGTCTCCACCCTCCTGACCGGTGCCACGACCTGCACGTACGACGGCAGCCCGGCGCCCCTCGCCCGGCCCGACACCCTGTGGAAGCTGGCGGCGCGCCACCGGGTGACCGTCTTCGGCACCAGCCCCCAGTACCTGCTGGGCATGGCCAAGTTCGGCATCGACCCGTCCGTGCACGACCTGTCGTCGATCCGGGTGGTCGGCTGCACCGGCTCCACCCTCCCGGCCTCCGCCTACCCCTGGGTCCGCGACCACGTGGGGGAGCGGGTGCTGCTTGCCTCGATCAGCGGCGGCACGGACGTCGTCTCCGGCTTCGCGGGCAGTGCCCCCAACACCCCGGTCTGGGCGGGCGAGTTGTCCGCACCCCACCTCGGCGTGGCACTGGCCGCCTATGACGCCGAGGGCTTTCCGGTCGTGGACCGGGTCGGAGAGCTGGTCGTCACCCGCCCCATGCCGTCGATGCCGCTGTCCTTCTGGAACGACCCCGACGGCAGGCGCTACCGCGAGGCATACTTCTCTGTCTACCCCGGCGTCTGGCGGCACGGCGACTGGATCACCGTCACCGGCCACGGCTCCGTGATCGTCCACGGCCGCTCCGACTCGACGTTGAACCGCAACGGCGTACGGCTCGGCAGTGCCGACATCCACGATGTCGTCGAACGTCTCCCCGAGATCGCGGAGGCCCTGGTCATCGGAGCGGAGGAACCCGACGGCGGCTACTGGATGCCCCTGTTCGTGGTCCTCGCCGCCGGAGCCGAACTGGACGACACGCTGCGTGACCGCATCCGTGAGGCGATCCGCAGCGGCGCCTCACCCCGGCACGTCCCCGACGACATCCTCGAAGTGCCCGGGATCCCGCACACCCGCACCGGCAAGAAACTCGAAGTCCCCGTCAAACGCCTCCTCCAGGGCGCCCCGGTCGGGCAGGTCGTCGATCCGGCCACCGTGGACGCCCCAGACCTCATCGACCACTACGCCCGCCTGGGCGCTGAACGCAGGGGCCGATCGGCATGAGAACCGCACATATCGCTCTCGCCGTCGCACTGGCCCTGGTCTTCCTCCCACTGGGACTGGCGAAGATCGCCACCGTGCCGTTCATGCGCCAGGCAGCCGCGCATCTCGACATGTCGCCAGAGCTCTACCGCATCATCGGCACCCTGGAAGTGGCGGCGGCCGCCGGACTGCTGCTGGGCCTGGCTGCGGCCCCGCTCGGGGTGGCCGCCGCTGCCGGGCTGGCTGTGCTCATGGGGGCTGCCGCGGTGGTGCACCTGCGCCATGGCGACCCGCCCGTGCGGGCCCTGCCCGCCGCGGTACTGGCCCTGATGGCGGTGGCGTACGCCGTCACCGGCTGACTCCCGAGTGTGCGCCGGGTCGAGCGGGAGGCTGTCGATGCCCGACGGCTCACGGGCCCTGTTTGCGGCGTACCGTCGATTGTGTGGAGTACACGGCCGCCAGCCTTGTGTCCCGTGTCGCCGGCGACCTCGGGCCCATGGCGGACGAGGTGATCGCCGACGTGGTGCGGTGCCTGCGGCGTGAGGTTCCCGAACTGTGGAGCAACCCGGATCTCGTCCGTATGACGTCCGAGAACATCGCCGCGCACGTCGTCGGCGTGCGGGTCGGCCTGGAACACGGCATCGACCCGAGCGAGATAGATCCGCCGGCCGCCGAGCTGGAACGAGCACGTCGGCTGGCCCGGCACGGCGCGCCGGTCACAGCGCTGTTGCGGGCCTTCCGGCTCGGTCAGGGCGTCGTCCTGGACAGACTGCTTGCTGAGATGCCGCGGCTGACGAAGGACGCGGAGTTGGTCAGCGCGGCATCGCGCCTGCTCATCGCGATGGCCAACGGATACGTGGACGACGCGTCCGAGCAGGGTGTCATGGCGTTCCAGGAGGAGCGGGACCGTCGCCTGCAGTGGCGGCTGTCCCTGGTGAACGAGGCCGGTCTGCGCATCGGGACCACCCTGGACATCGCTCGCACCACCCAGGAGCTGGCGGACCTCGCCCTCGATCATTTCGCCGACATGGTCACCGTCGACCTGCTCGACTCCGT
Source organism: Streptomyces sp. NPDC013187 (assembly GCF_042899705.1). NCBI lineage: Bacteria > Bacillati > Actinomycetota > Actinomycetes > Kitasatosporales > Streptomycetaceae > Streptomyces > Streptomyces sp. NPDC013187. The sequence continues at coordinate 29,114 of NZ_JBIBAF010000004.1, read as the reverse complement.
GATCCACGGGCACGACACCCCTGCGCCGGGTCTCCTCGTACTGCACCGGGTCGCCCAGGCGTCCTCGGCGCAAGGCGTCGGCCCGGAGCCGACGGCGGGGCTGGGGGCGGTTCACGCCTGCCCGGACGGCTCGGTCACGGCACACGCACTGGCCACCGGCAAGCCCTCCCGGCACACGGCGACGCCGACGGACCCGGCCGATGTCGCCGGCCCCCACCCTGCCCGCTCGACGCTGGTGGTGCCGCTGAGTGCGCGCGGCGCCACTCTCGGCGTCGCGCGGTTCTGCCGTCACCGCAACCCGGTTCCCTTCGACGACGAGGATCTGTTCCTCGCCCAAGAGGTCGCGGCCAGGGCGGCCGTGGCCATCGACAACGCCCGCCGTTACACACACGCCCGGACCACGGCCCTCACCCTGCAGCGCAGTCTGCTGCCACGGCGTACGGCGGAGCAGTCGGCTGTCGATGTCGCCTGCCGTTATCTGCCGGCCGGTGGCCAGGCCGGTGTGGGCGGCGACTGGTACGACGTCATCCCGCTGTCCGGTGCCCGGGTCGCCCTGGTCGTGGGCGACGTGGTCGGCCACGGCATTCACGCCGCCGCCACCATGGGGCGCCTGCGCACCGCGGTGCGCACCCTCGCCGACATCGATCTGCCTCCGGAGGAGTTGCTGACGCACCTGGACGACGTCGTCATCCGGCTGTCCGCCGAGGCGTCGGACGACCCGGAGACGGAAACGGCCGGGGAAATCGGTGCCACGTGCCTGTACGCCGTCTACGACCCTGTCGACGGCCGCTGCTCCCTGGCCCGCGCAGGGCACCTCCTGCCCGCCGTGGTGAGCGGCGACGGCACCGTCGACCTTCTGGATCTGCCGCCCGGCCCACCGCTGGGCCTGGGCGGACTGCCGTTCGAAGCGGCGGAGGTCGACCTGCCCGAAGGCAGCCTGCTCGCCCTGTACACCGACGGCCTGGTCGAAGATCGTGATCGAGATGTCGACGCAGGCCTCACCCTCCTGCGCCACGCCCTTGCACAGCCTTCCGCGTCTCTGGAAGCCGCCTGCGACACAGTGCTCCAGGCCCTGGTACCAACGGACCGGCCCTACGACGATGTCGCTCTGCTGCTGGCCCGTCCCCGTGCCCTCGGGGACCACCGGGTGGCCGCCTGGGACGTGGACGCCGATCCGGCTGCCGTCGCCCGGGCCCGTTCGAACGCCTCCGAGCGGTTGGCCGCCTGGGGACTGGAGGAACTCGCCTTCATGACCGAGCTGGTGGTCAGCGAACTGGTCACCAACGCCATCCGCTACGGCCGGCCCCCCATCCGTCTGCGTCTCATCCGTGACCGCTGCCTGCTGTGCGAGGTTGCCGACGCCGGCAGTACCACCCCCCATCTGCGCCGGGCCCGCACTTTCGACGAGGGCGGACGCGGCCTGTTCCTCGTCGCCCAGCTCGCCGCGCGTTGGGGAACGCGCCATGCCCGGCAGGGCAAGACGGTCTGGGCCGAGCTGGACGGGGAGAAGCCCGACGGTCCCTCGGGCCTCGACTTCGTCCTTTAGCCGGAGCCGGGTGGGTGGACTCGAGGACGAGCAGGCACGTCGGCATGACGGCCGACGGACAGCAGGGCGATCACCTGTCCGGCGTGGCCGGCTGCGACGGCGGCGTGCAAGAGAACATCAGCAGTTCTGATGAGTTCATCGTTTTCCTGGCCGTAACTCTTGACGCGGCATTCCATCAAGCTTGAGTATTTCGTCATTACGGCGTTGTTGCGCTGACGGCACCGGTCCGTGCAACGCAATGGGGAGCGGGACCTCGCCGAGGTCCCGCTCTGGTCAGCCGTCCGCGGACCGCCTGCCCCCCCACGCACCCCGCCCCCGCTCTCTCGCGGCTCCTTCAGGAGGGCCTTTCATGCCCATGCTTACGGAGATCCCCGTCTACCGTCCCGATCTGTACTCGGCGTCGGCCATCCGCGACACTCATCCGCACTACGCCGCACTGCGTGAGCTGGGCGCCGTGGTCCGGCTGAGCAAGCACAAGGTCTACGCCCTGCCGCGCTACGCCGAGTGCAAGCAAGTGCTGCTGGACGACGACACCTTCGTCTCCTCGGGCGGCGTCGCCCTCAACCCCGTCGCCAACCGTGCGGGCCAGGGCACCACGCTGTGCAGTGACGGCGAGGAGCACGCCCGCCGCCGTTCCCTCCTCGCACACCGCCTGACCCCCAGGGCGCTGCGCACGATGAAGGAGACGGTCGAGCAGCAGGCGGCCGCCGTGGTCGAGGCAGCCGTGGCCCGGCGGACGGTCGACGCGGTGGAGGTCGCCACGGCGTTGCCGATGGCAGTCGTCCCCGACCTGGTCGGCTGGCCCCAGCGGGGCCGCGAGCATCTGCTGCGCTGGGCCGGTGCCACCTTCGACGCCATGGGCCCCATCAACCGCCAGGCGGTGCGCACACTACCCGCGTCCCTCGGCATGCTGCGCTACGCGCGCGGTGTCGTCCGTGACCGGTCCGTGCTGGACGGCAGCATGGGCCACGACCTGCTGCGCGCCGCCGACGAGGGCCGGATCATGCCCGCCGAGTGCGCCACCATGATGATCGACTACCTGGCGCCCTCTCTGGACACCACCATCAGCGCCATCTCCAGCGCGCTGTACCTGTTCGCCCTCCACCCCGAACAGTGGCGCCTGCTGAAGGCGGACCCGGACCTCGTCCCGAAAGCGGTCAACGAGGTCGTCCGCTACGAATCCCCGATCCGCGCCTTCTCCCGCACCGCCGCCCGCGACACGGAACTGGCGGGCGTCGCCCTGCCCAAGGGTTCCCGGGTGCTGGTCCTCTACGGCTCCGCCAACCGTGACCCGCTGGAGTGGGACGACCCGGACACGTTCGACATCCGCCGTGACGCCGCCCGCCAACTCGGTTTCGGCCAGGGCACCCACGGCTGCGCGGGCCAGGGACTGGCCCGCATGGAGACCTCCGCGATCCTGCACGCCCTGGTCGAACGCGTCGACCGCATCGAGGTCACCGGCCGACCCGAGTGGGCCCTGAACAACGTCATCCACCGCCTCGAGCGCCTGCCGCTCGAGCTCATCCCGGCCTGAACCCCCGCGCTCGCCCTTCTGAGGACTGCAGAGGACAGCACCATGAAGATCTCCGTCGACCATCCACGCTGCGAAGGCCACGGCCTCTGCGCCGACCAGGCTCCCGAGGTCTTCAGCCTGGACGAGGACGCCGAACTCATCTACCACTTCGAGGGCGAACAAGTCCCCGACGAGCATCGACTTGCCGCCCGCGCGGCCGTCAACGCCTGCCCGGTCGCCGCCCTGCGAGTCCTGTCGTGACCCCACGGCGCTCGGTGCTCATCGTCGGCGAGTCGCTCGCCGGCATCACCGCGGCCCGCCACCTGCGCGCCCTCGGTCACACCGGCCCCCTCACGATCATCGGCGCAGAAGAACACGGCGCCTACTCCCGCCCGCCCCTGTCCAAGGCCGTCCTGAAGGACCCGGCTGCCGACCACACCCTCGGTCTGGCCCTCGACGGACTCGACGCCGAGGTCGTCCGCTCGCCCGCGGTCACCGCCGACACCCGGCGCCGCACCGTCACCACCGCCGACGACCGACAGGTCGACTACGACGCGCTGATCGTCGCCACCGGCGCGGACGCCCGTCGGCTCGCCGCCCCCCGGCAGCGGGGCGAACTCGTCCTGCGCACCCTGGACGACGCCCGCCTGCTCCGCGCCCGCCTGGCGGACGCCGGCTCGGCGATCGTGATCGGCGCAGGATTCCTCGGCATGGAGGTGGCCGGCGCCTGCGCCGCCCGCGGCATCCCGGTCACCGTCGTGGACGCCGACCAGCCGCTGGAGCGCATCCTCGGCGGATGGCTGTCCGCCGCGATCACGGCACGCGCCGCGGCGCACGGCATCCGCTTCATCCAGACCACCGGCTTCGCCACCCTGACCGGCGACCCCGTGGGCGGCGTGGCGCTCCCCGACGGCACCGAACTCACCGCGGACCTGGTGGTCACCTGCGCGGGAGAAGTACCCGGCGTCGGCTGGCTGGCAGGGACGGGCCTCGCCGACCGCCTCGGCGTCGGCATCGACGATGCCTGCGCCACCACCATCCCCGGCGTGTTCGCCGCCGGCGACGTCACCTACCTCCGCGGCGACGGCACACGGCCCGACCGGCGTGCGCCCTTCTGGTCCAACGCCGTCGCCCAGGGCAGGGCCGCGGCGGCCTCCGCCCTCGGTCTCCCTGCGCCGGGACCGCCGCAGGACGACTACTTCTGGACCGAGATCGCCGGTCTCGCCGTCAAGGTCGTCGGGCCTGTGCCGCTGATCGGCGAACCCACCTCGGTGCAGGGCAGCGTGGCCGACGGACACGCGCTGCTGACCTGGAGCCATGCCGACGGTACGTCGACGGTGGTCGCCTATGGCCAGCGCAAACCCGTCGCCGCGCTGCGGGCCTTGGCCGCCACGCCATCGCCGCCGTCACCCTGACGGCGGCAGACGAGCGTCACCGAGTAGGAGTGCCACTGGGTGCGGGCATCGCCGGAGTGCTCTTACCTGCGAAGGACCTCGGGGCGATTCAAGGTCCGCCTGCTCGCCCTCCACCTTGCCGCTTCCGGAGTTCCCCTGTCCCATGGCGGCGCGTGGTCCGACTTCCGGTCGAGCGCCTTCGCTCCTGACTACCGTCCAGACCGACTGCGTGACGGTGATCACGGGCGTCCTTCGGGGGGTGCTGCGTAGCATTGGGCCGTCGCCACGGTGGGGTCCGCGAGAGTGGGCGAAGCCTTCCCCTGTTACCTGGCGGAGCGTCAGGGAAGTCGGCAAGCGGTCAGCATGATTCCCGAAAAACCTGGGGACAGCTGCCCGGACATACGACTCGCTGTAAAGGTGTGGAAACAGCCCTTGACCTGCAAAAACGCAGGCAGGGAGCCAACTTTTGGGAGTACCCCGATGCTGCGCACCATGTTCAAGTCCAAGATCTAGCGTTTGGGTGTTTTTGCAGGTCAGAGCCCTGATTGCCGCCTCCAGGTCAGCAAAAGGTCAGTCGGATGTCCCGAAGAGGAACACCTCTTCCGAGGAACCACAAAGGGATTTGAAGCCAGTGCGGGTACACAAACGTCAGGCTTCACTCCCACATCAACGGACCCAGGGGTGGCAACGGCCTTTGCCAGACACTCAGAACAATTCGGGGAATCCGTAGTGCAGGTAATTCCTCGGAGTGCACTCGAAGGGGTTGACACCGCGAGAGGTTACATCCGGGCAGAGGCAGAAGTCGGCGTGAACCTATCTGCTTCTGAGCTGACTCGCCGAGCTACTGTAGAGCTTCCGGTTGGCACCGCTCATAGTATTCTTCAAGGTATGGGGATCCACGTTCCTCGAATCAATACTTACGAAGGAATCAGCGATGCCCTGGAATGGGACATACCGAAACTTGCACCTGAACAGATCAAACAATTTGTGGCGGAGGCCTACAGGCATGGCTGACAGTACTGCGGGGAAGTTGCAGATCTACGAGGTTGAGGAGAGGACTGCCACCGCAGTGACTTGCATCGTTCGCTGCGTGGCGGGCGTGGTGCGCACTGGCCAGCATTTCAGCATCGATTCAGATACCGGCTCCAACATGATTGCAGCACCCTTGATCCTGGACTGGATCAACCGCTATGAGCGGCTAGTGGATTTTATTGATCCGCCCCATATCGCCAAGGTCCACATGTCGGGCGAGGTGGTGGGAACGCTAGAAAGAGGGGCGACCCTCACCGCAATCACAGTCGGTGAGTAAGGGTAAAATTTTCGGACAAAGTCAGGGGGTTCCCGGGTCAAGGCAATGGGCGGGGCAGTCGATGATCTCGGACCGCCGGGAATTACAGCGCCCGGTACCTTACCCCCGATCTGCTCGGGCTCGTCCCAGCGCCCAACCCAACCACCTATGTTCGTAATCCACACGGACGATCTGATTCACTCGGACTTGCTCCCGAATGTCCTCGTGGCAAGAATGGGCGTGGGACTTACGGCTTCAGGGAGCCGAGCCCGGACTATCCGCCCGACGAAGGAGCGGCCGCAGCCATGAGGTCTGCTCCGATTTGTGGGAATATCGACTGTTCGGATATTGTAGAGTATATGGTGATTGTGTCCAGTCGTGGCGAGCGGGCGGTGCAGGCGCTGAGCAGGTTTGGGGAACTCGCATGGTTCAAATTGCCCACGGAATTCAATGCTGCATATGGCTATGCTCAGGTTCCTTACATGGGGTGGCGCTACGCGTTCCCAGAAGAAGGAGTGGCGCAGCTCATTGAAGCAGCCGTGAGGGCTCTGCCGACGTAAGTTGACTGGGAAATCGACAGAACGCGCAGAAACTGGGTGCTGGTCCCAACGCGGGTCCTGCGTGAGGCGCACGGGCTCGCCGACCCCGGCTTCAGAGACGTTGTTCACTCTATCAACGTTCAAGATCAAGAATTTTGCCTCAAAGTGCTGTCGGATTTCGAACTCATCATCCAGCATCTGCTGCAGGTGCACATCTCGGAAGACCGAGGCAGTAAGCTTTCCCGACCTCATTTTGGGTGGTCAGTTGCAGGGGCAGCACCGGCCGACGACCTACACCGGCGGTGAGGCGACCGGCCCTCGCGAGTACGTGGGCACGTGCATCGCTCAAGCCGGCAACGTCCGCTGCGAAAACGATGAGCTGGGCCACATCACCTTGCGTCAGAAGACGCACTGTCGGCACAGACCCGGACACCAGGCGCTACGAGTGGGATGCGGAAAACCGCCTCATTGGGATGACGACACCGGACGGCACGCGCTGGCGCTACAGGTACGGCCCCCTTGCTGCCGCACGGCGAGACTTCGCCTGGCGGAAGACGGCGAAACGGCTCACGGCGCCTCATCCCGCTCCGCGTCCACGGTCAGACGGACCCTGCCCTCGGCGAGTGACGGTGTCGGTGACGCACAGATTTCCGGACGTCAAGAGGTCGTCCATGGTGAGCAGCCCGACAGGAAGGAAGCGAGCGGGTCGGCGGGCGGCTGTCGGCCTCCGGCTCGACGGTGTTGCACTCGGCGATGCGCATGAACGCCGTGCCTACCTCGGCGGCGGAGAGTTCGCCGCCGAGAGGCATGAAGCCGTACGACTGTCCGGGCTCGGTGATCGGCCAGAGCGTGTAACCGGTGGGCGCGTAGACCTCGAGGACGGGCTGCAACACGATCATCCGCGAATGGTGCGGCATGCCCTCCCTACACCGCGCCCCGCATGACGCAACGGCAGCCCGCGCATCCGCTGCGGACGTGAGGCCATCTGCGGAACTGGAACGAGCCGAGGCTGAACCTGAGGGTGCCTCGGGCTACGCCCGCCCGCCAGCGCCGACCTCCCAGGGGCCGCGCTGCGTCATTGCCGTCGTGGTGCCGGAGCCAGGCTCCTCTTCATTGGCGTGTCGCGTTCGCCCGAGCGCGTTGAGCCGGGCCAACTGGCCGTCGGTGAACACGAGGTCCGACGCCGCGACGTTCTCCGCGAGATGCGTGGGCGAGCTGGTGCCGGGAATAGGAATGATCGTCGGGGAGCGGTGCAGGAGCCACGCGAGCGCCACCTGACTCGGAGTCGCTTCCAGCTCGGTGGCGATGTCGGTCACAGGGCTTCCCACGGCTGCGAGTTCACCGCGGGCGATCGGCAGCCATGCGATGAATGCGATCGAGTGCTTCTCGCAATACTCGAGCACCTCGTCATTGTGCCGGTCGGCCAGGTTGTACACGTTCTGCACGCTGGCCACGGTGATGTGCTCACGGGCCTCCACCAGTTCGGCGACGGTGACCTTCGACAGCCCGATGTGCCGGACCTTTCCTTCGTCCTGCAGTTCCTTGAGCGCGCCGAACTGCTCGGCCGCCGGCACCTTCGGGTCGATCCGGTGCAGCTGAAAGAGGTCGATGCGGTCGAGTCCCAGCCGACGCAGGCTCAGCTCGGCCTGTTGCCTGAGGTATTCCGGTCGGCCCAACGGCACCCACTGATCGGGACGGGGCCGGCACTGTCCGGCCTTCGTCGCGATCACCAGGCTGTCGGGGTACGGGCGCAGCGCTTCGGCCAGGACTTCCTCGCTGCTCCCCAGCCCGTAGGAATCGGCCGTGTCGATGAAGGACACACCGAGGTCCACGGCCAGCCGGGCCGTGCTGATCGCCGCTTCACGGTCTTCCGGCGGACCCCAGTGTCCCGGGCCGGTCAGCCGCAGGGCGCCGAATCCCATCCGGTGAACCGGAAGGTCGCCACCCAGGGAGAGGGTGGTCCTGTCGGGCTGCGCCATGCGTTCCTCCTGAACGACGTCCGTGAACTCGGGTGGGCATGTGGTGGCCTCGGTGCGGGCGCGGCGGTGACGGCGGCTGCCGACCGAGCCGAGGGGACGGCCTCTGCCATCCGGACATGGTGGATCCCTGGATCAGGGGGCCACCGTGGACGGCACCCGCTCGTCGGCTCTGCGGGTCACCTCGTGTCCCCGCGCCAGGGTGAGCCGTACGATGTCGCAGACCCGGCGAATGTCCTCGCGGGAGACGGTGGGACCGGTGGGCAGGGCGAGTACCTTCTGCGCGAGCCGTTCGGTGTGCGGCAGGGTGACCGGCTGCTCCGAGCGGTAGGGCTCCATCTCGTGGCATCCAGGGGAGAAGTACCGCTGGCACACCACGTTCTCCGCTCTGAGCACCTCGTCCAGCAGGTCACGGTGGACACCGGTCACCGCGGCGTCGACTTCCACGATCAGGTAGTGGTAGTTGTTGCGCTCGGCACGGTTGAATTCCAAGACCTTCAGCCCGGAGAGCCCAGCCAGTTCCGACTGGTAGTCGTCGTAGTTGGCCTCGTTCCGGCGAACCGTTTCCTCGAAGGCGTCGAGTGAGGTCAGGCCCATTGCGGCGGCGGCTTCGGTCATCTTCCCGTTGGTGCCCGTCTCCGTGGACACGCGTCTCTGGGCGAATCCGAAGTTGTGCATCGCGCGGACCCGCTGGGCCAGTTTCTCGTCATCGGTCACCACGGCGCCGCCCTCGAAGGCGTTGACCACCTTGGTGGCATGGAAGCTGAACACCTCGGCTTGCCCGAAACCACCGATCGGCTGTCCTTCCGACGTGCAGCCGAGCCCGTGTGCGGCATCGTAGAACAGCTTGACGCCGTGATCGGCCGCGACCTTCGCGAGCTGGTCGACCGCGCAGGGTCGACCCCACAGATGGACCGGAACGATCGCACTCGTGCGAGGGGTGATCGCCGCCTCGACCAATGCGGGATCCAGGCAATTGGTGGCCGGGTCGATGTCAACGAAAACCGGGGTCAGACCCAGCCAGCGGAACGCTTGGGCGGTCGCCGGGAAGGTCAGCGACGGCATGATGACCTCCCCGGACAGATCGGCGGCGCGAGCCAGCAGCTGGAGGGCGATGGTCGCGTTGCAGGTCGACACGCAATAGCGCACGCCGGCCAGCTCCGCCACTCGCTGCTCGAACTCCCGGGCCAGCGGTCCGCCGTTGGTCAGCCACTGGTGGTCCAGCGCCCAGTTCACACGATCGAAGAACCGGGCTCGGTCACCGACGTTGGGCCGCCCCACGAGAAGCGGTTGCAGGAATGCCGAAGAACCGCCGAACATGGCGAGATCACCGAGATTGCGTTTCATGGTCATACCTCCCCGGTGCATGGAAAGGTGCACCCGGCAGCGGCCGGCACAAAGGAATTGGACGTGCCGAAGAGACGGGGACCGCAGTGCACGACGATTGCCCCGTCGTGCACGTGCGAGAGGAGCGTACGGACTCGATCAGTGCTTGCGGCGCCAGTAGATGCCCGTCACGTCCACCGTCTCGATCGGTTCGTCGATGCCGTGTTCACTCCGGTAGTCATGGACGGCCTGCTTGCACGCCGGGATCAGGTAGTCGTCCACGATCACGAACCCACCCACGGAGACCTTGGGGTAGAGGTTGACCAGCGCGTCCATCGTCGACTCGTACAGGTCGCCGTCCACCCGCAGGACCGCGAGCCGATCGATCGGCGCAGTCGGCAGCGTGTCGGCGAACATGCCGGGTAGGAACTTGACCTGGTCGTCGAGCAGGCCGTAGCGAGCGAAGTTCTCCCGCACCTGCTCCTCGGAGCAGCTCAGTACCCAGTTCAGGTTGTGGAACTCCATGGCCTGGTCGAGCGGGTGGCTGTCCTCGGACGTCACGGGGACACCGGCGAACGAGTCGGCCAGCCATACGTTCCGGTCTTCCGCGCCGTGCGCCTTGAGGAGTGCGCGCATCAGGATGCAGGCGCCACCGCGCCACACGCCGGTCTCGATGAGATCGCCGGGAACACCGTCCCGGAGCACCTGCTCCACACACATCTGGATGTTGTCCAGGCGGTGCAGGCCGATCATGGTGTGCGCGACCGTCGGCACGTCCAGACCTTCGGCCCGGTGGTCGGCGTCGAACATCCCGCGGTCGATGGCCGAGCCTTCCGCGTCCGGACGCATGCTGTCCGCCAGGTCCTTGTCCAGGACGTTCATCCCGACAGGGAAAGTCGGGTGATCCCCATAGATAGTGTTTGAAACAACACGTTTCATGAGGTCCACGTAAAGCTCGCGCGTCTGCACAGTCAAAGTGCCCCCAGATGGAGAATCAAGCAGAGAGTGAATTCTTTCGACCGACCCTAACGGCTATCCGAAAGGGGGGCAAGGATTCATTTCGGCGGTATCGGTGGATACGCTCGACGGGTCATGCGATTTCAGAATTGCTTCTGTTTCTCGTCGGTTCTCCGTCTACTGGCCATTGTCCCACTGCTGCGCATCTCATTGCAATCCTCGTCAGGTCGAATTCCCGGAAATGGGGCGGGCCGTAGGTGAAATTTGGTCGATGTCCCTGGGCCGGCGCGGGCCGCCGCGGTCACGTCACCGCAAGAAGCCGCGTGCGTCCTCCCAGCCTGCTGCGACATCCGCCTCCAGCTGGTTGAGTCGTGCCGTGACCACTTGGTCGAACCCGTCCATGAAGTACTCGTCACCGGCGTGCGGAGCTATCCGGTGGTCGTCGTTCACGAACCGCTCGACGACCTCCGCCAGGGAGGTTCCCGGCCCGACCCGGCCTGCGATGTAGCGGTCCGCTCCGTCGAGATTCGGGAACCCTGCCTCCCGGTACAGGTACACGTCACCCAGTAGGTCCACCTGTACGGACACCTGGGGATGCACGGACGGGCGCATGGTCTGGGGCCTGATCCGCAGCAGCTCGGCGTCAGCGCCGGTCTTCAGGCTGTGCAACGCGTAGCCGTAGTCGATGTTCAACGTGGGGGTCCGCCGGCTCACCTGCTCCTCGAACGCGAGGAGCCCTTCCTGGAGTTCAGTGCGTTCGGCCTCGGACAACCTGCCGTCTCCTCGGCCGCTGTAGTCCTCACGTACGTTCAGGAAGTCCACCGGTCGGTCCGGCGCTGCCTCGTTCAGCTCGGCGATGAAGTCGACGAGGTCGAGCAGGCGGTGGATGCGCCCGGGCAGCACGATGTAGCTGAGCCCGACCCGAATCGGGCTCTCCCGCTCGGAACGCAGCTGCTGGAAGCGTCGCAGATTGGCGCGGACCCTTCCGAAGGAGGCCCGCTTACCCGTGGTCTCCTCGTACTCCTCGTCATTGAGCCCGTACAACGAGGTGCGCACCGCGTGCAGGTCCCACACCCCGGGCTGTCTGGCCAGCGTCCGCTCGGTGAGCGCGAACGAGTTCGTGTAGACGGTCGGCCGCAGGCCGCGGGCCGCCGCACGACTGCTGAGCGCGCCCAGCTCCGGGTTGGTCAGGGGCTCCAGGCCGCCGGAGAAGTACATGGCGTACGGGTTGTCGGCCGGTATCTCGTCGATGACGGACTCGAACATCGCATTACCGGACTCCAGCGCCGAGGGATCGTAGCGAGCACCGGTCACCCGGACGCAGAAGTGGCAACGGAACATACAGCTCGGCCCCGGGTACAGGCCCACGATGTAAGGGAAGACCGGCTTGTGCGCCAGGGCCGAGTCGAAGACTCCCCGCCGCTCCAGCGGCAGCAGGGTGTTCTGCCAGTACTTGCCCGCCGGCCCGGTCTCCACGGCGTGACGCAGCTCCGGGACGAGGCCGAAGAGACCGAGGAGACGGCTGAAGGAAGCCCGGTCGACGTCCAGCAGCCGACGTGCGTCTTCGAGGGGGGTGAAGGGGTGGTTCCCGAAATGCTGGGCCAGCTGTACGAGCCGGCGGGCGACCGTCAGGTCCTCGTCAGCTCCGACGTGGCCGTCGGCGGTCAGGGCGCGATGCACCGTGTGGACCGCTGCCGGGAGGTCGGCGCCAGGGCGAGCGCACATCGCGACCGGATCGGCCGGGGTGGAGGCTTGAGACATCATCCTTCATGTCCAATCGTCTGCGTCCGGATGCTCGGTTCGGTCGCCGGGGAACAGGGGCAGGACGGCGCCACGCCCCCCTGTCGTCGGGTCACCTCCGCCCTCAAGGCGCGCAGCGGCACGTGCCCGGGCGTTCCTGACGGGGGTGGGTGCCGCCCTGTCGCGGCGGGGCGGTCACCGGGGCAGCACCGTGAGGGAGGCGGTCAGGGACGTCTTGGCGGCGGAGGGCCCCACGTACACGGACCTCTTGCCGGTGCCCAGCTTCCAGGTGCCTACGGACGTGTCCCAGTAACGCAGTTGCTGCTCGTCGACGGGGACGGTGACGCGCCGCTGCTCTCCCGGCTGGAGGGTGATCTTGGTGAATCCGGCGAGTTTGCGCAGCGCCTGGGGGGCCTGGGTGTCCGGGCTGGCGCCGAGGTAGACCTGGACGGTCTCCCTGCCTGCCCGGTCACCGGTGTTGCGGACGGTGACCGTGGCGTCGAGTCCTTGGGCGGTGCGCGCCACGGACAGGTCGCTGTAGGCGAAGGTGGTGTACGACAGGCCGTACCCGAACGGGAAGAGCGGTGCTACGCCGGTCCGGTCGTACCAGCGGTAGCCGACATCCAGTCCCTCGGAGTAGGTCTCCTTCCCGTCGACGCCCGGGTAGCGGTGCGGGTCACCGGCCATGGGGTGGCCGGTCTCGGTGGCGGGGAAGGTCTGTGTCAGCCGACCGCTGGGGTTGGCGTCGCCGAACAGCAGCGAGGCGGTGGCCTCCGCGCCCTCTTGTCCCGGGTACCACATCTCCAGCACGGCGGCGGTCTCGCGCAGCCATGGCATGAGCACCGAGGAACCGGTGTTGAGGACGACGATCGTGCGGGGGTTGACCTTGGTGACCGCCGCGATCAGCTCGTCCTGCCGGCCGGGCAGGGACAGCGAGGTCCGGTCGACGCCTTCGGCGCTGTCGTCCTGGGCGAAGACGATGGCGGTGCGGGCCTTGGCCGCCGCCGCGACGGCACGGCTGAAGTCGTCCCGGGCCGCCTCGGGAGTGACCCAGCTCAGTTCCACCGACAGCGGGGTCTGTTCGAAGGCCCAGCCGTTCATGGTGACTTCGTGCGTGCCGCGGGTCAGATGCATCGTGGTGGTGACGGTGCCGAACGCCTCGGTGCCGAGGACAGCGGACTGCCCCGCGATCTGCAGGTTGGCGACCCCGCCGACGGCGCTGAAGGCGATCTTGTAGTCACCGTCGGCGGGGACGGTGAGTCGACCCTTGTAGAAGACGCCCTGGCCGCTGGGCTCCAACTGCTTCCCGCCCTTGAAAGCGGGAACGAGGGAGCTGTCGGGCACGGGCACCCCGACGAGGTCCTCGCCGGGCTCGTAGACGACCCGGGCCTTGTCGCCGGCGCGTCGTGCGAGGGCGTCGACGGGGGCGGTCGCCTGGTCGGGTATGACGTGCGCGCTGCCGTTGCCGGTGACCTTGGGGTGCTTGGCGCTGTTGCCGATGACGGCGATGTCCGTGGCGTCCTCGCCGGCCAAGGGCAGCATCCGGTGCTCGTTGCGCAGCAGCACACCGCCGTTCTCGGCGATGGCGCGGGCCGCCCTGCGGCCGGCCTCGGGGTCACGCTGCGGGCGCTCGGTCGCCTTGCCGTCGAGCAGGCCGAAACGCTCCATCTGGCCGACGATGCGGATGACGGACCGATCGAGCGTCGCCTCGGGGATGCTGCCGTCCTGGATGGCCGTCTTGAGCGCGGAGGAGAAGTACTTTGAGTCCGGCACCGGCTGGCCCAGGGTCAGCTCGACGCCGAGTTCCTGGTCGAGGCCCTTGTCGATGTCGCTGGTGGCATGGGTGGCCAGCCAGTCGGACATCACCCAGCCGCGGAAGTCCCACTGTTCGCGCAGCACGTCCTGCAGCAGATGCGCGTTGCCGCAGGCGTGCGCGCCGTTGACGCGGTTGTACGAGCACATCACCGAGGCGGCTCCCGCCTTCACGGCGCTGCGGAAGGCCGGCAGCTCCACCTCCTGCAGCGTCTGCTCGTCGACGGTGGCGTCGATGGTCTCCCGCTGGTACTCCTGATTGTTCGCGGCGAAGTGTTTGACCGTGGCCATCAGGCCCTGGTCCTGGATGCCGCGGATCTCGTCGGCGGCCATCCGGGACGACAGCAGGGGATCCTCGCTGTACGTCTCGAAGTTCCGCCCGGCGTTCGGCACCCGAATGATGTTGGTCATGGGGCCGAGGACGATGTCCTGCCCGAGGGCCCGTCCCTCCCGGCCCAGGACGGTGCCGTACTCCTCCGCGAGGTGTCCGTCGAAGGTGGAGGCCAGCGCCACGGGGGTGGGCATGGCGGTGGCGGTACCGCCGAGCAGCCGGATGCCGACCGGGCCGTCGGCGGTGCGCAGCTCGGGTATGCCGAGTCGTGGAACACCCGGCAGGTAGCCGATGCCGGTCATGGTCGGCCCGCCCTCAGGCCCGGTCGTCCAGTGGACGAACGAGATCTTCTCGTCGAGGGTCATCCTCGCCACCAGGGCGCGCACCCTCGGGGTCCCCGGACCGGCGTCCGGGGCGCCGGCGGCGGAAGGGGCGGTGAGGAGACCGCCGACGCACAAGGCCGCGAGAGCTGAGCCGACGGTGCGCCGGGTGCGGCGGCCGGTTCTCCTTTTGCCGAACAGCATGCTGACGGGCGTCCTTTCTGCTGAGGCTGCCGTCCTCACAGGGGCAATGGCATTCGTCTTCTGCGTGGGCACGGCCCGGTCGCTGTCCCTACGGCCTCGCCACCAGCCCCGGGCAGCCCCACGTCTGCGGCCGGGGCCGCTCACCTCGCGCCATGTCACGACGCTCACCAGGCCACGAGCATCTTGCGCGGCCCCCGCACCACCATCTCCGTCTTCCACTCGACGCCCTGAGCGAGGTGCAGCCCGGGGAGTCCGTCGAGCAGGGTCCGCAGTGCCTCCTGGAGTTCCAGTCGCGCGAGGGACGCACCGAGGCAGTGATGCGGACCATGCCCGTAACCCAGATGCTGGCGGGCGTGGTCGCGGGTGATGTCGAGCACGCCGGGTGAGGGGAAGCGCAGGGCGTCCCGGTTGGCCGCGTTCATCTGGATCAGAACCGGCTCGCCCGCCCGCACCAGAGTCCCACCCACCTCGACGTCCTCGGTGGCGTAGCGCGGGAACCCCGCTTGGCTGCCCAGCGGAACGAATCGCGTCAGCTCCTCCACCGCGTTGTCCAGCAGATCCGGTCGGTCGCGGAGGAGGGCCAACTGGTCCGGCTGTTCGAGCAGGACCAGGACGAAGTTGCTGATCTGGCTGGCCGTGGTCTCGTGTCCGGCGAACAGCAGGAAGACGATCAGGTTGACCAACTCGTCCTGCGAGAGCCGGCCCTCGGCGTCGCGGGCCTCCACGAGTGCCGATACGAGGTCGTCCTGCGGGGCGGCGCGACGGTCTGCGACCAGGTCTGCCAGATAGCCGGTCAACTCGCCGGCCAGCCGCACATGGTCCTCGGCGGTGAGCGAACTGGTGGACATCGCTATGTCGCACCAGCCGCGGAAGAGCGCACGGTCCTCCTCGGGCACGCCCAACAGGCCGCAGATGACCGCCACAGGGATCGGGACGGCGTAGTGCTCCACGAGGTCGACAGGCGAACCGATCGCCGTCATGTCCCGGAGCAGCGACGCGGTCATCTCCCTGACACGCGGTCGCATGGCCTCCACGCGGCGCGGAGTGAATGCTTTGGTCACCAGCCCACGCAGCCTGGTGTGGTCAGGTGCGTCCATGCCGAGGATGCCGTTGGGGGTCCGCAGTTCCCGCATGCGCGGCGCGTCGTTCTCCGCCTCCGCGGCGTGGCTGAACCGCCGGTCGCCGAGGACGAAACGCGCGTCGTCGTAACGGGAGACGAGCCAGCCAGGCTCCCCGTACGGCATGCGGACCCATAGGAGTCCTTCGCTCTTCTGGGCATGCTCGTACGTCTCGTCCAGTTCCAGTCCCTCCGAACGGCTGAAGGGATAGGAGACGGGTGCGGACTTCGTCCTGCTCAATTCGGGCCCCACATCGAGTCGGTCGGGTTCTTTCTCGTCCGCCGCCGGCCGCTTGCCCAGGGCGGAGCTTGTGGCGGATCACTCAGCCGGGTCGTCCCACGTGACGGGGACCGCCTCCGGGGTGCGCAGCAGGGAGCCGGTCCGCCAGCGGAGTTCGCCGGCAGGGACGGACAGTCGTAGTCCCGGCAGGCGTTCGACCAGTGTGCTCAGCACGACCTGCAGTTCGAGCCGTGCCAGGGGGGCGCCCATGCAGTAGTGGACGCCGTGACCGAAGCCGAGGTGCGGGTTCTGGGGGCGTGTGAAGTCGAGGGAATCGGCACCGGGAAATACGGTGGCGTCGAAGTTCGCGGAGGCGATCGAGGTGATGACCGCCTCGCCCGCGCGGATGAGCGTGCCGCCGATCTCGATGTCCTCGAGGGCGATGCGAGCGAATCCGTCCATGGTGCTCAGCGGGGTGAAGCGCAGCAGTTCCTCGACGGCGGCGGGAACCAGGCCCGGGTCGGCGACCAGGCTGTCGTAGAGTCGGCGGTCGCTGAGGAGGATGTGGACGAAGTTGCCGATCTGGGTGGCCGTGGTCTCGTAGCCGCTGATCAGCAGGCCGGAGCCGATCATGAGAAGCTCGGCTTCGGAGAGCCGGTCACCTTCGTCGCGGGCCTGGACCAAGGTGCTGAGGAAATCGTCGGTGGGCCGGGCGCGGCGGTCGGCTACCAGCACCGCCATGTAAGCGGTGAAATCCTCGGTCGCCTGCTGTACCTCCGCGGGACTCAGGGAGGACGAGACCAGCGCCTCGGAGAAGTCACGGAAACGATGGCGGTCGCCGTACGAGACGCCCAAAAGTTTGCAGATCACGGAGATCGACACGGGTAGGGCCAGATCTTCCATGATCTCCGCGGACGGATCGTCGCGGGCGACCATGTCGTCGAGCAGCTCGTGGGTGAACCGCGAGACCTGCGGGCGCAGTTCCTCCACTCGGCGGGCGGTGAACGCCTGCCCGGTCAGCCGCCGAAGCCTGCTGTGCTCGGGCGGGTCCATGGAGATGAGGCCGCCCGCGGGCAGCGGGTATTCGGTGGGCCGGGGCACGTCGCGTCCGGCCCCGGCCTCCATGCTGAACCGCTGGTCGCCCAGGACCGCCTTCACATCGGCGTGCCGGGTCAGGAACCAGGCCTCGCCCCCGTACGGCATACGGACCCGGGAGACGGGTTCGTGCTCCCGCAGATGGCTGTAGAGAGGATCCAGCGCGACGCCGTCGAAGGTGGAGAAAGGGTAGGGGTGAGCCTCGGAGACCGGGCAGCTGAACGTCATGAGAACTCTCTCGGTCGTACGGGGACGGCGGGAGGGGCTGGGTGCTGTGAACGCTGTGCGGCGAGCCCGGTCCCCGTCTGGATCGTCCGGCATACCGCTTCGGCGTGCTCGGCGAGGTAGAAGTGGCCCCCGGGGAAGGAATGGAATGCCGTCGTCCCGGTGGTCAGTCGGTGCCAGGCCCGGGCTCCGTCGGCGGGGACGTGGGGGTCCTCGCTTCCCGTCAGCACGGTGATCGGGCAGGCGAGGGGCGCCCCCGGGCGCCAGGTGTAGGTGTCGGCGGCTCGGTAGTCGTTGCGGATGGCGGGCAGGGCCAGGCGCAGGACCTCCTGGTCGGCCAGCACACGGGGGTCGGTACCTTGCAGTTCGGCGAGCCTGGCGATCAGCTTGTCGTCGCTCAGGAGATGCGTGGCGGTCCGAAGGGCGACGGTCGGGGCGACGCGGCCGGAGACGAACAGGTGCGCCACCCCGGCTCCCGGCGCCTGTCGCTCGAGGTGGCGGGCGGTCTCGAAGGCCACCAACGACCCCAGGCTGTGGCCGAAGAGCGCCACCGGCCGGTCCAGCCAGGGCTGGAGAGCCGCGACGATGTGCGCCACCAAGCCGTCGACGGTGTCCACGAACGGCTCCAGGCGCCGGTCCTGCCGCCCGGGGTACTGGACGGCGAGCACCTCGAGCGAGTCCGGAAGCAGCCGGGTGAAAGGGAGAAAGGCACTGGCGCTGCCGCCGGCATGGGGAAGGCAGACCAGCCGGAGCGCGGGGTCGGCGACGGGCCGGAAGCGGCGCAGCCAGAGGTCGTCCGCGCCGGTGGAGCCGGGCACGGTCCCGGCAGGCCTCTCCCTCCGGGGTGGTCCGCTTGCGGGCGTCACGGTTTCAGCGCCTTCCACCACGTCCCGTTGGCCCGGGACCAGTCGAGGGTCTTCGCGAGGCCGGTCTCGAAGGCGACGCGGGGAGCCCAGCCCAGCTCCTCGGCGATCTTTCCGGCGTGGGGGGGCTTGTCCAGCGCGAGGACGTGGGCGTCGGCCGGCTCCGGATAGGAGCCGGACAGGCCCTGTCTTACGAAGTGCGAGCCAATGAAGCCCGCCGCCCCGGTCACCAGGACGCGCATGATCGATCCGCCTTTCTGCCGTGCTGTGGGGGAGGGGTGATCAACCGGTGCGCGTCGCCCCGAGTCCCGAAGCGACCTCCATGAGGTAGCTCCCGTAGCTGGAGGCGCTCAGCTCTTCGCCCAGCCGGTAGCAGGTGTCCGCATCGATAAATCCCATACGCAATGCGATCTCCTCTATGCAGGCGATGCGTACGCCTTGGCGCTGCTCCAGCAGTTGGACGTACTGACCCGCCTGGAGCAGAGAGTCGTGCGTCCCCATGTCCAGCCACGCGAATCCGCGACCGAGCTGGGTCAGTCGCGCCCGGTTCTGCGCCAGATAGGAGAGGTTGACATCGGTGATCTCCAATTCGTTGCGGGCGGAAGGCTTGAGTCCCTTCGCCAGCTCGACCACGTCGTTGTCGTAGAAGTACAGCCCGGTGACCGCGAGGTTGGAGCGGGGACGCTTCGGTTTCTCCTCCAGCGACAACAAGCGCCCCTGCGCGTCGATTTCGGCGATTCCGTAGCGCTCGGGGGACTTGGACGGATAGCCGAACAGCTCGCAGCCGTCGAGGCGTTGGAGGCAGTTCTTCAGCACGCTGGAGAATCCAGGGCCGTGGAAGACATTGTCGCCCAGAATGAGCGCAACCCGATCGTTTCCGATGTGTTTGTCGCCGACCAGGAACGCGTCGGCGATACCACGCGGCTCGTCCTGAACCGCGTAATCGAGGTGTATGCCGATGCGAGAGCCGTCACCGAGCATGACCTGGAACGTTTCCACGTGCTGGTGCGAGGAGATGATGAGGATGTCCTGGATGCCGGCCAGCATCAGCACCGACAGTGGATAGTAGATCATGGGCTTGTCATAGACGGGTAACTGCTGCTTGGAAATCGCACCGGTCAGCGGCTGCAGCCGAGTGGCACTGCCCCCGGCAAGGACTATCCCCCTCACCTTGGGGCGTTTCCGCGGTGTCTCGAACAACGTGGTCCTCCGAGGCATTCATTGCCGATTGGGGGATGGAGACGCTCTCTGAAGGCCGGCAGACGTGGTGCCGTCTCGTGGATGTCGAAGACGAGGGGGGATTTCCGGCCTGCCGTGAGGCGGTGCAGCGGTTTCCGAACCGCCGGGGATTGTCAGGCGGCGGCGAGGGAAGGAATCCTGGTCGCGCATACCTGTGCCGGGATGGCCTCCGGCACGGCGGGGCGCTTTCGGACGCACTATGCCTCCGCCCGTTGCTGCTCCTGCCAAGCCTGATAGGTCGGCAGCAGTCCGAGTCGTTCGGCTGTCGCGATGGTCGGGGCGTTCCTGTCCCTGTCGGAGAGCAGCGGTTCGATGTCTGCCGGCCACGCGATGCCGAGGTCCGGGTCGAGTGGATCGATGGAGTGCTCGCGCTCGGGGGCGTACCCGGAGGAGCACAGGTAGACGAGAGTGGAGTCGTCGGTGAGGGAGAGGAAGGCGCGGCCCAGTCCCGCGGTCAGGTAGACGGCGGTGTTGCGTTCCGCGTCCATGGGTACGATCTCCCAGCGCCCGAAGGTCGGTGAACCGGTGCGGACGTCCACGACGACGTCGAGGCCCGCTCCGCGCACGCACACGCTGTATTTGGCCTGACCGGGCGGGACCTCGGTGTAGTGGATGCCGCGCAGCGCGCCGCGCTGGGACACCGCGACGTTGATCTGGGCCACCGGGAAATCATGACCGAACGCCTGACGGAACTTCTCGCCCTGGAACCACTCGTGAAATCTCCCGCGGTGGTCGGAGTGGATGACGGGTTCCTGCGACCAGGCCCCCTCGATGCTGAGTGGGTGCATCGCGTTGCACGTCCTTCGCACTGGCAGAGGTGAGCAGCTTCGGCCGAGGGGGGATCAGCCGGAGCGTCTCCAGTAGGAACCCTGGCGGTCGATCTGGTGGATCTCATCTGTGATGCCGTGCTCGTCCCGGAATTCATGCACGGCCTGCCGACACGCCGGAATGCAGTAGTCGTCGACGATGATGTATCCGCCGGCCGACACCTTGGGGTAAAGGTTCGTGAGCACATCCTTGGTGGCTGCATACGAGTCCCCGTCGAGCCTCAGCACTGCGAGCTTCTCGATGGGTGCGGTAGGCATCGTGTCCTTGAACCAGCCGGGGAGGAAACGGACCTGGTCGTCCAAGAGCCCGTAACGTTCGAAGTTCCTCTTCACCGTCTCCACATCGACCGGGATGCTGAGGATCTCGTTGTACTGGCCGAGATCGATGTCGACGTCCAGTTGATGGTCGTCCTCGGCGGTCTTGGGGAAGCCCTGGAAGGAGTCCGCGACCCACACCTTCCGGTCGCGCACCCCGTACGCCTCGAAGAGACCACGGGCGAAGATGCAGGCCCCGCCGCGCCAGACCCCGGTCTCCGCGAAGTCTCCCGGTATGCCGTCGCGCAGCACGTCTTCGAGGCACTTCTGCAGATTGTCGAGCCGCTTGAGGCCGATCATCGTGTGCGCGACGCGCGGATAGTCCTCACCCGCTGCGCGTAGCTCAGGAGAATACGAGCTGTTCGTAATGAAGCCCGCGACGTTGGTCTGGTCCTCGTAAATCATGTTCGTCACGACCTTCTTCAGAAGGTCGAGGTACAGGTTTGCGCCGGCAGGTGTGACTGTCAATTTTCCTCGCCTACGGGTAGCAGCGCGCCCAGCGGGCGTCTCATTCCGGGCAGGGCCATTGCGGCTGAAGTCCCTGGATTCAAGGGGATGAGCTGGATGGAGTGACCATCTAACAACAGTGATCACGCCCGGGCAAGGGTGGAGATTCAGCCACGACAGGTGTCGCAACTGTCTGAAAATTAGGGGGGATATGGTGCGTTAACCATCGTGGCCGCTCGAGTCGAGCCTTGCTGGGCCGCCGACCGTGTGATTGCATATTCGAGGAAGATGCAGCTCCTCCGATTGTGTTTAGTGCGAGGAAATCCTTGGAATCTTCGAAAGTTGTTCACAACAGCCCTCCGGAGCCAGGTGTCGCATGGCCCTTTGCGCGTACCTGCCCCTTAAGCCTCCCCGATGAGTACGCCGAGAAGCGGAAGAACGAGCCCATATGTCGGGCTCAGGTGTGGGACGGCTCCAGGACCTGGCTCATCACCAAACACGAGCATGTGCGAGCCCTTCTCGCCGACCCCCGGGTCACCGTCGATCCGGCCAAACTGCCCAAGCTCTCCGCCTCCGACGGCGACGGCGAAGGCTTCCGGTCACTGCTGACGATCGATCCGCCGGACCACAACGTTCTGCGCCGCATGCTCATATCCGAGTTCAGCGTGCGCCGGGTCCGGGGGATGCGGCCGGGAATCGAGCGCACGGTGCACGGGCTGCTGGACGGGATCCTGGAACAGCGCGGACCGGTGGACCTGGTGGCCGAACTGGCCCTGCCCATGTCCACCTTGGTGATCTGCCAGCTCCTCGGGGTGCCGTACGAGGACCATGAGTTCTTCCAGGAGCGCAGCGAACAAGCCACACAGGTGGGCGGCAACGAGGAGTCACTGGCCGCCCTCTTGGAACTGCGTGACTACCTGGACCGGTTGGTCACCGCCAAGATCGAGGCTCCGGGTGACGACCTACTGTGCCGGCTCATCGCCGATCGGCTGCACACCGGTGAGATGCGGCACGCCGAGATCGTGGACAACGCCGTGCTGTTGCTCGCCGCCGGTCACGAGACCAGCGCCAACATGGTGGCCCTCAGTGTCCTGACACTGCTGCAGCACCCCCGTGTGCTGGCGGAGTTGCGTGAGGACAGGACCCTGCTGCCCCAGGCGGTCGACGAGCTTCTGCGCGTGCACTCCATCGCGGACGGCCTTCGGCGGGCGGTCACTGCGGACATCGAGCTGGGCGGCATCACGCTGCGTGCCGGGGACGGTCTCATCGTCTCGCTGGCTTCCGCCAACCGTGACGAGGACGCCTTCGCCTCTGCGGACGACTTCGACCTGCACCGCCCGGTGCGCCAGCACGTCGCGTTCGGCTACGGCCCACACCAGTGCCTGGGGCAGAACCTGGCCCGGCTGGAACTGGAAGTCACGCTGGGAGCGGTGGTGGAGCGCATTCCCACGCTCAGGCTGGCCGGTGGCGTCGACGCACTGCGGGTCAAGCACGACTCGACGATCTTCGGGCTGCATGAGTTGCCGGTCGAGTGGTGACGGAAGGGGGACACAGGGTGCAGGTGGCAGTACAGCAGAGCCGGTGCCTGGGAGCCGGCCAGTGCGAGCAGTTGGTGCCGGAGGTTTTCCGCCAGGACGAGGAAGGGCTGAGTCAGGTCCTGGTCACCGAACCCGAGCCGGCGCTGTGGCCGCGGGTGCTCCAGACGGTTCAGCTCTGCCCCGTGCAGGCCGTGGTCGTCGACGAGGGTTCCGGTCACCCGCCGCGGGACACCGAGTGACGGCTGACCGCTGGGCCGGCCGCACGGTGCTCGTCACGGGTGCGCTGGGGTTCATCGGCTCACACTTCGTCCGGCAGCTGGATGCGCGCGGAGCTGAGGTGGTGGCCCTGTACCGCACCGAACGGCCCGAGTTACAAGCCGAGTTGTCGGCGCAGGGCCGGGTCCGCTTCGTGAGGACGGAACTGCGGGACGAGTCGGACGTGCGCGGAGCCTTCAAGTACGTGGCGCCGTCCATCGACACCGTCGTCCACTGCGCGGCCATGGACGGCAACGCCCAGTTCAAGCTCGAGCGCTCCGCCGAGATCCTGGACAGCAACCAGCGGACCATCTCCAACCTGCTCAATTGCGCACGGGACTTCGATGTGGGCGAGGTTGTCGTCATGAGCTCCTCCGAGCTGTACTGCGCGACACCCACCGCGGTGGCGCGTGAGGAGGACGACTTCCGCAGGTCCATGCGGTACACGGACAACGGTTACGTTCTGTCCAAGATCTACGGTGAGATCCTGGCCAAGCTCCACCGCGAGCAGTTCGGCACCAATGTCTTCCTGGTGCGACCGGGCAACGTCTACGGGCCGGGGGACGGCTTCGACCCGTCCCGCGGGCGGGTGATCCCGAGCATGCTGGTCAAGGCTGACGCGGGTGAAGAGATCGAAATCTGGGGAGACGGCAGTCAGACCCGGTCCTTCGTGCACGTCGCCGACCTGGTGCGGGCCTCGCTGCGCCTGCTGGAGACCGGTAAGTACCCAGAGATGAACGTGGCCGGCGGGGAGCAGATCTCCATCCTGGAACTGGCCCGGACGGTGATGACCGTCCTCGGACGGCCCGAGCGCATCCGCCTCGACCCCAGCCGCCCGGTCGGCGCCCCGAGCAGACTTCTGGACCTGTCCAGAATGTCGGAAGTGATCGATTTTGAGCCCCGGTCGCTGCGGACCGGGCTGGAAGAGACCGCTCGCTGGTTCCGCCGTCACAAGCGCTGAACCCTCCTCGTACTCCTGGAAGGTAACTCGTGGCCAAGCACGTCCCGAACTCGTTGATCCGCGAAATAATCCGAGCCGCCGGCGGACATGACGCCGACCTCAAGGACCTCGCTGCCCGGCACCCTCCGGCCGACATCGTCCGTGCGCTCCTGGAAGAGATCACCACGCGCTGCCCCGCTCCCGTGAACGATGTCCCCGTCCTCGTGGAGCTGACAGTCCGGGCGGGCGACCAACTGTTCCCCTCCTACCTGTACGTCCTCAAGGACGGCCCGGTGCGCCTCGCCGCCGAGGACGAGGCGTTCGTCGCCATGCGTATCGAGTACGACCTGGGGGAACTGGCGCGGGAGCTGTTCGGACCGGTGCGGGAGAACGTCACCGGGGTGCGCCGGACCACTCTCTTCCCGTACGTCGCGGCCGCGCAGTCGGAAGGCGACGAGGGCTCGGGAGCCGAGCACATCGGCACGCACTTCCTGGCCGCGCAGCAGGGCTCCCAAACCGTGCTGGCCGGCTGCCACTCCCGCAAGCCGGACCTCAGCGAACTCTCCTCGCGCTACCTGACCCCGAAGTGGGGCTCGCTGCACTGGTTCACCCCCCACTACGACCGCCACTTCAGCAGTTACCGTGACCAGCAGGTGCGCGTACTGGAGATCGGTATCGGCGGTTACAAGCACCCCGAGTGGGGCGGCGGTTCACTGCGCATGTGGAAGCACTTCTTCCACCGCGGTGAGATCTACGGGCTGGACATCGTCGACAAGTCACACTTCGACGCGCCGCGCATCACGACCCTGTGCGGCGACCAGAGCGACCCCGACTACCTGCGGTCGGTCGCCGAGGAGTACGGCCCCTTCGACATCGTCATCGATGACGGAAGCCACATCAACGACCACATCCGTACGTCGTTCCAAGCGCTGTTCCCGCACGTGCGGGCCGGTGGCCTTTATGTGATCGAGGACCTGTGGACCGCCTACTGGTCCGGCTTCGGCGGCAACGAGGACCCGAAGCAGTACAGCGGCACGAGCCTGGGCCTGCTCAAGTCCCTCGTGGACTCGATCCAGCACGAGGAACTGCCGGAGGCCGGCGGCCACCGCCCCGGGTACGTCGACCAGCACGTGGTCGGCATGCACCTGTACCACAATCTCGCCTTCATCGAGAAGGGCACCAACGCCGAGGGCGGCATCCCCCCGTGGATCCCGCGCGACTTCGAGACGCTGGTCGCCGTCTCCTCCGGGGGGCACGAATGAGCAGCCGTCGGCACCAGGCACCGGGACACACCCGACCGAGCAGCGGGGGGCCGGCATGCGTGTGACCCTGCTGAGCGTGGGATCCCGAGGCGACGTACAGCCGTTCGTCGCTCTGGGGATCGGCCTGAAGGCCCGCGGCCACGACGTCACCCTGGCCGCTCCCGCCGCGCTGCGGCCGCTGGTCGAGCGCGCGGGGCTGACGTACAAGCTCTCGCCCGGGGACCCCGACGGATTCTTCAGCATGCCCGAGGTCATCGAAGCGCTGCGGCGCAGTCCCTCGTTCAAGAACATGCTCGCGGCGATGCCCGAGGCACCGGAGAGCTACACGCAGCAGGTCGTCGACGCGATCCACGACGCTGCCGAGGGCGCCGACCTCATCGTGAACGCGCCCCTCACCCTGGCCGCCGCGTACGGGCACCCGCCCGCTCCATGGGCCTCGGTGTCCTGGTGGCCCAACAGCATGACCGCGGCCTTCCCGGCCGTCGAGTCCGGGCAGCGCAGACTCGGGCCGCTGACGCCTCTGTACAACCGATACACCCACCGCAGGGCGGCCCGCGACGAGTGGGAGTGGCGGCGTCCCGAGATCGACGGCTACCGTCAGCGACTCGGTCTTCGGCCCTTCGGCGACAAGTCCCCGTTCCTCCGACTGGGCCACGACCGCCCGTACCTGTTCCCCTTCAGCCCCAGTGTGCTGCCCAAGCCACGGGACTGGCCGCGCCAGAGCCATGTCACCGGCTACTGGTTCTGGGACCAGCACTGGGAGCCGCCCGCCGAGCTGGAGGCGTTCCTGGAGGACGGGGAACCCCCGGTGGCGCTCACCTTCGGCAGCACCTGGTCACTCCATCGGCAGGAAGAAGCCCTCCAGGCCGCCCTCGATGCCGTCCGCGGCGTCGGACGCCGACTGGTCATGGTCGACGGCCCGGACGGTGACCTGCCCGACGACGTGCTCCGCCTGCACCAGGTGGACTACGCCGCCCTGTTCCCCAGGATGGCCGCGGTGATCCATCACGGCGGCGCCGGCACGACCGCCGAAGTCGTGCGGGCCGGAGTGCCACAGGTCATCGTGCCGGTCTTCGCCGATCACCCTTTCTGGGCGGCGCGGCTGTCCAGAGCAGGCGTCGCCGCACGGCCGGTGCCCTTCGCCCGGTTCAGCCGAGCGGCACTGGCACAGGGTGTTCGTCAGGCGGTCACCGATCCCGCGGTGGCGGCCCGGGCCAGGCGGCTGGGCGAACTGGTCTCCAAGGAACGGGGAGTGGACACCGCCTGCGACATCCTCGAGAAGTGGGCGGAGACATCACGGGTCGCGTCCTGAGACGGCCACCGGCGAGCGGGCGGGCCGGAACCCGCTCGCCTGCCGGCCGACGGGCCCGGGGCCCGCGACGCTACGCCGACAGCCGGTAGGCGGAGAGCCGCACGGAGAGCGTGACCTGGGACGGCACCGGCAGCCGCTGGATCGTCTCGTCGTCCTGCTGCGCGTCACGGTGCCAGGCATTGGGCCCCATGCCGACCAGGTGGGCCAGAGCCTGGTGGTCGAGTGCCATGGTCCGGGTCAGCCGCTCCGTGGCGACGGCCGAGAAATGCGGGGCGAACTGCTCCGCGAGACGCGACTCCTTGCCTTCGTCCACCTGCAGCAGGCCGAGGGTGCCGATGAGTTCCTGCAGGTGATCGGGCAGGGGAGTGACGACCAGGAGGACGCCACGGGGATGGAGGATGCGATGCAGTTCAGAACCATTGCGGGGAGCGAACGTGTTGATCACCACGGCGGCGGCGGCGTCCTGCATCGGAAGCGTCTGCCAGGCATCGGTGACGGCGGCCGCGATCCGCGGATGAGCCTTGGCGGCACGTCGCACGGCGTATTTGGAGATGTCCAGCAGCAGGCCCTCGACGTCGGGGAACGCGTCCATGACCTTGGCGTGGTAGTGGCCCGTTCCACCACCGATGTCGACGATGCAACCGGGCACGGCCGGATCAGCCGTCCGCCGCGCCAGATCGACCAGCGCATCCATGACAGGGTCGTAGTGCCCCGCCGACAGGAATGCGTCCCGGGCCTCCACCATTTCCTTTGTGTCCGCTCGCAGCTTCGTCGCCCTCGGAAGCAAATTCACATAACCCTGCTTCGCGATGTCGAAGGAGTGTCCGGCGGGGCAGGAAAGTGCACGGTCGCCCAGCGCCAGCGAAGCACCGCAGTGCGGGCAGGCGAGGTATCGCACGATCCTGTTGAGCATGAGGCACCGTTCCTTCGGGCGAGTCGGCGGACCGGCCAACCTTAACGCAGGCATCCGGGCCGCCGGCCGCCCGGTGCAGTGCCGAAGAATTCCCGTGACGCACACCCACAGCGGATCAACCCCAATTGCGCGCACGACACGACAACCGGCCAATTCCCCGGCGATTCCTTACGGAACGCTGCGCATGTGGCCTCACCGATTTCAGCAAGTGCTGACAGTGGCCCTGCTCTGTCAGCGTGACAGCCCATATCGATCGACCAGGAGTTCCGATGGCCCCGAAGAGTGGTGCGCAGCGTTCGAGCGACATAGCCGTCGTCGGCATGTCCTGCCGCCTTCCGGGGGCACCTGGCATCGAAGAGTTCTGGGAACTGCTGACCTCCGGAGGCAGCGCGATCGAGCGTCGCGCCGACGGCACCTGGCGAGGCTCCCTGGAGGGGGCCGCCGACTTCGACGCCGCCTTCTTCGGCATGTCCCCTCGCCAGGCCGCCGCAGCGGACCCGCAGCAGCGGCTCATGCTGGAACTCGGCTGGACCGCCCTGGAGAACGCCAGGATCGTCCCGGGCAGCCTCGCCGGCACGGACACCGGCGTCTTCGTCGGCATCGCGGCCGACGACTACGCGGCGCTCCTGCACCGGTCCGAGACCTCCGTCAGCGGCCACACCGCGACGGGCCTGAGCCGGGGTTTGGCCGCCAACCGCCTCTCCTACCTCCTGGGCCTGCGCGGTCCCAGCCTCGCGGTGGACAGCGCGCAGTCCTCCTCGCTGGTCGCGGTCCACCTGGCCTGCGAGAGCCTGCGCCGTGGCGAGTCCGACCTCGCGATCGTCGGCGGCGTCAGCCTGATCCTCGCCGAGAACAGCACGGCAGGCATGGAGCTCATGGGCGCGCTCTCGCCGGACGGCCGCTGCTACACCTTCGACGCACGCGCCAACGGCTACGTACGGGGCGAGGGCGGAGCCTGCGTCGTCCTCAAGCCTCTGGACCGGGCACTGGCCGACGGGGACCGCGTCCACTGCGTCATCCGAGGCAGCGCGGTCAACAACGACGGCGGCGGCTCCACCCTGACCACACCCCACCGCGAAGCCCAGGAAGCCGTGCTGCGCACGGCGTACGAACGGGCCGGGGTCGGCCCGGACCAGGTGTCCTACGTCGAACTGCACGGCACGGGAACGCCTGCCGGCGACCCCATCGAGGCGGCGGCTCTCGGCGCGGTGCTCGGCACGGCCCGGGGCCGGAGCACACCGCTGTCCGTGGGGTCGGCCAAGACGAACGTCGGCCACCTGGAAGCGGCTGCGGGCATCGTGGGATTCGTGAAGGCCGCGCTGTGCGTCCGTGAGGGCGCGGTACCTCCGAGCCTGAACCACGCGACGCCCAACCCTGCCATCCCCATGGACCGGCTCAACCTGCGTGTGTCCACGCGACTGGAGACCTGGCCGCAGCCGGACCAGCAGGGAACCGGCCGGTTGCGGCTGGCCGGCGTCTCGTCCTTCGGCATGGGCGGGACGAATGCGCATGTGGTGTTGGAGGAGGCGCCGGTCTCGGAGGACGGGGAGCTGGGGGCTGGTGAGCCGTTGGCTGTGACGCCGGTGGTGGTGTCGGGGCG